>NZ_JACHJU010000002.1:315932-631864 GCF_014203795.1 Streptosporangium album | reverse complement strand
GAGCTGCGGGAGCGGCTGCCGGACTGCCGGGTGCTGATCCTCACCGCGATGGGCCAGCCGGGCCAGGTGCGCCGGGCTCTGGCGGAGGGCATCCAGGCGTTCCTGGTCAAGGACGCTCCCGGCGACCACCTGGCGGACGCGATCCGGCGCACCGCCCGGGGACTGCGGGTGCTGGATCCCGAGCTGGTCGCCACGGCCATCGAGTACGGGGCGAGCCCGCTGACGCCCCGCGAGGCCACCGTGCTGCGGGAGGCCGCGAAGGGCGCCCCGGCGGAGGAGATCGCCGGACGGCTGCACCTGTCCACCGGGACGGTGCGCAACTATCTCACCAGCGCCATCACCAAGACCGGCGCCCGCAACAAGATCGACGCCGTCCGGATCGCCGAGGACGTGGGCTGGATCTAGGCGTACCGGGTCGTCCGGGCCATGATGGATCGAGCTCAGCGCAGGCGCGATGTCGCGGTGGGGACCAGCCGGAGCCGCTGCGGCTCGGCGTTCAGACGTTTGATCAGCTCGGGCGCCACCTGGCCCGTCCACTCGCCGGACCCGGCCAGCAGGTCGGTGTGCTCGCGATGCGCCTCGGGGCCGGCGAAGGAGGAGAACCAGACGAAGGCGTTCTCACCGGTCCGCACCGGCAGCTTGGGGTAGGCGTTCTCGGCCGGCTCGGTCACGAGGCATCCGAGGGGCTCGGCCCCCGTGCTCGCCATGAGTGGCGTCATCCGGGACGCGAAGAACGTCGTGAAGTCCTCGTCCACGGGCCCGTCGAGGTAGTAGATCGTCACCACCACCAGTGAGCGAGCGGGGCCGTGCGCCGTCGCGCGGAAGCCGGACCGGGCGTTGACCGGGCGCAGGAGCAGGACGTCGTCGGAGTCGACCATCGTGGCGTTGGCCTCGTCCCGGTGGGCCTTCCATACGAGGCTCTCCTCGTAGAAGGCCCTGAGGGCGGCGGCCCGGGACTCCATTCCGCTGAAGCCCCGCATCCAGACGAAGCGATCGGGGTCGTCCAGATCGCGGAACTCCCCGAGGACGTGCATCCCCACGGCCTCCAGACCTTCGCGGAAGTGCCGGTCGAACAGGTCGATCAGCACCTCCCGTCCACCGGGCTGAAGGGTGTACTGCCGCAGCTCGACCACGGAACAGCAGTCCACGGCGGGCGATCCGGTTCCGGCCACCGGGGGGTGATCCATGACGCCTCCTACGAAGGGATGACCTGATATGAGAGGTGACTGTACGGACCGGTTGGTACATTTTCAACCTCACGGATCACTTGCCATCGGCCGATCTCCGGCCGTGAGGCATCAGTCGATCGCAAAACGTACGGATCGGTACACTCTTCGAATGACCCTCACCAAGCCACCCACCGAGCGGGGCCGCAGGACCTGGGAGAAGATCGTCGTGGCGGCGGCCGAGCTGTTTCGGAGTGGCGGTGTCCGGGCCACGAGCATCGAGGACGTCCTGGTCAGGTCAGGCTGCGGCAAGAGCCAGCTTTATCACCACTTCTCCGGGAAGGCTGACCTCGTCACCGCCGTCCTGGAGTATCAGCTGGACCGCTTCCTCGCGGGTCAGAAGCCTTTCCTGGACGAGCTGGACAGCTGGCCCGGGATCCGCCGCTGGCTGGACGAGCTCCCCTCGGAGTTCAGCGATGCCCCCGACGTGATCGCGGCCTGTCCCATCGGCGCGCTCGCCGCCGAGCTGGCCGGGACCGACGAGCAGGTACGGCAGGCACTCGCGGAGGCCTTCGACCGGTGGACCGGCCACCTGGCCGCCGGCCTCACGGCGATGCGGGATCGCGGCGAGCTCACCGCGGAAGCCGATCCGGTACGGCTGGCCAGAATGACGATCGCCACCCTGCAGGGCGGTCTGCTCCTGGCCAGGACCTACCGCGACGCCGACCTCGTCCACAGCACCCTGGAGGCCGCCTACGCGGGACTACGCTCCCACGCCCGCGGCCAGGGGCCGTCTTCAGCGGAGGAGCCGTCATCGACCGCGGCTCTTCGGGGTGACGGCCTCGGCGATCGTGCGGACGTGGGTGAACCGGGAGCGGAACGCTAGACGTCGGTGACGCGGAACCCGGCGTGGGCCTTGTAACGGCGGTTGATCGAGATGAGGTTCGCGGTCAGCGCCTCGACCTGGTGGGCGTTGCGCAGGCGGCCGCCGTATATGCCGCGGGCACCCGGGATCCGGCCCGCGAGCGCCTGAACCGTTTCGGTGGCCTCGCGATCGTCGCCCAGGACCAGCACGTCCAAGGCGATCTCGGCGACCTCGGGGTCCAGCAGCAGGACGGCCGAGACGTGGTGGAAGGCGGCGACCACCCGGCTGTCCGGAAGGACCGCGGCGGCCTGCTGGGCGGCGCTGCCCTCCTCGACGGCCAGCGCGTAGGCGCCCTGCTTGTCGAAGCCCAGCGGGTTGACGCAGTCAACGACGATCTTGCCGGCCAGCTCGGCCCGCAGGGACTCCAGGGTGGACCTGTGCCCCTCCCAGGGGATGGCGACGATCACCACGTCGGCCTCGGCGGCCACGGCCGCGTTCTCGGCGCCACGCGCGGACGGCCCGATGCTCTCCGCCGCCTCCCGGGCGCGCCCGGCGTTGCGTGAACCGATCAGGACGGTGTGTCCTGCCAGGGCGAACCGCCTGGCCAGGCCCTTGCCCTGATCTCCGGTGCCGCCCAGGATCCCGATCGAGATCCCGCTCACATCCAGGCTGTCAGTGCTCACTCGTCGCTCCTTGTCGTTCCCGGCCTGTCAGCGCCAGGCTCATCCGGCCGCAGGCCATGGATCAGATCATGCCAGGACGCGTGTTCCCAGGACCATTCAGGGGCGGCTGGGGCACCATGGAGCGCATGGACGCTCGGTCGGTGGCACTCCTGCGCGAGGTTCTCGACTCCACCGGCTGGGTGGAACGCACCCGCGAGCTCGGTCTCGCGCTGCGCGCGACCCGGTCCGCGGGAGGTCTGCTGATGGTGGGCTCCCCCGCGGACGAGCCCTGGCACCTGACCGCGCACCTCGGCGACGAGGCCAGACTGGCCGGGCTGCCCCAGCTCGCCCCGACGCTGGTCCGCTGGGCGCCCGCCGCGGACGCGCCCGCGCACCTGCGGGTCGGGATGGAGCGGCTCGAACGGGCCCGCCGGGGCGAGACGCTGTTCGTGGTGACCGAACAGCAGGTCCCCGATTCCCTGCTGGAACGGGTGGACGACGCCCGGCGCACCGGGGCCACGATCCTGGCGCTGGACGGCGGCGATCGCCGGCTGGAGGGCCTGGCCCACGACGCGCTGACGATCACCGGCCAGGCCCCGATCACCTTCGACGGGGCCCAGCACCTGGTCAGCATGGCGGCGGGCGAGACGGACCGGCGCCTGGGCCTGCGCGACCGGCTGGCCAGGCTGCTGGAGCGGGTCAGCGGCCCCCGGGTCACCGACTGACCCCTTCCCGGTGCTCCCCGAGCCGCGCCGCGAGGCCCTCGGCGGCCTCCCTGAGCGCGGCGATGACCACGGCCTGAACCGGGCCTGGCTCTCCCGAGCGGGTGCGGCTGACGCGGGTGACGGCGTCCAGACGCCGGGCGCCCACCCCGGTGATGCCGGTGACCACGACCTCGCCGGCCGGGACCTCCAGCAGGGCCAGCGACGGCACGATCGCCACCCCGTGCCCCGCCGCGACCAGAGCGAGGGCGGGCGGGAACTCCTCGATCACGTGGGCCCGGTGCGGGGTGAAGCCGTGCAGGGTGGCCAGCCGGTCCAGCGCGTGCCCACAGGCCTGGTCGGCCGGTCCCGCCACCCAGGGCACCCCGCCCAGCTCCGCGGCCTCACGCGGGATCCGGGTCCAGCTCGGCGGCGCCACGATGCGATATTCGTCCACGTGAAGGGGGTGGAGGACGGTCGAGGACCGCGCGGGGACGGGTTTGTCGGCATCCTGCTCGGTGATGGCCAGATCGATGCCACCGAGACGGAGCTCCTGCAGTGCGGGCGGGCCGTACAGCTCCCGGATGTGGGGCCTGATCTGTGGGTGGCGTTCGGCCAGCGTGCCCAGCGCGGGAACCAGCAGGTGCCGGATGGCCGTGGGGAACGCCGCGATCGTCACCGGCCCGGCCAGCAGCTCGGCGAACCGGGTCAGCTCCCGTTTCGCCTCGGCCAGCTCCTCCTCGATCCGCTCGGCGTATCCGGCGAGGACCCGGCCGACCGGGGTGAGCGCCACCCTGCGCTGCGACCGGTCGACGAGGGCGAGGCCGACCTCCCGCTCCAGGAGGGCGAGCTGCTGAGAGACCGCCGAGGCGGTCAGGTGCAGCGCCTCGGCCGCGCGCATGACGCCACCGCGCCGTGCCACCTCGTGCAGTATCCGCAGCCGCCGAGGATCGATATCCATAAAGCTAAGCTTACGTTGACATTAAGAAGACTTTACTTGCTCTTTAGAAAAGAGAGCCAGGATCATTGGGACATGCCCACCTCCGCACCCGGCGTGTGATCCGGTGCTCCTCCTTCTCAACGCGCTCGGCTGGATCGGCGCCGGCGTCATGCTGTACGGCTACGCCATGGTCTCAACCTCCCGGATGGCCGGGGACGGCATGCCGTACCAGGTCCTCAATCTCGTCGGGTCGATCGCCCTGATGATCAACTCGGCCTACCACGGAGAGCGTCCCGCGCACACGCTCCTGCTCGGTGCGGGCATCCCGATCGTGGAGCACATGACCGGCCCGGCGGCGCTCCCCGACACGGGATTCCGCTTCCACGCCGCCCCGCCGATGGTCGTGGGCATGGGTACCTTCCCTGTCCGCGCCTACGCGGTCGTGGACGGATAGGACCTCTCAGGCCTTCCGCCCCCTCCCGGGACAGGGCGTGGTCGTGCCGCCCCGGCCTGGCATGCCTGCGAGAGCCTGCTCGGCGACGGGTCCCCCCGGGCCTGAGGCGCTCTCCGGGATCGGCGGTCACGACACCCGGCCCTTCCCCGGCATGAGACATCAGTCACCCGGCCGGACCTCCGGGGAGAGCCTTCTAGTCGTCCCCGTCCCAGGACTTGTCCTCCTCCTTCCACGCCTCGTTACGGTCGGCCGCGGTCTTCAGCGCGTTGGCCGCGGCCTGCCGGGTCTCGTAGGGCCCCATCCGGTCCTTGTTGGGGCAGCCCTCGTCGGGCTCGACCGCCATGTGCGTGAGACAGAACCACCATCGATCACTCATGACGGCAATACTGCCCACTGAGAACCGCAACTAGACTGAGTGACCATGACGACACTGCTCCAGCCCGGGCGGATCTCGCCCCTCCGCAAGGTCCCCGCCGGCATCGAGCGGCCGGAGTATGTCGGGAAGAAATCGCCGAAGACCGGTGAGCCCGACGTCAAGACGCCCGAGATCATCGAGCGGATGCGGGTCGCGGGCAAGCTGGCCGGCCAGGCGCTCGAAGAGGTCGGCAGGCACGTGGCCCCCGGCGTCACCACCGACGAGCTCGACCGGATCGGCCACGAGTTCCTCTGCGACCACGGGGCCTACCCCAGCACGCTCGGCTACCGGGGCTATCCCAAGTCGCTGTGCACCTCGATCAACGAGGTGATCTGCCATGGCATCCCGGACGACACGGTGCTGCGCGACGGCGACATCGTCAACGTCGACATCACCGCCTTCATCGGCGGCGTGCACGGCGACACCGACGCCACCTTCCTGGTCGGCGACGTGGACGAGGAGTCCCGCCTGCTGGTCGAGCGCACCCTCGAGGCCACCAACCGGGCCATCAAAGCCGTCGCCCCCGGCCGTCAGCTCAATGTGGTCGGCCGCATCATCGAGGCCTACGCCAAACGGTTCGGCTACGGCGTGGTCCGTGACTTCACCGGCCACGGCATCGGCACCACGTTCCACTCCGGCCTGATCGTCCCGCACTACGACGACCCGGCGCTGGCCGTCACGCTGGAGCCCGGCATGACGTTCACCATCGAGCCCATGCTGACCTTGGGCACCATCGACTACGACATCTGGCCCGACCACTGGACCGCGGTGACCAAGGACCGCAAGCGGACCGCCCAGTTCGAGCACACCATCCTGGTCACCGACACCGGCCACGAGGTCCTGACGCTCCCCTAGCGACCCACCGCCGAACGGGCGTCACCCGCCGGACGCCCTTCTGGCAAGGTCACAGGAGGGGTCACCGGGCGGCCTGCGGTCCGGTCATCGCGCCGTCCATGAGTTCCAGCCGTTCCCGGCTCCGCCTAGAACCTGCCGCCCCGCCGGGACGCCGCCCCTGTGACGGTGGTGCCCTCCCCCTCGACACCGTTGACGGTGAGCGTGCCCCGGAGGTCGGCGAAGTGGTCCTGCATGGCGATGACACCCCTGCCGGTGGCCGGGCCGGAGAAGCCGACGCCGTCGTCACTGACCGTCATGCGCAGCCCGTTGTCGCTCAGCGTCACCGCGATGGAGACGACATTGGCGTGGCTGTGCCGCTCGACGTTGGCGAGCGCCTCGCCCAGCGTGGCCAGCACGGCCCGGGCAACCCTGGGAGGGGCGTCACCGCCGGGCAACGCCCAGATCTCGACCACGATTCCGGTGCGCTCCGCCCACCGGGAGAGTTGCTCCTCAAGATCCTGGGCGAGACTACCGCTCCGCCTCCCACGCATGCGCACTTCCTCGGACACTGCTCGACCTTTCCCATGCACATGGGAGCCGTCGGCCCCCCGGACTCAGCGTGTGGCTGGTGCGGATGACCAGGTGTGGCGCGCAACGATCAGATGCCGCACCCACTTACGGTGATGTCCAAACCCCCCACCAGCCAGCCTACCGGAGGGGTCGAAAAGGGGGGATAAAGATGATAATCCCGCACCTGCTCGGCTACTCGGCGCGGTCCCGCTTGTTGAGCTTGGCCAGATAGTCGTTGTAGGCGTCGAGCTGCACGTCACCGGTGCCGCCGGTGAGGGCAGCGGCGGCGTCGGCGCGGCGGTCCGCCCGGCGAGCCTTGCGATCGTCGTCCTGCCACCACTGAAAGGCCAGCGCGAGCAGCACGATCAGCGTCGGGACCTCGCCGAACCCCCAGGCGATGGCGCCGCCGGTCTGCTGGTCGGCGACCGAGGAGACGCCCCAGGTACGGCCGAGCTGGTCGTACCACTCGCTGGCCAGCACCGTGCCCATGCTCATCAGCGCGATGCCGAAGAACGCGTGGAAGGGCATCGTGACGAACAGGACCATCAACCGGGCCACGTGGGGCAGCTTGTGGGGCGCCGGGTCCACACCGATGATCACCCAGAAGAACAGGGAGCCGCTGAGCAGGAAGTGCACCGTCATGGCGATGTGGCCGAGATGCTCCTCCATCGCGGCGGCGAACAACGGGGTGAAGTACAGCGCGTAGGTGGAGACGATGAAGATCGCGGTGGCGATCGCCGGATGGGATACGAAAGCGACGAACCGGCTGTGCAGGATCGTGGTCAGCCACTCACGGGGCCCCCTGTCCCCCCGGCGGGCGGCGGGCTTGAGCGCGCGCAGCGCGAGCGTCACGGGGGCGCCGAGCACCAGGAAGATCGGCACCAGCATGGAGAGCGTCATGTGCTCGGCCATGTGCACGCTGAACAGCACCTTGGCGTAGCGGGCGACGCCGCTCTGGGTGGCGATGGTCAGGATCAGCACACCGGTGAACCATGCCGCGGTGCGCCCCTTGGACCAGGAGTCGCCGCGCCGTGCGAGCCGTACGACTCCGGCCAGGTAGAGCCCGCCGAGCACGGCGATCAGCGTGCCGGAGAACAGGTCGAACCACCACAGGGTGGCCAGACCCCCCGGCGAGATCTCCGGCGGCATGGAGTAGCCGAGCAGTTCGAAGGCCCGGTCGGCGGGGAGGACCGCCTCGGGCGGGGCGGTGCGGGAGAGGGCGACGGCCAGACCGACGGTCGCCAGCATGACGATGATCTCGCAGGAGGCGAACCGGACGAAGGCACCCGGCCCGCCGGCGGCGAGCCGCGGCAGGGTCCGCTTCCTGTGCCACCAGCCGATGGCGCCGAGCCCCGCGAACGCGGCGGTCTTGGCCAGCAGCAGCACACCGTAGGCGGAGGTGAAGAGCTCCGACACCGAGGTCAGCCGGGCGACGACGCTGAACAGCCCTGAGAGGCCGACGGCGACGAAGCACCACAGTGCCATCGCGGAGAACCGGGTGGCGGCGGACTCCAGCTGCGGCTGCCGGCGCAGCGCGTGGAAACACAGGACGGCGAGCCCGCCCACCCAGAGCGCGAGGACCATCAGGTGGATGGCGACGCCGGTGGTGGCCAGGTCGTGGTTGGGCGAGGAGGAGGAGTGCCCGGTCAGCGCGGGAGGCAGCAGGGTCGCCAGGGCGAGCACGAGCAGGCCGCCGGCCGCGCCGACGGTGATCGCTCCCCGGGCGAACAGCGCGATCGCCACCCCGAACAGCACGACCAGAGTCAGCGCGATGCCCTGGGACACCTGGCTGGCGAAGCTGGTGAGCTCGTCACCGCCGAGCACGTCGGCGACGGGCAGGCCGAGCACCTCCGACAGGCTGAACACCATCGTCGCGGCCGCCGCCACGGCCCAGGCGAGGGCGGCCCACGAAGCGGCCCTGACGTAGGCGAGGGCGGGCTTGCCGAGCAGGCCCTTGTCGCTGGGGAGGAAGACCGCGGCGGCCAGCAGCGCGCCCACGGTGAACACGCCCGCCACGTCCATCGCCAGCTTGGACAGCGGCAGTCCCCAGCGGGTGAACGTGCCCTCGTCGGGCAGACCGGGGATGATGCGCGGGAACGCGGCGCCTCCGGCGATCATGGCGACCACCAGGGCGGCCACGGCCGCGACCGCGGCCGCGAGCGCGATCTTCAACGTCCGGCCGTTCCCCGTCCGCGCCTCCTGGGCGACCGGCTCCTGGATGCTCACGGCTGCTTCTTTTTCCTCATGCTGAAGAACAGGCCGATGCCGACACCGAGCAGGCCGCCGACGACGAGCCACGCCCAGCCGGGCACGCCGCCACCGGAGGTCTCGGACTGGTCCTGTGCCTGGGCGACAGGGGCCGGGGCGGCCGTGGCCGTGAGCGTGGCGCTCTCGGCGGGCACCACGGAGGCGGACTCCGACGGGGACGGGGACTCCTGGCCGACGAGAGTGAAGGGGATCTCCCCCTCGATCGGGTGGCCGTCGGAGGACACCACCCGGTAGGCGATGACGTATTCGCCGGGCGGCAGGTCGTCCTTGAGCTTCTGGATGACCACCGGGCCGTCGACGACGGGCTTGCCGTCCTGGTGGGCGGCGTTGTCCTTGGTGTGCACGACGACGTTTGGGAACCGCACCGTGGCGCTGAACGTCAGCTTCACCTGCTTCAGGCCCTCGACCTTGGCGCCTTTGGCAGGGGTGCTGCTTTTGAGCGTGTCGTGGGCGAGGGCGGGTGAGGCGAAGGCCGTGCCGAGGACGAGGACGGCGAGAAGCGCGAGAACGACCGCGACTGGGGAAGTCTTCATGGCACCTCCAAGGCTACCGACGCCCTAACGCGGTCCTGACCTCCCCGTCCCGGTCTACAGCCCCACGCAGGCCAGCGCCCGTTGGTAGGCGTCCACGCTCCGGGCCGGCTCGTCGATCCGCTCCAGGACCTGGGCGGCGGACAGCCACATGTGAGCGGTCTGCCTGGTGGGCGGCGCCTGATCGAGGAGTTCGGTCACCGCCGTGAGCTCGCGGGAGGCCTCTTCGGACCGGTCGAGCACGGCCATCGCCTCACCGGCCAGCAGGTGAGCCTCGGTCTGCAGGTCCTTCGGCATGTCCTCGACCATGGTGAGAACGCTCTGGATGTGCTCCCTGGCCCTCTCGGGATGGTCGAGCAACAGCTCGGCGCGGGTCAACTGGTGTGCGCACCTCATCTTGAGCATCGCACTGGTGGAGCTCTCCTGCAGCTCCCCCTCCAGACGCGTCAGCATGTCACGGCATATCGCGGCCTCTGCCGGCCTCGCGATCAGCCGGATCTGCGTGTGGTCGACACGGAGTTTGGCCACGCCACGTGGTTCGCCGTTCTCCGAGTAGATGGCGAGAGCCCTGTCCGCGAGCGCAACGGCGTCGTCAGGCCGACCTGTTTCGACGGCGACGATCGCCTCGGCCCAGAGGGCGAGGACGGCGGCTCGTGGGGTGCCGACCAGCTCGGCGGCGGCGAGCAGTTCGACGCCGAACTGGTGCGCCCTGAGTAGATCTCCACGCTGGGCGTAGGCGGCCAGCAGAGCCGTGCCGAGCTCGATCAGCCCTTCGCTCCAGACAGGGCGGACGGCTCCCCCGAGGATGTCCTCCGCGATCTGCACGGCGCGGCTCAGCTCGCTGCGCTCGCGGTAGCAGCGCGTGAGCGCGACGGCGACGCTGACATGGCGTTCGGGAGCCATGGCCGCCGACGCATGCTGCCTCAGCCCGTTGAAGAGGGTGATGGCCTCGTCCAGATCGCCGCAGGCCTCAGTCGCCATCGCAAGGCCGTACTCCGCGTCCTGTCTCACCTGGGGCAGACCCACGAGACCGCTGTCGTCGAGCAGCTCGGCATACCGCGCACGCGCCTCGGCCACCTCGCCGTTGTCCAGGGCGAGCTGAGCGTAGCGCAGACCGATCTCGATCTCCTCCATCTGCTCAGCCGTCACACCGTTGACGAGATAGGTGAGGGAGCAGTCAAGCTTCTCGGCCAGGAGTTCCAGGACCGCGGGCGTCGGCGTGCGCTTACCACTCTCGATGAGGGAGACGTAACTATCAGACAATTCCGGATGAGCGAGCTGCGCTTGGGAAAACCCGCGCTGACGGCGGACAGCCTTGATACGCTGCCCGACCAAGTCTTGACCGATCACGTTACCCCTTGAAAAATATCGCTTGAGCAGCAGCACCCAGGACAGGAGTCTCCCCCATGCGTCAACGCCTCACTTTGTCCGCCCTCGCCGTGCTCATCGCGGCCACATTTGCCGTCACCGGTAATGCTACGACCCTCACTGCCGATCCGTCTGCCCCTGCGGCCACCATGACGGGCACCTGGGAATGGCCCGGCTAAGCGGGCGCCCTCTGTCTCCATGTGGTGGGAGGTCAATCTGAGGGGTCGCGGCTCTCTGCTCCGGTCGGAGCAGGATAGAGACCGGCCACTCGGCTCCTGAACACACAGACGCTCTGCGCGAGCCCCACGGCGTCGGCCTGGCGTGAAACGCGTAGAGCGTCTTAGGGGGCGTCGGCACACCTTCCAGATCCATGACAGGCGGAAGGGGTCGTGCCCCACCCCCTCGCCGATCGACACGGAATCGATATGGCTCCACAGAATCACATTTCACCATTCCCCACGAGATCAGGGCGCGGCACGGTTAGCGTTCTTACCAGTTAAATGCGGCAATTCGATCGATCCGATCACGCCAACAGTCTGGCCACCATTGGTGGCACGTCATGAAGGCAAGGCGCCCGACGCCCTCGGTCGATCACCCTCCGGACCACGCGGGCACGGGGTCGCCGGCTCGGTGAATTCATACGCACCTCGGCGGAGGGCTCGGTCACGTTCGCAGAGAACGCCGCCGTGCGTTCAGAATGAGCCAGTGCTCCGCCGTGTCCGCCTCGCGTTTTCGGAGGGGCGTGTCGACTCCTCCCTCACCAGGCTCAGAGCGTCTCAACTGGCCGGCGTCCAGCACCCGGAGTCTCCGTCCAGACAGACGGACGCAGGACCCCTCTCCGGCATAAGCGAGCAGCCGGACTCGGATACACCCCCACACCGCGGTGCTCGGCGACTTCTGACATGAACATTGAGACGTTGTCAGCAACGGTCGATGACCGTGTGTAGCCGATCACGGCGGGCGTGGGAGTGATCAAGTAGAGAAAAGCGTGAAGCCCCTGGTAGGGGTGGGTCTTGTCGAAGGATCCACCGCACCGCACACAAGGGCTTCACGTGACCTCCAGTATCACCTACACAGCCGAGTTGGACATGCCGCGCGAGGTTGTGCTGTTTCTGGCCGGGCTGTTGCGCGCCGAGCGGGTACGGCGCCGCACCCGCGCGGGCACTCGGGCGCTGGGCGAGTTCAAGCAGGCCGTTCTGATCATCCGCTGGCTGGTGGACGGCGCTCGGATCGCCCGGCCGGCCGCCGATAACGCCATCTCGCACGCGACCTGTGATCGGTACGTCGAAGAAGGGGTCACCGTATTGAAGGCCCAGGCGCCGACGCTACAGGAGGCGCTCACGGCGGCGAAGGCCGCCGGCTACACCCACCTGCATCTGGATGGCACGCTGATCGAAACCGACCGCTGCCGCGCCCTGGGCCCGAACGGCGCCGACCTGTGGTGGAGTGGAAAACACAAGCAGCACGGCGGCAACATTCAGGTCCTGTCCAGCCCCGGCGGCGACCCGCTGTGGACTTCTGAGGTACGGCCCGGCCGTGAACACGATCTCACCTGTGCCCGCCTGCACGGCCTCCTCGACCCGCTGGCCAAGGCCGCCGAGGACGGGCTGATCACGTTGGCCGACCTCGGCTACGTCGATGCGGGTATGGGGTTTCGCCTGCCGTACAAGAGGTCTCGGGGTGGCACACTCACCGACGATCAGATCCAGTACAACAAGGTCCACGGTGCGCTCCGAGCCCTCGCCGAACGAGCGAACGCCCAGCTCAAGATGCGGTTCAAGGCACTGCGGAACGTCAGCAAGTGCCCTTGGAAGATCGGCGGTATCGTCGCCGCGGCGCTCGTCCTCTTCCACCGGGAGCAAGCTCACAAGCAGCTGTCACCCAGCGTGAACGCCGGTTGCTGACAATGACTCATTGAATATGGCAGAATGAAAATACACTATAAATACATTACAAGCCCCGCGAAGACCGACTCCGGCGACTTGAGCCGAGAACTGAACATCATTAGCCTGAAAGGACTATCGGAAAGCACTTGAGGCGGCTTGGGTGCACTGGCATTGGGACTCACCACGTGACCTTTCTGGTGCTCGGCAAGCTGGGAATCCGCAACGTCGACGGCGTGACCGTCCCCATCCGTCGCCTTAAACATCGTCAGCTTCCGGCGGCGCTCCTCCTGGGAGCCGGCACTCCCGTCTCCAACCGTCATCTGCGGGGCAGGCGCGCTTCTTGGAACGGTGATCTGGACACCGCGCACCATCACTTCGAACAGGCGCTGGGCCTGTGGCGGGGTGAGCCTCTCCTGGACGAGAGGGGAACTCCGGCTCTCGACGACGCCGCGGCCCGCCTCTCCGAGGAGTATCTCGCCGTGCTGGAGGAACTCTCGGAGATCCAGTTCAGCCTGGGCAGATACAGGGAGGCCGTATCCGGCCTGCGCGCGGCGACCGACGCGAATCCATTACGCGAACGGCTCTGGGGACAGCTGATGCTGGGCCTATCTGGAGCGGGCTTTCGCGACCGCCGAGGCGACGGGAGACCAGACATTGGAGAAGCCGCTGGCGGAGGAGAGGGAAACCCTCCTGTCCGCGCACGGCAGACCTCTCACGGCACCGGACAGGGTCACGATCCCCTGAGGGCCAGGAACAGGTCGACCCGGTCGGTCATCGTGGACAGGTCCCGGCCGGTGAGCTCCTCCACCCGGCGGATGCGGTAGCGGACCGTGTTGACGTGCACGTGCAGGCGCTCGGCGCAGGCGTTCCATGAGCCCACGCAGTCGAGGAACGTGCCGAGCGTGCGCACGAGATCGGAGCCGTGCCGCCGGTCGTAGTCGAACAGCGGGTCCAGCATCCTGGCCGCGAAGGAGCGCCGTACATCGTCGGGGACGGTGGCCAGCAGCAGCGCGTGCGTGTAGATCTCGTCGCTGGTCACGACAGCCCCGCCCCGCGCCTCGGCCAGCCGTCGCGCGTGGCCCGCCTCCTCGGCGCCTCCCCGGATCGCGGACGGGCCGGTCAGCGCGGCGCTCAGCCCGACCGACACCCGGATGCCCGGCAGCCCCGCCGTCAGCGCCCGCGCACCGGTCCGCAACCTCGCGGCCAGCTCGCCCGCCGTACCGGACAGCGGCACCAGCGCCACCGCCCCGTCGGCGCCCGCCGCGGCCACCACCCGCGGGCGCAGCAGCTCCTCCAGGACCTGCCCGCCGAGCCGCGCCGGGTCCGGTCCCCGGGTCGCCCCCGGCCAGGCGACGGTCACGTTGACCACGGAGTATGGTTCGGCCGGGCCGATCCCGCAGGTCCGCAGCCCGGCGCTGAGCTCGGCCGGATCGCCACCCGCCGAGCAGGCCAGCGCGATCAGCTGTTCGGCGAGACGGCGCTCGACCCGCCGGCCCTCCTCCATCCGGGTCCGCTCCAGGGCGACGCAGGCCGCCAGCTCGAAGCCGAGGTCGACCTCGCCGAGCAGGTCGCCGCCGCAGACCAGGGCCCAGCCGGCGGCGCGGTGCTCGCGGCCCACGCCGAAGAGCGTGAAGGTCCCCGAAGGGGCGCGGACCGCGTGCGGCAGCCGGGGCGCGGTCAGATACTCGTGCGCCAGCCGTACGGCGTCGGCCTGGCCGAGGGTTCCGGCGATCACCGCGCCGGTGGCCGAGACGACCGCGCCGGTCATCCCGAGCTCGGTGTCCATCAGCGCGAACAGCTCCGGCAGGCCGGCGCCCTCGGCGACCGCCGCGACGATCCTGCGGTGGCGGCCGAGGGCGTCGCGCAGCTCGGCGTGCCGGGGGGTGACCATCTCCGCGACCGTCCGGAAGGAGACCTCGACGGGCACCGCCAGCAGCGGCAGGCCGTGCGCGCGGCAGGCCTGAACGAGGTCCTCGGGCACCGCGCCGAGCCAGGCGCTGCCGGCGCCGAGCGCGGCCACCCCCGCCTCGGCCAGGCGGCCGACGAACCGTTCGGAGTCCTCGGGGCCGTTGCGCCACATGAGCCCGGACAGCACCAGCTCCCCGCCCGACAGGTAGCGTCCGGGGTCGGGCAGGTCGGTGATCTGCACACCGGTGAAGCCGCGGTCCAGGTGCTCCTCACCGGCGAGCAGGGTGAGCCCGAGCTCCTCGATCCCGACCAGGTCACGTATCCGCATGATTGGATAAAACTACAAGACCCGTCAACGGCCCCGTCCCGTGTTTCGTCACGTCTGCCATGGTCACCCCTGACCTGGGCTGATGTACTGCAGTGGTGAGCGGCACAGAGACTCGCCAGAGCCAGAGCCCGACCGAGAGCCCGGCCCGGGGTCCCGGCCCGGTCCGGACCCAGAGCCCGGCTCGGAGCCGGGGCGTCGGCGAGAGCGTGCCGCGCCCCGACGGGACGCTGAAGGTGACGGGCGAATTCGCCTACTCCTCCGATCTCTACCTCGCGGACATGATCTGGGGGGTGACCCTGCGCAGCCCGCACCCGTCTGCCTGGATCCGCTCCGTCGACATCGGTCCCGCGCTGGCCATGCCGGGCGTGCTGGCGGTGCTCACCCACGAGGACGTGCCGGGTGAGAAGTTCTACGGTTTGGAACACCGGGACCAGCCGGTGCTGGCCATCGACCAGGTCCGCTACCAGGGGGAGCCGGTGGCGCTGGTGGCCGCCGACCATCCGGAGCGGGCCAGGCGGGCGGCCGAGGCGATCGTCGTGGAGTACGAGGTCCGCGAGGCGGTCGTCGACCCGCGCCGGGCCGCCTTCGACCCCTCCTGCCCGGCGGTCCACGAGAGCGGCAACGTGCTGCGCCACCAGCCGGTGCGGGTCGGCTCACACTTCACCGCCCCCGTGGTGGTCGCCCGGGAGTACGAGGTGGGCATGCAGGACCAGGCCTTCCTCGGCCCGGAGTCCGGCCTGGCCGTACCGGCCGAGGACGGCGGGGTGGACCTGTTCGTCGCCACCCAGTGGCTGCACGTGGACCGCGACCAGATCGCGCCCTGCCTCGGGCTGGAGCCGGAGCGGGTACGGCTGTCGCTGGCCGGGGTCGGCGGCGCGTTCGGCGCCCGTGAGGACCTGTCCATGCAGGTGCACGCGTGCATGCTGGCACTGCGCACCGGTCGCCCCGTGAAGATCGTCTACGGCCGGGAGGAGTCGTTCTTCGGGCATGTGCACCGGCATCCGGCCCGGATGCGTTACGAGCACGGCGCGACCGCGGACGGCAGGCTGGTCTACGTGAAAGCGGAGATCCTGCTCGACGGCGGCGCCTACTGCTCCTCCTCCCTCGCCGTGGTGGGCAACGCCGCCTCGCTCGGGGTGGGGCCGTACGAGGTGGACAACGTCCGGATCGACGCCTACGGCGTCTACACCAACAACCCGCCCTGCGGGGCGATGCGCGGCTTCGGGGCCGTGCAGGCCTGCTACGCCTACGAGTCGCAGATGGACGCGCTGGCCGAGGCGTGCGGCATCTCCCCGGTCGAGGTCCGCGTCCGCAACGCGGTCTCCCAGGGCTCCAGACTGGCCACCGGCCAGGTGATCGACACTCCCGCGCCGCTGGCCGACATGCTCCGCGAGCTGGAGGCCATGCCGTTGCCCGAGGCCGGCGGCACGGGCCTGCTGGACATGCCCGGCGGCGTGTCGCAGACCACCCACGGCGAGGGGGTGCGGCGGGGCGTCGGGTACGGCGTGGGCATCAAGAACATCTGCTTCTCCGAGGGCTTCGACGACTACTCCACCGCCCGGGTCAGGGTCGAGTTGCTCGGCGGCGAGCCGCACGTTCTCGTGCACACCGCCGCGGCGGAGGTCGGCCAGGGCCTGGTGACGCTCCAGGAGCAGATCGCCCGCACCGAACTGGGCATCGACCGGGTGACGGTCGCCCAGGCCGACACCGCCGTGGGCTCGGCCGGGTCCTCGTCCGCGTCCCGCCAGTCCTACGTCACCGGCGGTGCGGTCAAGGCCGCGTGCGAGGCCGTCCGGAAGCGGCTGGACGACCTGCGGGCCGGCGGCTCGACGCTGGAGGAGGCGCTGGAGCAGGGCGGTGCCGTCGAGGAGACCCGGGAGTACCGGCACCGGCCGACCTTCCCGCTGGACCCGGTCACCGGGCAGGGCGACTCCCACACCCAGCTCGCGCTGTGCGTGCACCGCGCCGTGGTCGACGTGGACACCGAGCTCGGCCTGGTCAAGGTGGTGGAGCTGGCGGCCGTACAGGACGTGGGGAAGATCATGAACCTGCAGGCGCTGGAGGGGCAGATCCACGGCGGATCCGCGCAGGGGCTGGGGCTGGCGCTGATGGAGGAGATCCAGGTCACGGAGGGGCGGGTGCTCAACCCCTCCTTCACCGACTATCTGATCCCCACCATTCTCGACATGCCGCCCATGCGGGTGTCGATCCTGGAGAACCCCGACCCGCACGCCCCTTACGGCCTGCGCGGCGCGGGTGAGCCCCCCACGCTGTCGTCCACCCCGGCCGTGGCCGCCGCCGTACGGGCCGCCACCGGCCTGCCCCTGTCCCGCGTGCCCATCCGTCCCCATGACATCGCGCTGAACGGGTAGGAACGGCTCATCCCCCGCGCCTTGAGAGGGGATCATGGATCGGTTCTTCGAGCTCACCGCACGCGGGTCGAGTGTCGGCCAGGAGGTCAGGGGAGGTCTGACCACGTTCATGGCCATGGCCTACATCATCCTGCTGAACCCGATCATCCTGGGCGGGGCCGCCGACGTCACCGGCGCGAAGCTGTCGATCCCGCAGCTCACCACGTCGACCATCATCGCCGCTGCCGTGAGCACGATCCTGATCGGGCTGGTCGGCAACGCCCCGTTCGGCGTCGCCGCGGGACTGGGGCTGAACGCGGTGGTCGCCTACCAGGCCGCACCGCACATGACCTGGGCGCAGGCGATGGGACTGGTCGTGCTGGAGGGACTGGTGATCGTGCTGCTGGCGGTCTCCGGGGCGCGCCGGCTCATCATGAACGCCATACCGCTCGCGCTGAAGCACGCGATCAGTGTGGGGATCGGGATGTTCATCACGCTGATCGGGCTGGTGGACGCCGGGTTCGTCGCCAAGGGGACGGGGACGCCCGTACAGCTCGGCGCCACCGGGCACCTGACGGGCTGGCCGGTGGCGGTGTTCTGCTTCGGCCTGCTGCTGGTGATCGTGCTGTCCGTGCGCAAGATCCGGGGCGCCATCCTGATCGGCATCGTGGTCACCGCCGTACTGGCGATCGCGGTCAACTCGCTCGCGACGATCAACCCGGCGAGCTGGGGTGTCGTGGTGCCCAGGGTGCCGGAGGCGGTGGTGTCGCTGCCGGACGCCGGGCTGGTCGGCCGGGTGGACCTGTTCGGCGGCTTCTCCCGCGCGGGAGTGGTGACCGCGACGGTCGTGCTGTTCACGCTGGTGCTGTCGGGGTTCTTCGACGCGATGGGCACGATCATCGGGGTGAGCGACGAGGCGGGCCTGGTGGACGCCGAGGGCCGGGTGCCCCGGCTGGGGGCCATCCTGACCGTCGACGGCGTGGCCGGGGCGATCGGCGGGTTCTCCAGCGCCTCGGCCAACACGGTCTTCGTCGAGTCGGCGGCCGGTGTCGGCGAGGGGGCCAGGACCGGCCTGGCCGCCGTGGTCACCGGCACCATGTTCGTACTGACCCTGTTCTTCACCCCGCTGGCGGCGGTCGTCCCCGCCGCCGCCGCGGCTCCCGCCCTGGTGCTGGTGGGCGCGCTGATGATGACGCAGGCCAGGAACGTGCCCTGGGAGGACCTGACGCTGGCCGTCCCCGCGTTCCTGACGATCGCCCTGATGCCGTTCACCTACAGCATCACCAACGGCGTCGGTGCCGGTGTGGTCGCCTACACGGTCATCCAGGCGGCGACCGGCCAGGCCCGGGGCATCCCGCTGCTGCTCTGGGTGGTCACGCTGGTCTTCGCGGCGTACTTCGCCATCGAGGGCATCCGGGGACTGTTCGTCTAGGGACATCCGGCCCGATCAGTGACATCTGCACGGCTCCCTGCCGCCAGGACGATCGATTCTGTTCATGGACGGGCTCCGGCCTTCAGCTGGCGAAGAGGAGGGCGGCGCTGATGAGCACGGCCACGGCGGTGGCGAAGTGGATGCCGAAGGCCACGGCCTTGGTGCCGCCGTGGCGCAGGACGATGACGGTGTCGCCGAGGGCAACGAGGGCGACGACCAGCACGAGCAGCACGAGCAGCGGCTGGCGCTCCTGATCGGGCGGTTCTCGGACTGACTCCGGGGATCGCCCGGGCCGCGCTCACCGCCCGGGCGTTTCCCGCGCCGTCACCCCCGGACCCTCTTTACGACAGCCCGCCGGTCTCGCAGGCCACGCCGTCCCCGTCCGCGTCGGTGTACCAGTAGTACTCCTCGTGGACGCCCCGGGTGTAGGGGCCCCCGTAACCGTCGGCGATCGCCGCCTTGCAGCTGGGATAGCGCGGGTCGGGCTCGCGCCCGCCGGACGTGGTGCTGCCCGACGAGGTGGCCCGTGGACCCCCCGTCACGGAGGTGGTGGCGCGGGCGCCGGAGGACACGGTGGTGGCCTGCGGGGTCGTCGTCGCAGTGGTCACGGCGGCCGGCGGGGTCGTCGTGGGCGTGGGGGTGGGAGTGGTCGCGGTCGAGGGGTCCGAGCTGGGCGGGGTCACGGGCAGGTCGGAGGCCGGGGAGGAGACCGACTGGCTCGGCTGGGGCTGTCCGGTGGCCGGCGGAGCGGTGCCCGCGGGTCCGCCCAGCCGTACGACCATGGCGGCCGCCTGCTCCTTGGTGAAGGATCCCGCGATGCTGAGGCTGTCCTCGGTGATCACCTGGGCGACGAGGGGGGCCGCCACCACCTTCTCCCCCGCGACGATCGCGAGCTGCTGCTTGACCGCCTCCTGGGTCAGGTCGTTGATCTGGTCGCGGAAGGCGGAGGCGAACGCGATCCTGACCGAGTAGGCGCCTCCTTTGTCCTGGACCGTCTCGATCTTCCGCACGGCGTTCACGCTGACTCCGGCGGCAAGGGTGTAGCAGGTCTGTCCCGCGTCGTCGGGCACGCCCTCGGGGGTCGTGCAGGCGCCGGCCTGCGAGCCGATCACCGGGGCGAAATGGATGGGGACACGCAGGCGCTGGGGAGGGGGTGCGCCGAGCGGCACACCGGGGTCCCTGGTCATGAGCACCGCGAGGGTGCCGAGCACACCGGTGGTCAGCACGACGACGACCAGGGCGACGATCAGTATGACGGTGGTGACCCGGCTCGCCCGGGGATCCCCCGGCGCGCCGCCACCGGGATCGGTGCCCGGTCTGCCCGGTCCCTGCGGGCCTCGCGGCCCCGAGGGAGGGCCGGCAGGTGGGGGGTCATGGGGCCCGGACGGCCCGGAGGGGGGGACCCGAGGCCCAGGTGGAGGTCCCTGTGGCACGGGTGGGTCTCCCGGACCCGAGTGCGTCTCCATCGTCATATGCCTGCATCCCTCACATCTGGCTCGCGGGTGAGCCTACCGATCACCGAAAGGGGCCGGTAACCAGCCGGACGGGCCGGCTGTGCGGGCCGGGTTCTACGGCGCTTGACGAAATGTCAGCAATTTTTGTGAATTCCTTCCATCGTGCGCATGGTGGCCCCCTTCCCGGGGACGCAGAGTGAAGAAGATACAGGCGCAATCCTGGAGGAGCCGTGAAGATCGCAGTTCCCCGCGAGGTCAAGAGCCACGAGTATCGCGTGGCCCTCACTCCCGCCGGAGCGCACGAGTTCATCCGGCACGGCCACCGGGTCTTCGTCGAGAAGAACGCCGGCGCCGGATCCTCGATCACCGACGCCGACTTCCAGAGCGTGGGCGCGACCATCCTGGAGTCGGCGGACGAGGTGTGGGCCGAGGGCGACCTGGTGCTGAAGGTGAAGGAACCGGTCGCCGAGGAGTACCACCGGATGCGCAAGGGACAGGTGCTCTTCACCTACCTGCACCTGGCCGCGTCCGAGCTGTGCACCCGGGCCATGCTCGAATCCGGCGTCACCGGAATCGCCTACGAGACCGTGCAGAGCGAGAACGGCTCGCTGCCGCTGCTGGCTCCGATGTCGGAGGTGGCCGGACGGCTCGCCCCGCAGGTGGGGGCCTACCACCTGATGCGGCCCGAAGGCGGGCGGGGCGTGCTCATGGGCGGGGTGTCGGGCGTGCACGCGGCCAACGTGGTCGTGATCGGCGCCGGGGTGTCCGGTATGAACGCCGCGGTCATCGCGCTCGGCATGCAGGCCGAGGTGGTGCTGCTGGACCGCAACATCGACCGGCTCCGCCAGGCCGACCTCGTCTACCAGGGCCACTGCCAGACGGTCGCCTCGAACAGCTACGAGGTCGAGCGCGCGGTCCTGGCCGCCGACCTGGTGATCGGCGCGGTGCTGATCCCCGGTGCGAGGGCCCCCAAATTGGTGAGCAACGAGCTGGTCTCGCGGATGAGGCCCGGCTCGGTCCTGGTCGACATCTCCATCGACCAGGGAGGCTGCTTCGAGGACTCCCGGCCGACCACCCATGACGCGCCCACCTACCGGGTGCACAACTCGATCTTCTACTGCGTGGCCAACATGCCGGGCGCGGTCCCGCACACCTCGACGTACGCGCTGACCAACGTGACCCTGCCCTACGCGCTGGCGATCGCCGACCTGGGCTGGCGCGAGGCGCTGCGCGGCGACCCCGCGCTGGCCGGGGGCCTGAACACGCATGAGGGGCACCTGACCAACCTGCCCGTGGCCGAGGCTCACGGACTGGAGGCGGTGCCCCTGGAGCGGGCGCTGGACTGAAGGGCGCCCCTGCCGGGTAGGGCCCGCGCCGGGGTGCGGGCCCTACCGGATGCGCACACCGTGGGGGATTCGCATCCGGCGAGGTCAGGAGCTCGGGGAGGAGCTGGGCGAGGGGGTCGCGGACGGGTCCGTGGACGGGTCCGCGCTCGGAGCGGCCGTCGGGGTGGCCGTCGGGATCGGGGCCTCCGCGGTGGTGGTGTCCACGCCTCCGGTGCAGGGCGAGCCGAGCTCGGGGGTCTCTGTGCTGTTGTTCCTGTACTTGGCGATGTACCTGGGCAGGCGCGGGTCGTCGGCGCGGTCCAGCTTGAGCTGCTTGTTCCAGGAGCTGGCAACGATCTTGGCGGGCAGCCCCGGGTACGGGCTCAGCAGCATGTACTCCTTGGAGGACAGCTCCTTCAGCTTGTCCACCTGGTCCTTGGGCAGGTCCGGCTGGTAGGTGATCCAGACGGCGCCGTGCTCCATCGCGTGGACGGCGTTCTCGTTGTTGACCGGCTGGTCGTAGATGCCGCAGTTCTGCCAGGCCGGGTTGTGCTCGCCCCCCATCGGGGGGTTCTCCTTGTAGCTCACCTTGGTCTGGATGTGCATGCTGCCCGGATATTTGGCGCTGGTAACGGCGTCCAGCGAGCCGACTGCCCGCTCGTTGACCAGGTAGAAGCCGACGATCCCGACGAGCAGGACGATGACGGCGCCACCGGCGCCCCACATCAGGAACGCGGTCCGGCGTTCCTTGCGCTTCTGCTCCTGGCGCATCCGGGCGAGATGTTCCCGTCTCGCCTGCGCCTTTTTCTCCGTCATCGACCCTCCAGCCGGGAACCAATTTCGGGTCACACTATGCCCTACTGGTGTGTGTGGAGAATAAGGCAAACACAACGGGTGATAGAGCAACGATTCCTGACAGTGGGTACTCTGGGCAGGCGATGGAAACGCCTCCCCAAGCCAATGCGACCCCAAGGCGCCGCGTGGCGCTCGGCCTGCTGCTCGGATGCCTGGCCGTGGCGGCCGTCCTGCTGCTGATCATCGGCAGGACCACGGCCCCGACCGACGCCTCCGCCGAGGCGGGATTCTCCCGCGACATGGCCGTCCACCACGCCCAGGCCGTCGAGATGTCCTTCATCGCCAGAGACGGCAGCAAGGACGAGGGGCTGCGGCGGCTCGCCTACGACATCATCGTCACGCAGACCGCCCAGCGCGGCATGTTCATGGGCTGGCTGCAGCAGTGGGGGCTGGACCAGTTCGGCGAGCGGCCGGCGATGGCGTGGATGGCCGGCCACGGCCACGGCGGGACGGCCCCGGCCTCCGCCGCGATGCCTGGGATGGCCGGCCAGGAGGAGCTCAAAAGGCTCCGCGAGGCCACCGGCAAGGACCAGGAGGTCCTCTTCCTGCAGCTCATGATCCGCCACCACGAGGGCGGCGTGCAGATGGCCCAGGCTCTGCTGAAACTGTCGGACCGCGACGAGGTGGCCACCATGGCCCGGCACATCGTCGAAGGTCAGGCGAGTGAGATCAATCTGATGACCGACATGCTGAGGCAGCGCGGCGCCCAACCGCTGCCTTCCATCCTTAAATGACGTCGACCTTGAATGGCGTCGGCGCGTCCTTGCGCGGCCGGTTTCCGGCCAGGGCAGCATGGAGCCAACCTGGTCGGAGGAGACGGAAACATCATGGTGAACGACGAGCCGGAGAACCGCCTGGAGGTGAGCATCTCCGCCGAGGTGGAAGCGGGACAGTACGCCAACTTCGCCTCCGTCTGGCACACCGAGGACGGCTTCGTCCTGGACTTCGCAGTGATCACCAGACCTCCCCAGCTCGCCAACGACCCCTCCTCCGGGCAGCACTTCGTCAGCGTGCCGACCCGGATCGTCAGCCGGATCCGGATCCCCCCGAGCCAGGTGTTCGAGCTGATGAAGGCCCTGGAACAGCAGCTCACCGCCTATGAGCAGGAGACGGGCCGCAAGAACTGACCCGGGGGATCACCCGGCCCCTTCAGGGCAGGCCGATCGCCTCACGGGCGGCGGCCATCACTCCGGCGCCGCGCTCGACAGCTCGCGCGGCGCCGGCGTCCAGCAGCCGCGACAGCTCGGCCGGGTCGGCCGACAGCTCCCGGTAGCGCTCCTGGATCGGCCGCAGCGTCTCCACCACGGCTTCGGCCGCCTCCCGCTTGAGCGCGCCGTACGTCTCGTGGGTGAGCGACTCGACCGGCCGCCCGGAACAGGCTGCGAGGACGGTGAGCAGGTTGGAGACGCCGGGCTTGTCCTCCGGGCCGTGCCCGGAAACGGAGAACGGCCGCCGGTTCACGGCGGCCGTCTGGTTGCGCAGTCGAGGCTGGCTAGCGGGTCCGCCGATGGGCGGCCCGCCACAGACCCAGACTGTGCGTGCTCATGATCACGACCTTAGCTCCTCCGCCACCGCGAGGGCAAAGGCGTCCACATCTGCCTCGGTGGTGTCGAACGCGGTCATCCAGCGGACCTCGCCGGTGGCGACATTCCAGGTGTAGAAGCGGAAGCGCTTCTGCAGGCGCTCGGTCACCTCCGGCGGCAGGATCGCGAAGACCGCGTTGGCCTGCACCGGGCGCGGCACCTCGACGCCCGGGATCTCCCGGACGGCGGCGGCCAGCCGCCGGGCCATGGCGTTGGCGTTGCGGGCGTTGCGCAGCCACAGGTCGCCCGCGAGCAGCGCCTCGAACTGGACCGAGACGAACCGCATCTTGGAGGCGAGCTGCATCGCGGTCTTGCGCAGGTAGCGCAGACCGCGCACGGCCTCGGGGTTGAGCACCACGACGGCCTCGCCGAACATCAGCCCGGCCTTGGTGCCACCGAAGGAGAGCACGTCCACTCCCGCGTCCGTGGTGAACGCGCGCAGCGGCACGTCCAGCGCGGCGGCCGCGTTGGTGGCGCGGGCGCCGTCAAGGTGGACGAGCATGCCCAGCTCATGGGCGTGATCGCAGATCGCCCTGATCTCCTCCGGGGTGTAGAGCGTGCCCAGCTCGGTGGTCTGCGTGATCGAGACGACCTTGGGCTGGGCGCGGTGCTCGTCGCCGAAACCCCACGCCTGCCGGTCGATCAGCTCGGGGGTGAGCTTGCCGTCCGGGGTGGGGACGGGCAGCAGCTTGAGCCCCGCCGTCCGCTCCGGCGCCCCGCCCTCGTCGGTGTGGATGTGCGCCGACTCGGTGCAGACCACCGCCTCCCAGTGCGCGGTCATCGCGCGGAGCGCGACCACGTTGGCGCCGGTCCCGTTGAACACCGGCCAGACCTCGGCCGCCGGGCCGAAGTGCCTCCTGAAGACCTCCTGCAGCGCCTGCGTGTAGACGTCGTCGCCGTAGGCGATCTGGTGTCCCCCGTTGGCGAGCGCGATCGCCTGGAGGATCTCCGGGTGCACCCCGGCGTAGTTGTCACTGGCGAAACCCTTCACCAGCGGGTCGTGCCTGCGAATCGCGTCCGTCACTTCTTCCCCTCCGGAAGCGGCCCGGCCGCACGGGTGTACGGCCGGCCGCTGTTGTGCACGTGCCCTCACTCGCGGGTGAGGTCGATCCTGGTGCCGTTGGCGTCGGTGTCCCACAGACCCTCGATCGCGGCGGCGAGGTCGTCGACGTCGGTGAAGCCGGGGAACCTCCGTTCCGGGCTCGCCGTGCGCATGGCCTCGTTCACCAGCGCCTTGACCACCAGGACATTGGCCGTGGCGCCGGTGCCCTCCAGGGCGTCGGCGAAGGCCAGGGTCCAGGCCTCGGAGGCCGCCTTGGCGGTGCCGTAGGCCGCGCCGCCCTGGGTGGGGTGCTCGGCCGCCTTGGCAGAGACGATGGCGAACCGGCCCCGCTCGGCGGCCTTGAGCAGCGGCTCGAAGGCGAGCGTGACGTGCTGGAGGGTGCGGATGAGCAGGTCGTGCAGGAGGTCCCAGTCCTCCAGCCGGGTCTCGGCGAAGGTCTTGGAGCCGCGCCAGCCGCCGACCAGGTGGGCGATCCCGTCCAGGTGGCCGTGCTCGGCCTCGATGGCGCGGGCGAGCCCCTTCACGGCCTCGAAGTCGAGCAGGTCGACCGCCAGCGTCCCGCCGGCGCCGGACTTGTCGACCCCGATGACCGTGTGCCCCTTGTCGGTGAGACGGCGGACGACGGCCTGACCGGCGGGGCCGGCCGCACCGGCAACAAGGATGATCATGCTCGGATCCCCTTCGTGGAGTCGACGACATCGCTGAGCTTACGGCGCAGGGCCTCGTAGAACATGCTCAGGGGGAACTCGTCGGGCAGCACCGCGTCCACCACGGCCTTCGGGAATCCCTCGACGGGCAGCGCGTCCACGCCGCGGTTCCAGGCCGAGGCGGGGTGCGGCGCCACGTAGGCGGCGACGAGCTGGTGCGCGGCCAGCCAGTGGGCGAGCTTGGAGCGGTCGATGCCGTCGCGGTAAAGCTTCTCCACCTCGCCGCGCAGGTCCGCGACGCCGTCGGCGACCCGGTTCCAGTCGACGCTCAGCCGGTTGTCGGTCCACCGGACGACGTCGTTGCGGTGCAGGTAGGCGAAGAGAAGCTGCCCGCCGAGCCCGTCGTAGTTGCGGACCCGGTCACCGGTGATCGGGAAGCGGAAGAGCCGGTCGAAGAGGATCGCGATCTGGACGTAGCGGGCGTGCGGCACGCCCTCCTTCTCCAGCTTCACGGCCTCGCCGTACGCGGTCAGGTCGCAGCGGAGCTCCTCCAGGGAGTACAGCCAGTACGGCATGCGCTGCTTGATCATGAAGGGGTCGAAGGGCAGGTCGCCGTGGCTGTGGGTGCGGTCGTGGATCAGGTCCCAGAGCACGAAGGTGTCCTGCGCCAGCTCCTGCGACTCGATCAGCCGGGCCGCGTCCGGCGGCAGCGCCAGCTTGAGCGTCGCCGCGGCGGCCTCGCTCACCGCTCGGAACCGGGCGGCCTCACGGTCGGCGAAGATACCGCCCCAGGTGAAGCGGGGCGGGGTCTCGCGGACGGCGACGGTCTCGGGGAAGAGCACAGCGGAGTTGGTGTCGTAGCCGGAGGTGAAGTCCTCGAACGCGATCGGCACGAACATCGGGTTGTCGTAGCCGGAGCCCTCCAGCTCGGCCAGCCACTCGGGCCAGATCGTACGGATCCAGACGGCCTCGATGTGGCGGAAGGTGGTGCCGTTCTGGGTGTACATCGGGAAGACGACCAGGTGCTCCAGGCCGTCGATCCGCTGGGCGTCGGGGTGGAAGGCGTTGAGCGAGTCCAGGAAGTCGGGCACGCCCAGGCCCTGCTCGACCCACGTGCGGAAGTCGGCCACCACCGCGGCGAGGTAGGTCTCGTCGTGCGGGAATAGGGGCGCGAGCCGTTCGACGTGACCGACGATCTCGGAGACCAGCTCGGCCGCCCGCTCGCGGTCGCCCTCGATCGAGCCGTCCTTGGCCTGGAGCGGCTTGATCGCCTCCACGGCGTTCTTGAGCCCCAGGAAGGCCTCACGTGCCGCCGGCTCCCCGGTGGCCGCCGCCGGGACGGGGACGCGCGCGGCCCAGGTGACGAGGTTGCCCCAGAGCGCGGCGTGGTCGTAGTCGCCGATCGAGTCGTCGCCGAACAGGTCGGAGTCGGCGAGCACCACGACGCGGCCCCTGCCGTGCCGTACGGCCACCGCCAGCGGCCGGCCCGCGGGGTCGGCGGTGGGCGACGTCCGGAACAGGACGGTCGCGTCGGCGGGTGCGGTGAGGACTCCGGCGCGGTAGAAGCACGCGCGGCGGGCTCCCGCGAGGAGATCCTGGCCGTCGGCCTCGCCGGGAGAACCCAGGACCCAGGAGGCCACGCCGTTGTGGGCGCTCCTGGGGTCCTGGACGGTGGTGTGCTCGACGCCGACGCCGAAGCGGGCGAGCAGCTCGTCGAGGTTGCTGCCGTACTTCTCCTGCTCGCACTCGGCCAGCACGACCAGGCCGCCGCCACCGTCGACATGGGCCTCGATCGCGTCGAGCTCCTCAACGGGGAAGACCGGGCTGCCCAGGCCGGTGGTGCGCTCCCAGCGGCCGGCCGAGGGGTGGGCGATCACGAAGACGTCGTTGGGGCCCAGCAGCGCGGGAGTGATCGGGCCCTCGGTGTGGGTGGCCACCGTGTGGCCCAGGCGGCGCAGGATGTCGGCGGCGCGGACGTAGCCGTTGTCGTCGGGATGCCCGGGATTCATCGTCTCGGCCACGTCCCGCCGGATGGTCCACGACTCGCTGTGTGCCTCGTCGAACAGTACACGCGGGAAAGCTCTCACGATAAATCCTCCCTCAGATGAGACTCAATAACGGAAAATATACACAATCCATCCAAATATTGACATGTCCCTTACGGGCAAGCCGAGGCGGGAACGAAGGATCTTCTGCGGTCCCGGCCCCGGAGCAGCGCCCAACGGCCTCACCCGCCGTAACCGGTCACGGCGGGGATCCGCCCTCCCGCGGGTACGACCATGGCCCGGACGACGGGCACCGTCGGTGCGATCCGGCCGTACGGGGTACCGCCGGGGATACGGCCGGGCTCTCGCCGGCGGAGGCACCGACCGGGCCCCGGCACCTGAGCGTGGAGCTCCGATTAGGATTTTGGCCGACAACGTCCCAAGATCGTCTCAGGAGTGATCCGTGAAGAGAGCCCTGCTCGTCGCCGGAATCGCCGCCTGCCTGCTCGGCAGTGCGGCACCGGTGCAAGCGGCCGACAAGTATCGCGGTTACGCCGAGCTCGCGGCGCACGAGGTAGAGGGCAAGGACTACCGTCTCGTCCAGCGGTTTTCTCGCGGGACAAAAGTGGCGCACATCGCCATCCACGGCGGCGCCATCGAAGCCCCTACCACCCAGCTCGCGGACTACGTGGCGCAGGCCGGCAACCACACCTTCTACTCCTTCGAGGGCATCAAGCCCGCCGGCAACTCCGGTCTGCACCTCACCTCCACCCACTTCGACGAGCCGAAGGGGGTCAAACTGGTCGCTCGTAGTAGCTACACCATCTCCTGGCACGGCGCGTCCGGCGCCGATGCGACCACATACGTGGGCGGCCGCGACACCGCGTTGATCAGAACGGTCACCGCTGAACTACGCGCCGCCGGGTTCACGGTCGCCAACTCGGTACCCGAGGAGATAGGCGGGGACAGCTCACGCAACATCGTCAACAGAAACCTCAGGCACAAGGGCGTCCAACTCGAACTCTCCAAGGGCCAGCGCGAGCAGTTCTTCAAAGACGGGAGACTGGCCCGCTCCTGGATAGAGAACCCGGCCAACCGCACCGCGGCGTTCTACCGCTACACCGCGGCGGTCAACCGCGCTCTGGCCTCGACCCTCGCCCGATCCGGCCTTACTCGGTAAGCCGCAGAGCCCTTACATAAGAAATAACCGGACCCGCCGACACCGGCCCCCGCCAGTCGGCGGGCATCCACACCCGCACGCTCGCACCAGCGACGATCGGTGTCCGCACCTGGTGATGGCACACCGCCTTGAGGCCCCCGTCATCCGCGGCGAGGTCCCCGGGCCGCCGCCCGTCTTCACCGACGCGCCCGACTGGGAACGCGACTTCTACGAGAACAAGCCCGCCCTGCCCTCGGCCCCGCCCGTGCGGGTGGACCGCGAGCTCGAAGACGGCGATGTGATCGACTTCGGCGGCGGGGCGCGCGTGGTCGGTCACCCCAGACCTTGACGCCGTCCTCCGGGGCCGCGCGGGACATGCCGGCGAGGGTCTCGGGTGTCTCCGGCCTAGATCGCCGTGGCGCCACGAGATCCACAAAACACGCCTTAGGACCCCGGCAGCGTGGAGATCCGTGGCTGCGGGCGCACCGGCGGGCGATGGGCCTGCGGGGCTAGACGATCGACCGGTACAGCTCCGGCCGCCGGTCGGCGTGCACGTCGTTGTGCTCGCTGATGCGTTTGTTGCGGGCGTCGCCGAGCCGGCACTCGGCGATCAGCAGGCCCTCGTCGTAGCGGGGGCGGGGACCGGCGAGGGGGAAGCCGTCGGCGTCGGTGATGACCGAGCCGCCGACCCAGGCCACTCCGCGCTCGGGTCCGGTCCGGTCGCAGGCGGCGACGAACATGCGGTTCACCGCGGCGCTCGCCTGTGCCCGCACCACCTCGGCGGGGCGCTCCCCCTCGGGACGCGGGGACAGCGGCCAGTTCGTGGGGACGCAGAGCAGGTCGGCGCCGCGGAGTGCCACGGTGCGGACCCACTCGGGGAACTCCAGGTCGTAGCAGACCAGGGCGCCGATCCGGCCGACCGGCGTTTCGATGACCGGCGGCAGCTCGTCACCGGGGGTGAAGACGGTCTTCTCCCTGTCCCACAGGTGCGCCTTGCGGTACACGGCCCGCACGCCGCTCTCGTCGACGAGGACGGCGGAGTTGCGCACCAGTCCGTCCTCGTCGCGCTCACACAGCCCGCCCACCATGATGAGGCCGTTCCGCCGTGCGCAGGCGGCCCAGCCCTCGACGGTGGGACCGTCCAGGGGCTCGGCGAGTTCCGCCGCCTCCGCCGGGTCGCGGAACACGTATCCGCTGTTGGCCAGTTCGGGCAGGACCACGACCCGGGCGCCGGCTGCCGCGGCGCGCTCGACGGCCCGCAGGCCGGCGGCGCGGTTGGCGTCCGGGTCCCCCACGGCGAGGGTGATCTGGCAGCAGGCGACCGAGGTCGGCGGCATCTGGATCATCCCGCCGCCACCGGCGCCGTGGACGGGTCGTGGGCCCCCTCCAGCTCGCGGTCACTGGCGGCGACCGCCGCCTCCTCGGCCCTCAGGTCGATCCCGCGTGTGAGCGCGAAGTACAGCACGCCCGACACCAGCAGGCCCACCGCGAAGGAGATGTCGGCGCCGTCCAGTGCGGCGGCCACGGGGCCGGTGTAGAAGGAGGTGGAGAAGAAGGGGACCATCGCGACCATGCCCACAAGGTAGGCGGCCAGGCCGCGCCAGGACCAGAGCCCGTAGATGCCGCTCGGATCGAAGATGGCGGTGATGGCGTAGTGTCCCCGTCGCACGAAGTAGAAGTCGACGAGGTTGACCGCGGTCCACGGGATCAGGAAGTACAGCATGAGCAGCAGGAAGACGTTCAGGCTGCCGAGATAGTCGGCCGGCAGGAGCAGCGCCACCACGAGGACCACGGCCTGGATCGCCACGACGCCGATCACCCGGATCCCGATGGTGGGCCGCACCGCGCGGAAGGCGTCCACCATGCTGGCGGAGGTGAGCATCCCGCCGTACGCGTTGACGGCCATGACGCTGATCAGCGCCAGTGCCGAGACGACCACGGCGAAGGTGCCGAAGCCGGGCACGATGGCGTTCCCGACCTGCTGGATTCCGGCGATCGCGTCCGGCTTCGGCATCGCCGAGGCCAGCAGGGCGCCCAGCGACATGAGCCAGACGGCGGAGCCCGCGGCGCCGGCGTAGGTCCACCAGATCACCTTCTTGACCGGCACATCCTTGGGCAGGTAGCGGGAGTAGTCGGACACGTAGACCGCGTAGCTGATCTGGTAACCGGCGGCGGCGGAGAACACCAGAAGGAACGACGTCCAGGAGAAACCGGAGCCCGGGGCCGCCGCGGGCACGTCCAGCTGGGTCATCGCCCCGACCGTGAGGACACCGAACACCGCGATGAGCAGGTAGGTGAGCCAGCGCTGCACCCTGTGCAGCAGGTCGTGCCCGATCACGGCCAGCACGATCGCGAGACCGATGAGGAGCGGGTACCACAGGCCGATGCCGCCGGGCAGGATGGTCTGCATCCCCTGCGTGGCCAGCACGACGTTGAAGACGTTGAACCCCACGTAGACGAAGACCACGGCGGCGAACGGGACGATCGCCCCGCGGAGGCCGAACTGGGCCCGCGACTGGATCATCTGCGGTAGGCCCATCCGTGGTCCCTGGTTGGCGTGGAAGGCCATGAAGAAGGTGCCGAAACACGCCCCGAGCACGACGGCCAGCACCGACCAGCCGAGGCTGAGCCCGACGGTGGGGCCGAGGAAGCCGGTCACCATCGTGGTCAGCACGAAGTTGCCGGTGAACCAGAACGGCCCCTGGTGCCAGACCTTGCCATGCCTCTCACTCGCCGGCACGTAGTCGATGGAACGCACCTCGATGGCACGCAGGCCGGACGCGGGCTTTGGGCGGTCGCTGTTCATGGGTCTTCCTCGAAGCATCGCGGCGAGCTGATGCAGTGAACGTATGTGGTTGAAATAAAAACCAGCATGGCAAAAATGTCGATTATGTCCGAATCTAGTGGACACTGTGTCCATGCCGTTCCATCTCGCCGACCTGGTCACGATCCCTGAGCTTCATCTGTCGGTGGTCGCCGGGTCGGATCGCCTGGACCGCCCGGTCGAAGCCGCCCATACGTCCGAACTCGTCCGGCCGGGCGAGTGGTTGCGGGGCGGAGAGCTGCTCATGACCATCGGGGTGCTGCTGCCGATGGACCTCGCCTCATGCCGGGCCTACGTGCGCGACGTCACCGACGGCGGGGCCTGCGGCCTGGCGCTCGGGCTCGGTCACGGCCTGCCGTACCAGCATGCGCCGGCGCCGCTGGTCACGGCCGCCGAGGAGGCCGGGCTGCCCCTGCTGACCGTGCCCGACGAGATTCCCTTCATCGCTGTCACCAAGGCGGTCTTCGCCGCGCGGGCGGCCGAGCAGCGCCGCGAGCTGGAGCGCGCGTTCGAGACCCAGCGGAGGCTGACGACCGCCGCGGCCTCGGGCCGCGGGCTCTCGCCCATCCTGAAAGCGTGGACGGAGGCCACCGGGCTCGGCGTCGCGGTGACGGACCCTCTCGGACGGCTGATCGCCGCCGCCGGTCGGGGTACGGCCGACCTGCTCGACTCCGGCACGGACCTGGTCCAGCAGGTCGCCGCCCGGGGCATGCGCGGCAGCGGGATCAGCATCGTGGGCGGCACCCACGCGGAGGTACAGCCACTCGGCGCCCAGAGGCTGCGCGGGCTGCTCATCCTGAACGGTTCGATGGCACCGACGACGCGGCTGCTGTCCTCGGGGCTGGTCTCGCTGCTCTCACTCGAACTCGAACGGCGTCACCTGGCCGAAGAGCCCGAGCGCAGGCGCCGGTCCGCGCTTCTGGAGCGGCTGCTGGACGCGACCTCGGCCGGACAGGCCCGAGACGTGCTGGGGGCGGCCGGGCTGACCGCCGACACCGTACGCGGCCTCGTGGTCGAGCCCGCCAGCGAGGCCGCGGAGGTGGCGGCGGACCTGGCACTCGCCGCGCCGGGCGGGCTGGCCCGGATCTCGGCGGGGGCCGTCGAGCTCGTCGTCGGCGGCGACCTCGACGTGCAGGAGCTTCTCGATCGGTTCGCTCCAGGCTGCCCAGCGGGTATCGGGTCCCTCGTCCCGCCGGGTTCGGCGGTGTCGTCGATCCGGCAGGCCAGAAATCTGCTGGAGGTGAGCAGGCTGACCGGGCGGCCGGCGGAGGCGCAGGTGAGCGGGTCGAGCCGGCTGCTGCTGGGACTGGGCGACCGCCGGGCGCTGCGGGGCTACGCCGACGCCGTGCTCGGGGCGCTCGACGGCGCCGACCCCGCCGGCAACCTGGTGACGACCCTGGCCACCTGGCTGGACACCGGCGGTTCCTGGGACGAGACCAGCCGGCTGCTCAACGTGCACCGCCACACCGTGCGCAACCGGATCGACAAGGCGATGCGGATCACCGGCCGCCGCCTCGACGACGCCAACGACCGGTTCGACCTCTGGCTGGCCACCCGATCCCGCCAGGCCTCGCGGGACGCGACCCACTCCACCGGCTAGCCGATGGACCGCTGCCGGCTCACTCATGACGCACATGCGCCAATTGCGACGGTGACCGTGGTGCTCCCCGGTTCTCATGTCTGCTGGATGTCCGGATCCTTCCGTCCGGCCGGGGCGGGGGCCAGGGTGATGCCGAGAAGGGCACGGGCGGGCTTGTGCCTCATGTCAGTACCGGCACCGCGACCAGCATCGCGAACAGAGAGGCGGCCACGGCCATGATCTTGCTGCTGTGCGTGTCGAGGAGTTTGCGGGTCTCGACCGCCGGCAGCCGGTGGAATGGGATCGAGGTCCGGGTCCGATGGCCGTCCATGGACTTCGCGTCGCCGCTCCTGGTCGCGGGGACGTTGACATCGGTCATGCCGCACTCCGATCGGTGTCGGCGGTCAGTTCGAGGAAGGTCTGTTCGAGGCTCTGGCCCTGGTTGAGCTCGTCGACGGTGCCCTGGACGAGGAGACGGCCGCGGCCGATCATCACGATGTGGCCGGCGACCCGCTCCACCTCGTGCAGCAGGTGCGAGCTGATTAGCACCGAGCAATCCGAGTCGGCCAGGCCCCGGAGCAGCCCGCGCATCCAGTTGAACTCGATCATTGGTCCAGTCCATCGGATGCGCGGCCGCCGGTCATCGGCCCCGGGGCGAGGGCCGCAGGTCCAGGTCCGTCGCCCCGGACATGGACCTGGGTCGATCTGGATGTCGACCCAGGTCGCCAAAGCCACGGTCCGGCGGTCCATGGGCCGGGGCGAGACAGGCGGCCCTCTGCCGCCCGGGAGAACGCGGAGCCCCGTCCGGGAGCCGTCACATCCGGCCGGCGGCCGACCGCCGCCGGTGTCGTGCCCTGTTGACATCCCTCGGCCCCTCACCCCAATATGAACACACATTCATGAACGACTGTTCATAATGGATCGCAGAGTCATCGGGGCCGTCGAGATCATCCGGCGGCACCCGGAGACGGCCACGGGAGGAAAGAGATGCAGTCCGTCGTCAACACCCACCAGTCCGAGGCCTGGAACGGCTACGAGGGCAACCACTGGGCCGATCACCAGGACCGCTACGACGCCGTGAACAGCGGGTTCAACGACCACCTCATCGGGGCGGCCGCCATCGGCGAGCATGATCGCGTGCTCGACGTCGGGTGCGGCAACGGACAGGTGACCCGGCTGGCAGCCCGGCGGGCACGGCTCGGGCACGCCACCGGAGTCGACCTGTCGGCGCCGATGCTGCGGCGGGCGGGAGCCACCGCGGCCGGCGAGGGGGTCGCCAACGTGACCTTCGAGCGGGGCGACGCCCAGGTCCACCCCTTCCCGGACGGCGGTTTCGACGTGGCCGTCAGCCGGTTCGGGATCATGTTCTTCGCCGACCCGGTCGCCGCGTTCGCCAACATCGGCCGCGCGCTGCGGCCGGGGGGACGCCTGGCCTTCCTGTCGCTGCGGGATATGGGAGACAACGACCTCGGCCCCGTCTTCGCCGCGATGGCGCGGCACCTCCCGGCCAGGCCCGCCTCCACCGAACCCGGCGCCGCCGGGCCGGAGTCACTGGCCGATCCGGCGCGCATCCAGGAGGTGCTCACCGGCGCGGGATTCGAGAAGGTGACCTCGACGGCCGTCGACGCCCCCCAGGTGTGGGGCCGGGACGCCGAGGACGCGGGGGATTTCCTCGGCGCGTGGGGACCTGTCCGTTTCATGCTCGACCAGGTCGACGAGGCCGCCGCCGCCCGGGCCCGTGACGCGCTCACCGCGGCGCTCCGTCCCTACGAGGAGGGCGACGCCGTACGGCTGCGCGGCGCCGCCTGGCTGGTCACCGCCGTCCACCCCTGACCACCTGGTCACCGCCTACGATGCGATGTGATGTCACCGAGAAAAGCAGCGGTCCTGCGTGACGGCGGCGGCCAGAGCCTGCGCGAGCACCTGGTCGCCGCCGCCGAACGCCTCATATCCCGGCGGGGCACCGCCGGGCTCACCGTGCGTGACATCGCCCGTGAGGCCCAGGTCGCCGACGGGGTGCTCTACAACCACTTCGCGGGCAAGGAAGAGCTCATCGCGCTCGCCCTGCAGGCCCACGTCCAGACCGTCCAGCGCCGGTTGGGCGAGCTGCCCGCGGAGGCGGGCAGCGGCACCGTCGAGGCCAACCTGCGCACCTACGTCGCCTACGGCCTGGCGCTGCACACCGCGATCCTGCCCGCCTTCGCCGGGCTGCTGTCCCAGCCGGAGGTCCTCAGCCTGCTGACCGACATGCCCGACCCCGTCGGGAAGGGACGCGGGCTGAAGGCGGAGCTGACCGCATACCTCCGTGCCGAGCAGGACCTCGGCCGCCTCGCCCGGCACGCCCGCGCCGAGGCCGCCGCCACGATGGTCGTCGGAGCCTGCCACGAGCTGGTCCTGCCCCACCTGTTCCGAGGTTCCGCCCCGGCCTCCCTGGAGGTCCCGCCCGGTTTCGTGGACGACCTGGTGGCCACCGTCATGAACGGCATCGCCCCGTCCCCCTGACCACCGGGCCACGGCTCCGTCGGACGCCTCCGCACCCAACAGCCCCGGAGAGCGGAGCCCTCAAGAGTGCCGCCCGTCAGTGACCACCTGGCTGGACGCGATGCGGGCGCTCCGGGTCCGGACGGCTCTTGGCGATCAACGGGTCTGAAGACGCCCAAGTGATCGTCGGGCTCCCGCCGGCAGACCGCCACGGATTTTCCGGTACGAATGCGACAGGATCCCGTCCTGCGGGGGCGCCGTCATCCTCGACCCCGGCACCTGGGGTGACGATCGCGAAGCCGTCAGCTACGGCGTCAACCCCGCCCTGGCCCAGGCCGAGTCGGCCCTGTACCACTGGGCCTACCTGCTGATGGCCCTGGTCGCCCTCGCCCTCCTGCACGTGATGCGCCGCCGCGTGGTGCTCTTCGGCCACATCGTGGGCCCGCTGACCGCTCTCGGCTACATCAACCTGTCGGGGCTGCTCATGATCGACCCGGTGGAGCGGCGGCTCGGACAGCACAACAGCCCCGAGAAGACCGCCCGGATCCTTGAGGAGATGCTGAACCTGCCCGGCGTCACCTTCGGTTTCCAGATGCCGTGGATCTTCTTCGCCCTCTTCGGCCTGCCCATCCTGCTGATCGGCGTCTGGCGCTCCGGGTTCGCGCACTGGTGGGTCCCGCTCGCCGGCGGCGTCGTACTCGGTCGCGACGGTGAACGCCTCCAGCAGGCCGATGGCGATGATCCCGCATCCGACGATGCACATCGATTTTCGGCAGGGTGCGGAAGTGCCGCGTCAATGGCACGGTGTGAAAAAACTGGGTGAACGGCACCGCACGGAGACGTCGAACGGGGGGAAGGGGCACCGCCATGCCGGGAGCCTAAACACTTGTATCGACCTTGCCCATAGGACAAACACCCCAGCAAACCGATTGCAAGTGGACGACAAGTCACGACGTCTGGAACGACACGCTCCGTACGAACCGGTTGGCGAGCGCGTCGTCACATGTGCTGGGCGCACAGAAGTAGATCATGAGGGCGGGCTTGTCCGCCCGCTCCACCGCCCAGCCTGTGAAGTCGAGCCGGCCACCGCGCTGCGGGTCCGTGATCGACCCCTCCAGCCGTACGGCGGGCTTCCCGCCCACGCGCACCTGCACCACCTCGGAGTAGACGTTGACCGTACCGGGCAGCGAGGACTGCAGGGTCTCCTGGAGCTGCTGGGCGCCGCTGCGGGGGTCGAGGGTGTCCAGGGTCTGCGCGTAGACGCCGGTGGCCTCCTCCGGCGTGTTCTTGATGATCTCGTTGACGGCCGCCCAGTCAGCGGTGACGGGTGTGCCGAACAGCGTGTCGAACTCCCCCACCTTCGGCGAGGCCACCACGAACACGTCCGCGTGCGGGCGCAAAGTCCAGTCACCGGGACGCTCGAAGGCGATCGGCACGGCGGCGGAGCCCTCGTAGGCCACCCAGGCGTCACTTCCCCGCATGACCGTCGCGAGCACCACCACCAGCGCGATGATCACCGCGATCGCCGCTCCCGCGCCGATGAGAATGCCCCGGCCACCGGACCCGGGCTCCTTCCGCCTCTTCTTCTCCGCCCGCACCGTCGGAGGGCTCTGGACGAGTTGGTAGGGCTGGCCGCTGATCGCATCCCGGAGTTCGGCGACGAACTGCGTGCACGTGTCGTACCGCTGCTCGGGCGACTTGGCCAGCGCCCGCATCATGACCCCGTCGACCTCCAGCGGGAGCTCTGGCCGGAGCGTGCTGAGCGGGGTGGGCGTCTCGGCCAGATGGGCCCAGAGCAGCGCGATCTCGTTGTCCCGCTGAAACGGCAGCCTCCCGGCCAGCGCCTCGTAGACCACGCAGGCCAGGCCGTACTGGTCGCAGCGGCCGTCGATGTGCTCCTTGTTGATCTGCTCGGGAGACATGTAGCGGGGGGTGCCGATGAACTGGTCGGTCTGGGTCAGCCCGGAGATCGAGGTGCGGTGCTTGGTGATGCCGAAGTCGGTGAGATAGGCGTGGTCACCCTCGGTGTGGCCGGCGATCAGGATGTTGGCGGGCTTGACGTCCCGGTGGATCAGGTCGTGCGCGTGCGCGGTGTCCAGAGCGGCGGCCACCTGGGCGAAGATCCTGTTGACCTGGCTGATCGGCATCGGCCCCCGGTCGTAGAAGAGGCGGCGCAGGTCGGGACCGTCGACGTAACGCATCGCGATGTAGAGCGTGCCGTCGGCGGCCGAGTCGGCCTCGTAGATCGGGATGATGTTGGGGTGGTCCATGCTCGCGACCGTCCGCGACTCCAGGACGAAGCGCTGACGGAAACGGTCGTCCTCTCCCAGCAGCGGATTGAGGATCTTCAGCGCCACCCGGCGGTTGAGCCGGGGGTCCACCGCGAGGTAGACCACGGCCATGCCGCCCTTACCGATGATGTCCTCGATGTAGTAACCGGCCACCTCCTGCCCGATCAGGGCCCGCTCGTTCACGGCCGTCACGTCTCCGAGGGATGGCCGCAGTAGCCGCAGAAGCGGTGGACCGGGCCCAGCCGCATCCCGCAGGCGGTGCAGTACTTCTGGGCGGCCGGATCCGCCGACCTGGCGCCGGTCCCCGGAGCGGTCGGGTCCGCCGGCTTGGCGCCGGGATCTCGCGCGACCAGTACGGGCTGGCCCGGCGAGGTGGAGGACACCTTGGGCAGGGCGGGGAACGACCGGCCGACCACGACGGTCGGGGAGGCCCCCTCGTCACGCAGCGGGCGCCGCAGCGGGGGCGGCGGTCCCGGGACCGGCGGGGGGGTGTCTCCTCCGGGCCTGGTGCCCCCGGTCGAGCTCTCACCGGGGCGGGTGGCCGCGGACGGGCCTGCCGCGGGCTCCGGCGAGGACCTGCGCCTCCAGAGCAGCAGCGCGGCGGTCACGACGGCCGCCACCAGCACCCCGCCGACGGCCAGGAACATCCAGAGCGGCGGCCCGCCGCCGCCGTCGACGGCGGCGTCCGCCTTCTTGGCCCCCTCGTCCTCGGCGGTTCCACGCTTCTGCTGGGACGTCTTCAGATGCGCCGCCGCCACGGTGTGCCCGGGATACAGGTCCAGGACGTGCTGGAAGGCGGGCACGGCGTCGCCGTAGTACTTGGTGTGGAAGCGGGTCAGCGCCTGCTCGAAGGCCGCGTCGATCGGGCCGCGCCGGGGCGCGACCTTCGCCTCGGCCAGCGCCTTGGTGATCTCCCGGACCCCGATCATCCGGCCGTCCTTGCCGCCACCGACCAGCAGCCCGACGACCTCGCCCTTCTTGTCCTCGATCACCGGACCGCCGAGCAGCCCCCTGTCGACGAGGGCGCCCAGCTTCTCCGGCTCGTTGACCTTGTTCTGCGGGTCCCTGAACTGCCGACCGTTCTCACCCGCGCCTCCCGCGCGCAGGTGCGCGATGTCCACGGTCTCGGGCAGGTTGACGGCGGGCCGTCCGGTGAATCCGGCGACCGCCACCGGCGAGGCGTCCTTGTCGGGCACCGCGGCCGCGAGCGGCGCCGTGGGCAGGCCCGCGCCGCCGTCCGCGCGGCCGACGGGCACCAGCACCGCGGGCCCGTCGGGGCTGGAGTCGGCGCGGACGATCTCGGCCTTGAACCCCTCCTTGTCGGGAGGGGAGATGTTGGGGAAGACACGGATCTCGGTGGTCACGTCGAAGATGCAGGTCGCCGTGGGCTGCTTGGGCGGGTAGCACTCCTGCAGGTGATGGTTGAGCTGGTCGTTCTTGACCGTGTGCCGCTCGAAGTCGTCGGGGATCTTGACCTTGTAGTGCTCGGCGAAGACCTTGTTGGCGGCGTAGACCTCGATGTCCTTGCCGGACTTGACCACCCGGGTGAGGGTGACCATGCCGCCCTCGGGGTTGATCACGGTCCCGGTGCCGCTGCCGATCGGCACCTTGTAGCTCCGCTCCACGTGGATCAGCTCACCGATGTGGTCCAGCAGGGTGATGTCGACGTGCGCCTCCGCCTCGATCCGGACCACTGCGGGGGTGACCAGATCGGTGATCCCGCTGGGATGCTCGTGCGCCAGGGCGGGAGACATCGCGGCGACCGCCAGCACAAGGCCGCCGAAGATCGTCAGAGCCGAGCCGAATCGCCTCATCGCCACTCCATAAAGGGGAATAAGGACCAGCGTGGCAACCGTAGTGCAGAAGTCAATAGAACAATGGCCAGACAAACGATTCTCGGGGAGAGAGCCCGCGCTTCCTCAGCCAGTGGACAACCCGACTATGTTCACAAATGCCAAATCCATCTACAAAAAGGACGGATCGACCGCACAAATGGGGAACCGGTCCGGTCAGCCGTCCGCCTGGTAGTCGGCTCTGTCGTCGCCATCGCGATCACCTGCTCATCGCCGGGAGTCTCGCGCTCGTTCACATGCTACTTCCCATGATTTCTTGACTCAAAGTAGCCGGCACATCACGGCCCGCCCATCCGTGGGCGCCTCGCCGTACGGCGTCGTGGACGGCGCGGGCGACGCGGGCACCCCAGACCGACCGGGGTCCGCCGAACAGCTCCTCGGGGCCGTCGTCGCGTACGGCCACGCAGACCGCGTCGGAGGCCGTGCCCGTACAGGGGAAGCCGGCCTCCAGCAGCGCCTGGGTCTTGGCCTCGGTCACCGTCATGACCGCGTTGACCAGCGCGGCGTCACTCATCGCGACCGGTACGGCGACGATGATGTTGACCGTGCCGGGGAGATGGATGGGTGCGAGCTCGGGGTCGGGGACGCCGTCGGGGGCGGCGGCCCAGGTGGGGACGCGCAGCCCGACGGTCGCCACCGCCTCCACTCCCCCGTCGGCCGCCCGGGTGAACCGGTCGACCGAGGCCGCGGTCAGCATGCCGACGCCCGGCCCCGGCGGGGCCATCTCCAGCAGGTGGTCCACCGGGTCCATCCGCGCGTAACCGCCGGCCACCTGGGCGTTGAGCACCCATTCCACCGGACCGATGCCGCCGCCGACCATCGCCGAGGAGATCGCCCGCCAGCCGGGCCCGAACTCCCACAGCAACGAGGCCAGCCGGGCCCCGTCCTCCTGGCGGTGGCGCAGTTTCACGGGGGCTCCACTCGGGTCTTGGCCTGGGCCGGCGCACTCCGGTCCCACGGATGCTCCGCTCACGTCTCGGCCGGGGCGACGCGTTCCGGCCTCATGGGCGTTCCAGATGGACCTCGGGCCTGCCGCCGGCGCCGGTACCGACGCGGACGCGGGCGTCGAAGTGCTCGCCGATCAGTTTCTCCGTCAGCACCTCGGCCGGGGCGCCCGAGGCCGCCACCCTGCCTCCGGCGACCAGCATCATCGAGTCGGCGTACTGGCCGGCGAGGCTCAGGTCGTGCAGGGTCGTGACCACGGTCAGCCCGTCGGCCAGGCGGAGCCGGTCGAGGAGCTCCAGGACCTGCTGCTGGTGCCCCAGGTCCAGGGCGGTGGTGGGCTCGTCGAGCAGGAGCACGGGGGCCTGCTGGACCAGCGCCCTGGCGAGCACGACGCGCTGGCGCTCACCCCCGGACAGGTGGCCGAGGGCGCGGGAGGCGAACGACGCCAGGTCGAGCCGGTCCAGCACCGACGCGGTCACCTCGCGGTCGCGGCGGCTCTCCCTGCCCAGATAGGAGATGTACGGCGTGCGGCCCAGCAGGGCGTAGTCGAACACGGTCATGTCGACGGGGAGCGCCGGCGCCTGCGGGGCGTAGGCGAGCAGCCGGGCCCGGTCCCTGGGCCGGAGCCGGCGGGCGGGCCTGCCGTCGATGAGCACCTCACCGGAGCACGGCAGTACCCCGGCGAGCGCTCTGAGCAGCGTGGACTTGCCCGCGCCGTTGGCTCCGATGACGGCCAGCCAGTCACCGCCGCGTACCTGGAAGTCGACGCCGGACAGCACGGTCCGCGTCTCCAGGACGACGGTGAGGTCGCGCACCTCGACGTGGCTCACGTGATCCCCCCGTCCTGCGGGCCTGAACCCGCGCGGGCGTGTGCGCCGCGCCGTGCGGCCGGCCCGCTCATGTCTCCACCCGCCTGGTCATGCGGAGCACCGCGACGAAGAACGGCGCGCCGAAGAAGGCGGTGACGACGCCGATGGGCAGCTCGGCCGGGGCCAGCGCGGTCCGGGCGATCAGGTCGGCGAGGACCAGGAAGGCGGCGCCGCCGATCAGCGAGAGCGGGAGCACGACCCGATAGGACCCCCCGGCCAGGCGGCGGACCACGTGGGGGACGACGATGCCGACGAAGCCGATCAGCCCGCTGACCGCGACGGCCGCCGCGGTGGCCAGGGAGGCGGCGAGCAGCACGGCCAGCCTGACCCGGGCGACGTTCAGGCCGAGGCTGACCGCCTCGTCGTCGCCGACCGAGAGCACGTCGAGCAGCCTGCCGTGGAGCAGCATGACCACCACCGAGACCACGGCGTACGGCGCGACCAGTGCGACCTGGTCCCAGCCGCCGCCGACGTCGCCGAGGATCCAGGCGTAGACGCGCTGGAGCTCCTCCACCCTGAGCTGCTGCAGGAAGGTCTGGACGGAGGTGAGGAAGGACGAGACCGCCACGCCGGCGAGGACCAGTGTGGCGGTGCCGCCGCCCCGGCCGGCGACGTTGCCCAGGGCGTAGGCGAGCAGGACGCCGCCGATGGCCCCCGCGAACGCGGCGACCGGGATGAGGAGGGCGTCGTTGTCGCCCTTCATGAAAACGATCGCCGTCGTGGTCGTGAGGCCGGCGCCCGCGGCGGCTCCCAGTAGGTAGGGATCGGCCAGCGGGTTGCGGAACACCCCCTGGTAGCCGGCGCCCGCGGTGGCCAGCAACCCGCCGACGATCGCGGCGAGCAGGACCCTGGGCAGCCGGAGTTCCAGCAGCAGGCCCTGCTCGACCGGCGCCAGCCCGGAGTCGGCCGAGACGAACGGCAGCCAGTCGAGCAGTTGCAGCGCCACCTTCTCCGGGGCGATGTCCGCCGCGCCGATCATCAGGGCGGCGAGCATGGCGGCCAGCAGGAAGGCCGGCGCCAGCAGCCATGCCGACCGCCGGGGACCGGCGGCCGGCCGCGGCGGGACGCCGGCCGCCTTCGCGTCACGTCCCGCCGTCCCGGCCTGCAGGGAGCCCGCGCCGTGCTCCGCCGCGGGGGCGTCCGGGGAAGGGGGGTCTGCTGCCCCGGCGGTCCCGGCCGGGCGGGCGGCTCCGGCCGGGCGGGAGAGATCGGCCATCTAGTCGGTCGCGGCCTTCTGGACGGCGTCGCCGACCTGCTTGGCGAGGTCCACGATGCGCGGCCCCCACCGGGAGGCGATGTCGTCGTCGAGGCCGATGACCTGGTCGTTCTTGACGGCGGAGAGCCTGGACCAGCCGGGGCGCTTGGCGAGGGCGTCCCTGGACTGGGCGCAGCACTTGGTGTCGGCCAGGAAGATGAGGTCCGGGTCGGCCTGGGCGACGAACTCGGCGGAGAGCTTGGGGTAACCGCCGGCCGCGTCGGGGGCCTTGTCGGCGACGTTGGTCAGGCCGAACAGGCCGTAGATCTGGCCGATGAAGGTGGTGGACGTGGCCGAGTAGGGCGTGGTGTCCAGCTCGTGGTAGTAGGTGAGCTTCTTGTCCTTGGGCGCGGCCGCGGCGAGCGCGTCGATCTGCTTCCGCATCCCGGCCACGACCTCGTCGGCCTTGTCCTCGTTGCCGGTGGCCGCGCCGAGGTCGGCGATCTGGTCGTAGGCCTCGTCGAGCTTGGTGGCCGCGGGCTCCAGCAGCACCGGGACGTTGACCTTGGTCAGCTTGGCCACGACGTTGTCGATGTCGTTGGAGAGCACCACCAGGTCGGGCTTCTGGGCGATGATCGCCTCCGCGTTCGGTTTGAAGCTCGACAGGTCGCTCTTCGGCGCCTCCGCCGGGTAGTTCGACTGGTCGTCCACCGCGACGACCAGGGGGCCGGCTCCGATCGCGAACAGGTTCTCGGTGGCGGTGGGCGACAGCGAGATGATCCGCTCGGGCCTCTTGGCGAGGGCCACCGACCCGTTGCCCGCCTCGACGGTGACCGGGAAGCCCGCGGCGGCCGGGGAGGCGGGAGAGGCCGGGGATGCGGTGGCCGCGGCGGGGGTGGCGGGGGCAGGACTCTGACCGCATCCGGCCAGGGTCAGTGCGCCGAGGAACGCGCCGGCGAGAGTGGTACGTACGGGCCTCAAGCGAGGTCCTTTCAGTTGCCGGAACCGAGAGACCCGCAAAAGGGACGGATCACCCTTTTCCACGAGGGTTGACGGCGTCGACGGCAGCGGAAGGCGACCTGGCTCGATCCGTGAGGACCATGACAGTTGCGGGACAGCGCCGGACTCACACCGGACTTCGCTACGCGCTGCGCGTGGGACAAACGTTACCAAGTGTGCCGGATACTCCGGTGCCGCGGGCTCCTGCCCCGCCCTCCCGCACCGGAGACCGGCGACACTCATGCCGGGTGCGACATGGCAGCCGGCCGGTCCGCCTCCCGGATGCCGTACGCGCCGAGTCCCTCTTCAAGCATGCCGAAGCCCTGTTCCGCGTTGGCGAGCGCGTCAGGATGGACGGCGTCGGCGGACTCCCCCTCAAGGAGACGCCGCAGGTTCTCCGTCACGAGCGCGTTGCGGACGCCCATGATCTGCGCGGCCGCGAGCCGGGCGGTGACCTCCACGGCCTCGACCGCGTCGCCTGGCTGGTCGCGGCGTTCACCCTGGGGGCGACGGCGATGCTGCCGCTCTACGGCCGACTCTGCGACGTATTGGGCGCCAAGCAGGTCTACCTCGCGGCGATCCCCACCGCGGAGCAGACGAACATCCGCCGGTAGTCACCGGACGGCCGGGATGCCGGCGACGGCCGTTGCGGCCCTCGTGCCCGGCGCGGGGCCACCCGCTAACCGAGTTGGTCCTCCGCAGCGGAGATGATCTCCTGGAGGCGGAGGCCGTGAGCGGCGTCGAGCGGGTGACCACCGCCCCGGCGCACGGTCTGGGCGAACTCGGAGAGCATGACGGCGAAGGCGTCGGAGCCGATCTGGTCACCGTCGATGACCTCCCGGCCCAGCCGGCCGTAGACCTCCACCCTGGAGGGCGGCGTCTCGCCCGGCACGCTCATGCAGAGCGAGGCCTCGCTCACCGCGCCGGTCTCGTGTTCCAGCAGCAGCCCGGCCCATCCCAGCGTGTTGCCGTGGGCGCGGACCCCGGTGACACGGCCGAGCGCGGCGTCCAGCATGTCGATCATGTGTGGGCCGACGTCGAGGATCGCTCCGCGCTCCAGCCGCCACGGGCTGGCGAAGTCACCGCCGAGCAGCGCCCCGGAGATGTTGGCCGCGTATCCCCCGAACGGTTCGAGGGCCGAAACCCGTGCCAGGAAGGACCGTGTGGCGGCCGAGTAGCGCCAGGTGAGCACCATCTGCGAGGCCACGCCCGCCTCGGCGACCGCCTCGGCCAGCCGCCGCGCCCCGTTCAGGTCCGCGGCGAGCGGCTTCTCCAGCAGCAGGGCCTTGCCCGCCTTGGCGGCGAGCACCCCGATCTCGGCCTGTACGGCGGGCGGTACCGAGAACGCGACCGCCTCGCAGTTGTCGAACAGTTCCTCGACGCGTTCGAAGACCGGGACGCCGAATCTCGAGGCCGCCTCGGGGCGCCGCGCCCACACGCCTGCCAGCCGGGTATGGGGTCCGGCGGCCAGCATCGGCGCGTGCACCTTCTCCGCCCAGGGCCCTGCGCCCACCAAACCCACAGATATCGTCACTGGCCCAGTTTCTCACGCCCCTGTGCTCCGATCACGGCCTCGGGGCGGTGCACGATGACCATGCCGGCCCTCCCCACGAGCACGATCCGGACGTCTCCCCGGTCGCCGAAGATTTCGCGGGGCGCTGACCGGCCACCGCAGACCGTACCGGCATGATGGGGACATCATGAACGAGATGATTCTGCTGCGGCACGGCGAGACCGAATGGAGCAGGGACGGGCGTCATACCGGGCGCACCGACCTGCCGCTCACCGGCAAGGGTGAGAACCAGGCATGGGCGCTCGCCCCACTGGTCAAGGGCCGGACCTTCGACCTGGCTCTTGTCAGCCCCGCGCTACGCGCCCAACGGACGGCCGAACTCGCCGGGCTCACGACCTACGACACGGATCCCGACCTGTGGGAATGGGACTACGGCGGTTACGAGGGCATCACCACGCCGGACATCCGCCGGACACGTCCCGACTGGTATCTGTGGCGCGACGGGGTCATCCCCGGCGACGCCGAGCACCCCGGCGAGAGCGTGGAGGAGGTCGGCGCCCGCGCCGACCGGCTGATCGCCCGGGCCCGTACGGTCGACGGCGACGTGGCCCTGGTCGCCCACGGGCACTTTCTCCGGGTGCTGTGCGCCCGCTGGCTCGGCCTGCCCGCGCGGGACGGCCGCTTCTTCCGCCTGGACACGGGCACCTACTCCCGGCTCGGCTTCGAGCACGGCGAGCCCGTCGTCCTCACCTGGAACGCTCCCGTCTGACCCGGACGGCTCCGGCCGGAGCGACCCCGGCCGGAGCGGGTCCGGCCGGAACAGCTCTGGTCGGGACCAGCCTGGTCGGAGCAGGCGGAGTGCCGGGTGCGGTGGGTGACCGTACCCGGCGCCGGTTACATGGCGTCAGCCGTCGCCATCATCGTGAAAGCCGATCCCCAGGTCGACGGCCACCACGCCCTTCCTTACCGTCAAGCGGCCGCGGCGTGCGGCTGCGGGCCCCGCCCGGTCAGCCATTCCAGGACCTTGCGATGACCGTGACAGGCGTCTTCGAAATGCCCCCAGCGCCAGTAACGAGGCTGGTCACGGACCCCGGTGACCCACGTCCGGTAGGAAACCGTGGTGGCCTCCCCCTCGTGCGCGGCCACCGAGGCGACACCGTAGGTGCGGATCACGACACGGCCACCGGGCGCGAACAGTACGTCGTCGGCCACGGGATACAGGGTCATCTGGTCAAGCATGGTCTGGGCCCCCAATTTCTCCGCCCCATTGTCCCTCTGAGAACACAGACTCTGCCCGACCTGCTTACTTCTTGCGTTACATCACCGACGCACCAGGGTTACGAGGTGAGCCGGATGTAAAAACAGTGTTACACCGTCAGGCTGTCAAACTCGCCATCCTTCACCCCGAGCACCAGCGCACGGATCTCGTCGCGGGTGTAGATCAGGGCTGGGCCGTCGGGAAAACGGGAGTTACGGACCGCGATGCTGCCATCTGAAAGTTCGGCGAGCTCCACGCAGTTTCCCTGTGAGTTGCTGTAGCGGCTCTTGCGCCAACTGGCTCCCGCCAGGTCCGTGGCGGGCATGCCGTTGTAAGTCTGCTCCATTTAGATCTCTCTGAGAAGGTCGCCGAGGATCTCGGCGGTGCCCCCGGGCGTGGTGCTTTCCACGCACAGCTGCTCCATAGCCGTGAGGTATGGATCGACGTCCTCACGTTTGTCCAGGTAGAGGGCACCCCAGAGCTGCTCGACATAAACGACGTCCGACAGGTCGGACTCGGGAAAACGCAAGATGCTGAACGCGCCACCCTCGGCCGCGTGCATACCGAATCGGAAGGGCATCACCTGGAGGGTGATGTTGGGCAACGTGGCCACCTCCAGCAGGTGCTGGAGCTGTTCACGCATGATCTCCTTACCTCCGATGGGCCGCCTCAGGGCCGCCTCGTCGATGACCGCCCACAACCGCGGGCCGTTCCTCTTCGTCAGGCGATCCTGTCGCTGCATTCGCATATGCACACGACGGTCGATCTCCGCCTCCGGTGCGTCCGGATAGCCCAGTCGCATCACCGTGCGCGCGTAGGCGGACGTCTGCAGCAGGCCGGGGACGAACTGCACCTCGTAGGTGCGGATCACGTCCGCCGACTCCTCCAGCCCCACATAGGTGGTGAACCAGTTCGGCAACAGGTCACCGAACTTGTGCCACCAGCCGGGGGTGTTCGCCTCGCGGACCATCTCCAGCAGGCCGCGCCGTTCGGCGTCGTCGAGCACGCCGTATAGGGTGAGCAGGTCTTCCACGTCCCGTGTCTTGAAACCCACACGGCCGAGCTCCATTCGGCTGATCTTGGACTCGGAGGCGCGGATGTGGAATCCGGCCGCCTCACGGGCGAGCCCCTTCTCCTCACGCAGGCGACGCAGGCTTGCGCCGAGCATGATGCGCCGAACAGTGGAACCGGTACCGGGCGGGTCCATGGACACGTGTGCTCCTTGCTCGCTTCCCTGACCGACAGTCTGTCACTTCACGGCCCAAGATTCCTTAGCCGCGAACAAGGTCCCCTTTCCGTACGGATTGCCGAATCTGGGGTAACCGTAGCGCTTGCACATCCCTTATGCACGTGCATTCGCTCTTGCACCTGCACGCGAGTTTGCACCATGATGACCGGTGTGCAGTCCGCCCAAACCGCGCCCCCCCGAACGTCATGGACAGCGCTCGACTGGTGGCCCCCAGTCGGCTGGTGGCCAGACGCGGCGCGTGACCTCCTGTCCGGATCTCCGGCCATGGCCAGCGCCACCTTCGTGCTCCCCCCACAGGCCGAGTCCGTCCACTCGGCCCGCAGCTTCGCGACGGGCACCCTCACCGGGTGGAAGCTCACCGAGCTGAGCGAGAACATGGAGCTGGTCGTCTCGGAGCTGGCCACCAACGCCTTCAGGCACGGCCTGCGGCTGGCCGAATCACGCGCCAGGGAACCGATCAGGCTCTCCCTGATCCGCCGGAACCGCCTCGTCGCCTGCGCGCTCAACGATCCCGGGGCGGGCCTTCCCGCGCTCCGCGACCCGTCGCCGCTGGACATCGGTGGCCTCGGCCTGCACATCGTCGAATCGCTCAGCCTCCGCTGGGGCTGGGCGCCGCTGGCTCCCTACGGCAAAATCGTCTGGGCCGTCCTCCGGTAAAGATCCATGAGCAGCCCTCAGCGGGCCTCTCCCTCCATCAGAAGACCTTCCCGTGAAGGCGCCGCCTCTTCCCCTCATCTGGCGCCGATCGGTCCCGGGCCCGCCGAGCCTCCCCCGCCGGCGGTCCCGGGATCGGTCAAGAATGCGGGAGAACACCCCCGGAACGCATTGCATTCTGCGCGGTACATGCCGTCGGGGATGCCCTCTGCATTACCGTGGATTCCTATGGCTCACGGAGAGTCCCCGCGCGAGATTCCTGAGAGAGCTGCGAGATGGACGATCACCTGCTCGGCTGGTTGAAAACCCTCGACGAAGAACGGCTCACCCACGTGCTGGCGAACCGGCCGGACGCCATCGCCCCGCCGTGGCCGCGCCGCCTGGACACCCTGGCGCAGCGGCTGGGCAACGGGTTCGCCCTGATGTCCGTCATGCGCGGGCTGCCGCTCCCGTGCCTGGAGGTCGCGCAGGCCGCCCTGTCCCTGGGCGCCCGGGTCGACCTGGAGGCACTGGCCCGGTTCATGGGCGTGCCGGAGGCCGACGTGGCCCCCTGGATCGACCGGCTGTTCGACCATGCCCTGGCCTGGCCGGACGACGAGGGGCGGATCCACATCGCCGACGGGGTCTCCCGCTGGTGGACGGCCCCCTGCGGACTCGGCGAGCCGCTCTCGCACTACCTGAACTCCTGGGCGGTCAGCGCCGACGCCCTCCGCGCGCTCGCCAGGGCGCTGGGCCTGCCCCACGGCCCCAAAAGGCGGATGGTCATCAGGGTCACCGAGGTGCTCTCCGATCCCCGGCGGGTGACCGCCATGGTCGAACGGGCTCCGGAGGGCACGGAGCGGCTGCTGGACGAGTTCGCCTGGGACGGCCCGATCCGCGATGTGGACGGCGGCCGGTTCGTCATACCGGGCACGCCGGAGAAGTGGGTCGCCGATCACGGTCTGCTCTTCCGGCCGAGCTGGAACGTGGCCGAGATGCCCCGGGAGGTGGCGCTCGCGCTGCGCGGTCCCGGCTACCACCCCCCGTTCACCCCCTGCCCGCCCGAGCTCGCGACCGTGCCGGTGGACCCCGAGACAGTCGACCACCTGATGACGCTGGCCGCCCCGCACGTGGTCGAACGCTGCGCCGCGATGCTGGAGAACACCGCCAAGGTCCCGCTGCCGCTGCTGAAGGCGGGCGGGGTCGGTGTGCGCGAGGTCCGCCGGCTGGCCAAGGACACCGGCTGCGACGAGGACGAGACCCGGCTCCTGCTGGAGATCTGCGCGGTGGCCCGGCTGCTGGCCTGGGACGAGCCGACCGGCGGGCTGGTGCCCACCGAGAAGTTCGACCGCTGGCGGCTGGACGACGCGGCGGCCAGGCTGCGGGTGCTGCTGGCGGCGTGGTGGCGGATGGAACGCTCGTCGCTCCGCAGGATCGGCGGCAAATACGGCACGGTGCTCGGCGACGACCCCGCCGGGGCCGCGGTCGGCCGGGCCCGGCGGGCGGTGCTCGGCGTGCTGGCCCGCCTGCCCGCCAGTACGGCATGCACGGACCAGGCCGGATTGGTCAGATCCGCGCACTGGCACGCCCCGCTGCTGGAGCAGTCGCTCTTGGCCGAGTGCGCCCCCGCCGTACTCGAAGAGGCCCGGATGCTCGGGCTCGTCGCCTACGACACGATCACCGACCTGGGCCGCGCGCTGGCCGCCCTGGACACCTGGGCGGGCGACGAGAACGACGACTCCACCCCGGTCGTGGAGCACGACCCGCTACTGATGGAGTGCTCCACCCGCGCACTGGCCAGCGTACGGCGGAGCGCCCTGTTCGGCGCCGACCTCACCGCCGTGGTGACCGGGCCGCCCTCCACCGAGCTGGCCGAGCTGCTGGACCGGACCGCCGAACGCGAGTCACGCGGCGCGGCCTCGGTATGGCGCTTCACCCCGGCGAGCGTGCGCCGGGCGATGGACGCGGGCTACGGCGCCGACGCCCTCCTGGCCGACCTCGCCGAGGTGGGAACGGTGCCGCAGCCTCTCGACTATCTGGTGCGTGACGTGGCCAGGCGGCACGGCGAGGTCACCGTGACCACGGTCGCCTGTATCGTGCAGGCCTCCGACCCGGTGCTGCTGGCCGAGATCGCCGGGCACCGGCGGCTGGGCAGACTGGGCCTGCGCCTGCTGGCGCCGACCGTGCTGGCCAGCTCGGTGCCCGCCGACAAGACCCTCGCCGCCCTCCGGGAGAACGGCTACGCCCCGGTGCCGATCGAGGACACCGGGGAGATCACCATCCGCCGCGCCCGGATCGAGGAGCCGCAGAACGGGCGGCTGATCCTGCTGCCCGGCGGCCGGGTGGCCGAGCTGGAGCAGTCGTACCCGCTGCTGGAGCCGCCTCCCGACCCGCACGAGCACGCCCGGCGGCTGCTCACCGCCGAGAACGACGTCACCCGGCACCAGGGCAGGACGTGGGCGGTCATCGGCCGCATGGCCTCCCGGCTGCCGACCGCCCAGCAGTCGCTGCTCGGCTTCGTGGTGGACCGGGGGGTGCGGGCGGCGATCACGCTGACCGACGGCCTGACCGCCACCATCAGCCACGGCGAGCTGCGCAGCGGCGTGCTCGACGCGTGGTGCGAGGAGGCCGGCGATTACCTGGAGTTCCCGCTGGCCGACATCGTCGAGGTCCGCGGCACCTACGCCTGACCTCGCAGGACTCCACGCCGTCCGCACCCGGTGGAGGACCCGGGATCCGGCTCGGCCGGGCTATTCGACGGCCGAACGCTCGCAGGTGGTGCCTTGCGGGGGGAGGCGGACGCCTGGCTCGCCGGGCCGGCCGGAGGTGCCGGGGCCGGTCGGTTTTTCCAGGAAAACGGTCACGGAGACTCCCATCGCTTGAGTGACGTGATCCAGCCTCCAGACACGGCTCAGCGGCCGCCATCGGTGCGAGTCCCCCGCAAAGGTGGGATATCGCCACCCACCGTGGTGGGGCTGGGCCTACCGTCTCCGCGGCGTCGAACGGGCAGACTGATCCGGTGACAAGGATCCGCCGCGCGCTGAAGCATGGACTCGTCTCCGCCGGAGAGCTGTCGCTGAACGCCGCCACGGGCGTGGCCGCGCTGCTGCTCACCGCCACGGTGCTGGCCGGTGTCGCACTGGTCCCGGTGGCCGGGATCGGACTCCCGCCGCTGGCCCGCCTGCTCACGCCGGTCCGGTCCTTCGCACGCTTCCAGCGGGCCCGGGTGAGCAGGGCCCTCGGCCGCGCCATCGCCGAGCCGTACAGCTCACCGGCCGGACCGCGGATCCGGGCTCATCTGATCCCCGCCCTGCGCGACCCCGCCACCTGGCGTGACCTCCTCTGGCTGGCCGTCCACGGTGTCACCAGCGCGGCCTTCGGGATCGCCGTCTGGGCGATGCTGTCCGCCGTCGGCGCGATCTGGACCCTGCGGACGGTGGACACGGGCCGGATGGTGACGTTCACCCTGTCACTGTCGATCCTGTTGATCATCTTGGCGGCCGTGCCCCTGTTCCGCACCGGGCAGGCACGCATGGCCCACCTGCTGCTCCGGCCGACGTCCTCACCGGCCCGGCGGATCAGGGAGCTGACCGAGTCCAGGGCGGCGGCCCTCGACGCGCAGGCGGCCGAGCTGCGCCGGATCGAGCGCGACCTGCACGACGGTGCGCAGGCCAGGCTCATCTCGGTGCGGATGAACCTGGGGCTGGCCAGGGGCTCCCACGATCTCGCCCAGGTTCAGGAGCTGGTCGAGGAGGCCTGGGGTCCACCGGCCAGGCCCTGGCCGAGCTGCGGGACATCGTGCGCGGCATCCATCCGCCGGTGCTCGCCGACCGGGGGCTGGCCGGGGCGATCGAGGCCGCCGCGCTGCTCTGCCCGGTCCCGGTCGAGATCGGAATCGACCTGCCGGGCCGCCCCGAGGCACCGGTCGAGTCCGCCCTGTACTTCGCGGCGGGTGAGGCCCTGACCAACATGGCCAAGCACAGCGACGCCACCCGGGCATGGGTACGGCTGCGCCACTCGGACGACGTCCTGCGCCTGACCGTCGGCGACGACGGGCGCGGCGGCGCCGACCTCGCCGCCGGCACCGGCCTGCGCGGCATCGAACGCCGCCTGTCCGCCTTCGACGGCTCGCTCGCGGTGAGCAGCCCCTCCGGCGGCCCGACCGAACTCACCATGGAGCTGCCGTGCGCGTTGTCATCGCCGAAGATCTCGCCCTCCTGCGGGACGGCCTGATCCACCTGCTGTCCGCCAAGGGGCTCGACGTGGTCGAGGCCGTCGACAACGGACCGATGCTGCTCGACGCGCTGATGCGGCACCGCCCCGACGTCGCCGTGATCGACGTACGGCTGCCGCCCACCTTCACCGACGAGGGGCTCCGCACCGCCCTGGAGGCACGGCGCCACGTGCCGGGGCTGCCGGTGCTGATCCTGTCGCAGTATGTGGAGCAGCTCTACGCCCGCGAGCTGCTGTCCGACCGCACCGGCGCGGTGGGCTACCTGCTGAAGGACCGGATCGGCGACGTCGACCAGTTCGTCGACTCCGTGCGGCGGGTGGCCGCCGGGGGCACCGCCATGGACTCCGAGGTGATCTCCCAGCTGCTGACCCGCCACGGCAGGGACGAGCCGCTCGCCGAACTGACGCCACGGGAGCGGCAGGTGCTCGCGATGATGGCCGAGGGCATGTCCAACCTCGCGATCGCCGGACGCCTCCACGTCACAGACAAGGCGGTCGGCAAGCACACCAACAACATCTTCGCCAAGCTGGGACTGCCGCCGTCCGACGACCACAACCGGCGGGTGATGGCCGTCCTGGCCTGGCTCGAAGCCGAACCCCGTCCCTTCGACCCGCCGAGGTGACGCCGCGCGCCGCCCTCCGGCGACACCGGCGCCGCCGCCGGCTGACGGGTCAGCCCCTGACGCCGCACCGGCGCAGGACCAGCAGGGCGAGCGCCCGGGTGACGTCGCGGAGCTCGCGCAGGTCGACCTGCTCGCGCGGGGCGTGGGCGAAGCGGACGTCACCCGGCCCGTAGTGCAGGGCCGGGATGCCGCCCGCGGCGTACAGGCGCAGGTCGCTCCCGTACGGCGCGGCCGTCTCGGCGGGGCGGGTCCCGGTCACGTCGGCCACCGCCGTGGCGACCTGGTCCAGCAGCTCGTGCCCGGCGGGCAGCCGGCCGCTGGCGAACTGGCCGCCCGGCCAGGTGACGGCGGGGGGATGTTCCCGCAGCCACGGGTGGCCGAGCTCGGCGACAGCGGTCTCCAGGGCGAGACGCGCCTGGGCGGGGTCCTCGTCCAGGCGCACGCCGAGACGGCCCTCGGCGACGAGCAGGTCCGGCACGCTGCTGGCCCAGTCGCCCGCCCGGACCGTCCCGATCTCGATCGGGTAGGGCAGCGGGTTCCCGTCGAAGACCGGGTCGGGGGCGCGGTTGCGGTCGGCCTCCAGCCGCCTGATCGCCTCGAAGACCGGCCAGAAGACCTCCAGGGCGTTGACGCCCTCGTAGCGGGTGGCGCCGTGGGCCGCCCGCCCGGCGACCTCGATCCTGAAGGTCAGCGCGCCGGCCGTCGCCGCGATGATCGCCCCGCCGGTCGGCTCGGTGATCACCGCGGCCTCGCCCCGGTGGCCGCGGGCCAGGGTGGCGAACGCGCCCAGGCCGCCGTCCTCCTCCCCCACCACGCAGTGCACGGCCAGCGGCCGGGCCAGCCGTACCTTCGACCTGCGGAGGGCGGCGACGACGGCGAGGTTCGCCGCGAGTCCCGCCTTCATGTCGCAGGCCCCTCTGCCGTGCAGGACGTTTCCGCCGATCCGGGCGCCGAAGGGGTCGCCGCCCTCCCACTTGGCCAGGTCGCCGGTCGGCACCACGTCCACGTGCCCCTGCAGGACGAGGGCGGGGGCGCCCTCGCCCCCGGTGACGCCGACGACGCCGTAGCCCTCGACGCGGGGGGCCTCCGTGCCGGGGAATCCGGGGGCGGCCTGGAGGGTGTCGAGGTCGAGCTTCCAGACGTCGACGTCCAGCCCCGCCTCGGTGAGCAGCCCGCCGCAGCGGTGCTGCAGATCCGACTCGGCGTCGGTGCCGGTCACGCTCGGCACCCGGACCAGCTCGGTCAGGAGCCGGACCGTCTCCGCCTCGTCCAGGGCGTCCAGAACCCTCGCCTCGTCGTCGGTCATGCCGTCAGCCTTCCAGGGCCACCCGGCGGGCCAGCCCCAGGGGGAGGCCGCCGGAGCCCGCCAGGGCGTCGTGGAAGGTGCGCAGGTCACCGCGGTCCGCGGCCAGGTAGTCGTCGCGGATGCGGTCGATCTCCAGGGCGCCGGTCAGGTAGGAGGGGGCCTGGGTGGGCCAGGCGCAGTAGCGGGCGACCTCGCCCTTGGCCGTGCCGGGGGTGAGCGAGGACCGGGTGGTCATGAACTCCTCGGCCTCCTCGACGCTCATGTCACCGCAGTGCAGCGAGGTGTCCACGATGATGCGGGCCGCCCGGAAGAGGCGGAAGTCCAGGTGGGCGAGCTCCTGGGCGGGGGTGGTGAAGTAACCCTGCTCCCGCATGACCTTCTCCACGTACAGGGCCCAGCCCTCGGTGAAGTAGGGCGTGCGGAACAGCCTGCGGGCCCGGCGCGGGTTGCCTGCCATCCAGGACAGGTGCCAGTGGTGACCGGGGTAGGCCTCGTGGACGGCGATGGAGGGCATCTGCGCCCTGGCGTTGGTGCGCAGCCGCTGGCGCACCTGCTCCTCGGTGAAGGAGTCGGGGGTGAACGGTACGAAGAAGTGCCCGATCCGCGAGGGGGACAGGGGCGGGGGCTGCAGGTAGGAGGCGACGGCCAGGATGGGCCGCTGGAACTCCGGCGACGGCACCACCCGGCACTCCTCGCCCTCGGCGAACGTCACCAGGCCGTGCTCGCGCACGAATCTCCTGGCCCGCTCGGTCTCGGCGTCGTACTCGGCCCGCATGTCCTCCAGGGTCGGCGCGTGGTCGTCCTGGAGGGCGACGACGGCGGCGTGCCAGTCATCGGAGCCGCCGGGCAGCCGCCGGGCGACCTCGCGCATCTGCGCGTCCAGCTCGTCGTAGGCCGCCTGACCGCGTTTGAGCAGCTCGTCGGCGCCGTAACCGAGCATCTCCCGCTCGCGCAGCAGCGTGGAGTAGAGCTCCTGGCCCATCCGCCAGGTGCCGGTGGCCTGGAAACCCTCCAGGAACCCCACCAACTCGTCGAAGGCCGCCGCCGCGGGCTCGGCCGCCGCGACCAGCCGGGCGCGCAGCGTCTCGTCGGCCACCTGGCCGGGGACCGTCTCGGTGAGGAAGCGCCGGGCGGTCCGCGCCTGGCCCAGACCCCGCTCGATCAGCAGCGGGGCCGCCAGCGCGGGATCGAGGTTCGTACGGCAGGCCGCGATGACGCCCGGCACCTCCGCCAGCCGCGCGACGGCCGCCTCGACCAGCTCGCCCTCGGGTGCCAGCCGGTTCAGGAACGGGCTGAACATCGAGTTGAAGACCGGCCCCAGGTAGACGGACGGGTCGCGCCGCCAGGCGGGCCAGGCCTCGTAGGCGAGCCCGCCGCGCAGGGTGGACATGATCAGCTCGCGGTCGACCACGTCCTCGAAGTCTCCGCCCCGCGCCGCCTGGAAGCGCGCCAGCCACTGTCGCGACTCCCGCTCGCGGGCGAGGATGCCGGCCTCGGTGAAGTCGCCGAGGGTCCTGTCATAGCCTTCCGCGTCCGCGAGGGCGGCGTGGATGGGGTTGGCCGCGAGATACCAGTCGAGGTAGTCACCGACCAGGTCAGGGGAGAGGTCCGTCATGTCCGGTGAGCCTACTCCGCGCTCCCGACATCCGGGATCCGACTTGCCATATCGACTTTCGATGGTTACGTTCATCGATACTATCGATATTCGATATTCCTTGGAGCGGTCGCGTGGCAACGCAGAACAACATGATCGGACGCATGACGGCCAGGCCCGCCGTGTTCGTCCTCCTGGTCGTGATAACCGGAGCGATCACCGGCCTGGTGCTCTACTCGCGGGCGGGCCTCTTCGGCCTGACGTACGGCTCCGTCGACGCACGCACACCCAACTCCTTCTACGGCTTCTCCGTGCAGGACGAGGAATGGGCCGCGCAGCTGGCCAGACCCGGCGTCATGCCCAACATGTCCGGCCGGCTCGGCTTCCACGACCCCACACCCGACACCGGCCAGCTGATCTGGCAGGCAATGATCTTCCCCGGTTTCGTGGTCGCCGCCGGCCTCGGCCTGCTGGTGCTGTCCGGCGTCCTGCGCGACGGGGTCCGGATGCGCGACGACCTGGAAGGGACGGTCTGATGTCACCGGCCGAGATGGAGTCCCACTCCATCGCCGTCCACCTCGACCACCTGCTGGCCGAGCGCGGGATGACACTCACCGAGCTGGCCGAGCGCGTCGGGGTGACCGTGGTCAACCTGTCGATCCTGAAGAACGGCCGGGCCAAGGCCGTCCGGTTCACCACGCTGACCCGGCTCTGCGAGGTTCTGGAGTGCCAGCCGGGAGACCTGCTGAGCCACCGTCCCCCGCAGGAGCGGTGATCCGGGCCTTCTCCCGGCGCGCCTGAACCGGTAGCGTCCGGCGAGATGACCACCGAAACGATCTCCACTACGGCCCCGCCTGCCGACCGCCCGCACCGGAGGCGCTGGATCAGCGTCCTGATCTGGATCCTGGTGACGCCGTTCGCGGCCTGGGCGGTGCTGCGGACGACCGGCTGGGACGCCGGATTCCGGTGGATCCAGCTCGTGGCGTTCACCCCGTACGTGGCGGCGGCCTCGGTCGCCGTCGCGCTGCTCGCCCTGGTCCTGCGCCGCTGCGGGTGCTGGCCGCCAACCTCGCGCGCGGCGACGCCGACACCAAGACGGTCATGGACCTCGTCCTACGGCTCAGGCCCGACATCCTGACCCTCCAGGAGCTCACCCCCGAGGCGGCCGAGCGCCTGGAGAAGGCGGGCATCCGCAAGGCCCTCCCCCACCTGGCCGGCGAGCCCGTCCCGGGCGTCTGGGGCTCCGGCGTCTACGCGCGATTCCCGCTCCGCGCGGACCAGGCCGCGCTCAACTACGGCAACTTCCGCCAGTCGGTGGCCGTCGCGCCCGAGCAGAACCTCCAGATCGTCTCGGTCCACCCCTGCGCCCCCCGGTTCGACTACAAGGCGGCCTGCTGGGCCCAGGGCCTGCGGGCGCTGCCCAGGCCCGGCGCCGGGCCGTACCGGGATCCTGGCCGGGGACTTCAACGCCACCCTCGACCATGCGGTCATGCGGGAACTCCTCACCGCCGGCTACCGCGACGCCGCCGACGTCACCGGGCAGGGTTTCACCCCGACCTGGCCCCAGCAGGGCTGGGAGCCGGTCCCCGGGGTGACGCTGGACCATGTGCTCGCCGACCCCCGGATCGGGGTCCGGTCGTTCGGCGTCCACCGTGTCCCCGGCACCGACCACCGGGCCGTCTTCGCCGAACTGGTGCTCCCCTGAACCGCAGGTTGACCGGCCGATCCGGACCCGTGCGGGCGACTCCCGACAGGCCCGGGGAGGACGGCCGAGCCACCGGGCCCGCCGGGGCGATCCCGCCGGTCCCATAAGCTTTGTCCTGTGGGTGACCCGAAGTTCGAGATCCAGATGCTCCACGACCGCGTCATGATCAAGGTTGAGCAGGAGCCGGAGGAGCGGCGCAGCACGGCGGGCATCGTCATCCCCGCCACGGTGAAGATGGCCAACCGGCTCGTCTGGGGCGAGGTCTGCGGTGCGGGCCCGAACGCCCGCGCGGTGAAGGTGGGCGACAAGGTGCTGTTCAATCCCGAGGACCAGTACGAGGTCGAGGTCCACAGCCAGCTCTACCTCATCATGCGCGAGCGCGACCTGCACGCCATCGCCACCCCGCAGACCGACAACGGCACCGGCCTGTACCTGTAGCCGTGACCGGAGCCGCCCTGCCGGCGCGCCCGGAGCCGGGCTTCTCCGATCTGTCCGCCGGTCCGGTACGGCGGGCGCGGCGGCCGTACCGGACCGGAGGTCGTCACCGGCGGGTGTAGCTGAGGTAGACCTTGTTCTTCCAGTCCTCGGCGGAGATGTCGGCCAGCACCCGCGTGGCCTTGCCCTGGAGGTCGAGCACGGCGACCCGGTAGGCGTTCCCACTGGCCATGACGGCGATGATGTGCTTGTCGTCCCACCAGCCCAGCAGGGCCTTCGGCTTGACGTCCGCCTTGCCTGCGAGCTTGCCCGTGGCCCGGTCCCAGAAGCAGACGTACTCGGTGTAGGACGCCGGACACCAGGTCATGAAGGTGCGCGCGGAGGGTGCGAAGGCGTCCTCGCCGCCGGCCGGGATCCCTGTCTTGGCCAGGGCGCGCCGGACCACGCCGGCCTGGTCGTAGAAACGGGTGCCGCCCTGGTAGTCGGCCACCACGTAGACGCCGTCGGGGCTCCAGCGGAACCTCGCCGCCCTGTCCACCCCCTTCACGATCACCGTCCGGGCGGTCTTCGCCGTCGCGTCGACGATCACGAAGCCCGTCGTCTCCCAGAGCGTGCCGTTCCTGCCCTGGACGGTCAGGACGGCCTTGGTGCCGCTCCGGGACCAGTGGGCGAACTTGGCGATGGACGGCTTGGCGACGGTCTGGATCTTGCTGGCCTTGTTCGCCGCCAGGTCGGCGAGGAGCACCGAGTCGTGGCCCGCACTGTAGGAGGTGGGCACCGCGAGGGCCATGGTCCCCTTGGGGGCGACGGTGACCTCCTGATAGCCGATCTGCTTGACGAACCCGGTGCTTCTGCGTAGGTATGCCGAGTTGCCGAGGGTGTACGAGGTGATCGTGAACGGGTCCGTGGAGCTCTCGCGCACGGTCACCCGGGTGTCGGGGAGCGCGACGTCCACGGAACTGGCGGCGTAGGCGGCGGTCGGGGTGAGCGCGAGCGTCGAGGCGACGATGACGGCGCATCCGAGTGGTCGGTAAATCCCAGGAGTCACAGACACTGCGGCATTTTAAGCCGGAAATTCATCCGGGATCCCACCCATGCTTAATTGATTTATCCGGCACCTCAATATGCTCCGACATATTAACATATAAATGTTATGTCCATATTATGAAATCACCGCATAAACGCTCTCCATGCCGGGGCGGCCAGGCGGTCGACATCCGAGGAGTCGGCCGAGCGGGCCAAGAACGCGATCTCGCTCGACAGCCGGGCCCTGTCCGGCTGATCACGTGGCCTTCCGCGTGCGGGGCGGGGCGGCCGCCGCCACCTCCCCGCAACGGGCGCATTCGGCCGCCATCGTGACGCGGAGCCGGCGCTCCTCGTAGAACCGGTGCCCCAGCGCGGCCACCACCAGGATCGCGCCGAGGAGGAGAAGCATCACCGGACCGTACTTGTCGTGCCCGATCAGGCCCATGACGAGGTGGGCCATGCCTGCGGCGACGATGATCGCGCCGACGTTGAGCAGTTCCCTGTTGAGCGTCCACCCCGAGGCGGATCGTCTCCGTTCCGTCTCACTCATGCACCCCAGGATGGCTACCGCGAGTTACATCACCGGTCGGATCCTGTGACCGACGTGTAAAGGATGCGGGCTCCTCCGTTACATGCGGGAACGCCACGGACGGCCGGTCGGGTGTCCCCGGCTCCGGAACGGGGTCAGAAGTAACCGGCGCCCGCGATGGTGGCGGGGGTGGTGCCGAGGTTCTTCACCTTGAAGCGGATGCAGGCGGGGGCCGTGTCGGGGTCGGCGGCGACGTAGGGCGCGTGGTCGTTGGCGACGATGGTCACCGCCCCGATGGCCTTGCCCTTACAGGTACCGATCTTCACCTCGGTCGGCACCGTGTTGTTCTCCAGCTTGACCAGGACCTTGCCCTTGTACGGGGCCGTGGGGACGAGCCCCTTGGCGAGGGACACCTCGGCGCCGGGCAGGATCGTCGCTCCCAGATTGACGGTGTCGGCCCGGGCGGCGACGCCGGTCACGATAACGATTCCGGCCGCCGCCAGGGCGACCATCGAGGTCAGGGCGCGCATCGGATGTCACTCTCCTTGTGTCCAGCTTCGGGGATCAGACGGAGAGAGACTACGGAGAGGGACGTCCCAAAATGATCATGTGGCTGGAAGCTCCGGGTAAAACCTCTCCGGAGACGCCGCGCCTGCCGGCCGGATTCCGTCCGGCGCGGTGGTCGGGGACGTCCGCCGGGTCGTGGTGGGCGGGAGGCGGCCGCCGTAAATCCGTTCCGGTCACGCCTTCGGAGCATTTACTGTGGCGCGATGACGACCGAAATGATCGTTCTCAACGGTGGTTCCAGCGCGGGGAAGTCCGGGATCGCCCGGTGCCTGCAGGCGATCCTGCCGGATCCGTGGCTGACCTTCGGGGTCGACACGCTGGTCCAGGGGATGCCCGCGTCAATGCGGACGCCGGGGGCGGGGATCGAGTTCGCCCCGGACGGTGAGGTGATCGTGGAGCCCGCGTTCCGGACTCTGGAGGAGGCGTGGATCCAGGGGATCGCCGCGATGGTCCGCGCGGGCGCACGCGTCATCGTGGACGAGGTCTTCCTCGGTGGGGCGGCTTCGCAGGAGCGATGGCTGAGGGCGCTTGACGGGCTACAGGTGCTCTGGGTCGGTGTGCGCTGTGAGAGTACGGTCGCCGCGGGCCGCGAGGTCGCGCGGGGCGACCGGGTCACGGGAATGGCGCGGTCGCAGGCGGACACGGTCCACCACGGTGTGGCCTACGACCTGGAGGTGGACACGACCCGCACCGAGTCCATGGAGTGCGCCCGGATCATCGCCGCCCGTCTCAGGTGATCCGGCCCGCCCGTCACGACGCGGCCGCCGCCGGCCGTACGGCGGGCAGGAGCGGTCACCGTGCTAACGGTTGATCAGCTTCCGCGCCTCGGCGATCAGGTCGAAGTGGAAGCTGAGCTTGAGGCCGTAGTAGACGATGGCCATGGCGGCCACGGCGGCCACGAGGACGACCAGGATCTTGACCGGCCAGCCCTGGCGGCCGAGCCAGGCCGTCCAGGCCGACAGGGTCCGCTTGCCGAACTCCAGCAGCAAATGTGCCCAGTGGAACTCGGTGGCGAGCACGGCGAGGCCGGCGAAGACCACCAGCCAGCCCGGTCCGGGGAAGGGGACCATGACGAGGCCGGCGATGACCAGCACGGCACCGAGGAAGCCAATAACGATCTTGAGGGTGAGACGGCCCGTCCGGGTGGACCTGACGCCGTCAAGCCAGCCGTGGATGCCCGATCGCCGCGCCGCCTCGTCCTTCAACGCGTCGGCGTCCCCGGTCTCGGACGGCCGCTCGGTCCCGGCCTGGGTTTTCCGCACCTCATCAGAGATAGCCACGCGTCCCCCGGACAGTCGGTTTCGCTCCAGAATAGGCCAGCCCATTCCAGCTCCGCTCCTTCTGGGGGATGAGCCGCGCCTGTTCTGGAGAACGAGTCGCGCCTGCGCCCTGGGTCGCACGGAGAGGGTGTGGCCCGCGCCCGGGTCCCGCGCGGCTTCGGAGGGCCGCGCGGAACCACGGTCGGGCCGGCCGGTCAGCCGGCCGTGCAGGTGACGGTGTCGGGGACGCCGTTGGTGCCGGTCCAGCTACCCCCGAAGCCGAACGTCGTGGACGCCCCGCTCCCCAGGTTGCCGTTCCAGCTCGCGTTCTTCACGGTGACGTCGGCGCCGGTCTGGGTGTGGACGCCGCTCCAGAGCTGGGTGATCTGCTGGCCGTTTGCGAACGACCACGTAGTAGGTGAAGGAGGTGTCGGCGGCCAGGCCGGTCAGCGCGAACGACGCCGAGGACGGCGAGCCGGCCTTCACGTCGGTCGCCCCGGCCTCCCGGTAGACGTCGTAGCCGGTCACCGCGGTGTTGTCGGTGGACGCCGTCCAGGTCAGCGTGGCACCCGAAGAGGTGATCGCCGAGGCGACCGGCTTTCCGGGCTTGGACGGCGGGGTGGTGTCGTCGGGCGGGACGGTCCCGCCGTTGTCGGCGTAGAGGATGCCCCGGCCGTTGGTGCCGAGGTAGACCCGCGGGAAGGCCGCTCAGCCCGTACCGGGTCCGCCTCGGTTTTCGCCGTCTCCGTGCGAAATTGGGGACGCCCGCCGGCTCACCGAAACTCACCCGCCCCGGACCCGGACCCGGACGCCCAAAAGGATCAAGGAACCGGCCGAAGGACAAGCGTCCACCCTACCGAAAGACCGTAACGACCGGCAACGAACACCGAGAGTGACGTTAAATCGCAAGCTAAGGGCAACAAGGTAAAACCATTGAGGCTTCCATTATGTTTACCCAAAATATGAGTTAATGTCCGTTCATGCCCGAGGCTCTCCTCGACACAATCGAGGCTCCCCTTGTCAGGACCGTCACCGGCTCCTGCGCTCCGTCCGCCATCGACGGGGCAGTCCTCCCCCGCGAGCACCTGCGCAGCGACATGCGCAGGGCCGCCGACGCCGGATCCGACCCGCACCGCTGGCTGGACGAGGAGCAGGAGGTCATTCGGGAACTGTGCGGGCTACGCCAGTCCGACAGGCTCGGCCTGGTCGTCGAACTGAGCTGCATCGGCATGGGTCGCGACGCCGCCACGCTGGCCCGGGTCACCGCCGGCAGCCGGGTGGCCGTGGTGGCCGGGACCGGATTCTTCTCCGGCCCCTTCACCCCCTCCTGTGCCCTCGACGCCGACGTGGACGCCCTCACCGCGCACCTGCTGACCGAGATCGAGGACGGGCTGGACGGCACCAGCGTCCGCCCCGGCGTGATCGGTGAGATCGGCATCTGGGGCCAGAAGCCCACACCCGCCGAGGAGCGCTGCGTGGCAGCCGCCGCCAGGGCGTCCCTGGCCTCCGGCCTGCCCGTCGCCACCCATCACCGCGGCGGTCTGGCACTGCTGGAGATCCTGCTCGGCGAGGGCCTGCCCGCCCACCGGGTCAGCGTCGCCGGCTCCGGGACGGACCCGGCGACCCCCCAGAGGATCGTGGAACGCGGGGGCTACGTCTGCCTCTCCTCCCTCGGCGCCGACCGGCTCCGGCAGGCGCTGGACCTCATCGAGGCCGGATACGCGCACCGTCTGCTGCTCAGCAGCGGCCTGTCGAAGGTCTCCGAGATCGAGCGGTACGGCGGAGCCGGCTACAGCCATCTGTTCCGCACCTTCCTGCCCCGGCTGCGCGAGTCCGGGGTCGGCGAGGAGACCATCCGCCTGATCACCCACGACAACCCCCTGCGCTGGCTGAGCCACATGGAGTGACCCATGTCGATCAAGGTCGCGAACGCCCCCGTCAACTTCGGGATCTACCAGGTGGAGGGCGCCCCGCTGGACGCCGACACCATGCTCGGCGTGCTCGCCGAAGCCGGCTACGACGGGGTCGACTCGGGCCCGATCGGCTACCTGGGAACCGGTGCCGAGCTGCGGGAGCGGCTGGGACGGACCGGGATGGGACTGGCCGGCGGCTGGGTGGACCTGCGCTACGAGGACGCCGGCGCCTTCGCGGCCGACCTGGCCGGGCTGGACGCGGCGCTGGCGGTGTTCGCGAGCGTGCCGGTCGGCGACGGGCGGTTCGCGCCCCGGCCCACCCTGGCCTGCCCCGCCCACCCGGCGCGGTTCGCCGGGGGCGTCGCCCCCGGCCTGCCGGGCGAGGCGTGGGCGGGGTTCGCCTCCCGCGTCCAGCAGGCGGCCGACCGCTGCCGCGACCGCGGCCTGGAACCCGTCTTCCACCACCACGCGGGAACGCTTGTGGAGACCCCCGATGAGGTCGAGCGGCTGCTGGAGCTCACCGACGTCTCGCTCTGCCTGGACACCGGCCACCTCTGGCTGGCCGGCGGCGACCCGGTGGCGGCGCTGCGGGAGTGGGGCGGCCGCATCGGCCAGTTCCACCTCAAGGACGCGAGCCGGGAGGCGCGCGACCGGGTGCGGGCGGCCGGCGGCGACCTGGCGGCGGCCGTCGCGGGCGGCGCGTTCCCCCCACTCGGCGCAGGAGAGATCGACCTGACCGCCGTTCTGGGCGCGCTCGGCGGCTACCAGGGCTGGCTGGTCGTCGAGCAGGACGTTCCGGGCTCCGGCCAGGACCTCGACCGGATCCTGGACGACCAGCGCGCCAACCGCGCCTGGCTACGCGCCCACGGCCTCTGACGTCCCCGGGGGACGTCTCCGCGGCCGTGTGCGCGCACCGGACGCCGTTATGCCCCCACCGCCTCCGGAGACTCCAGGTCCGGGCCCGCGCAGGAGGAGGGAGGGGCGCAGTCACGGCGCGGGACGACCATCAGACGCGAGCCGGGTCCCCGGGCCGCCGCCACGTCGTCGGGGTTGGCCAGCGCGCAGCGGTCCAGGGACAGGCAACCACAGCCGATGCACTCGGTAAGACCGTCGCGGAGCCGCTGGAGCTGCCTGATCCGGTCGTCCAGCTCGCTCCGCCACGCCACCGAGAGCTTCGCCCAGTCCTCGCGGGTGGGGGTGCGCTCGTCGGGCAGGGCGGACAGGGCCTCCTGGATCGACCTCAGGGGGATGCCGACCCGCTGCGAGACCCTGATGAAGGCGATCCGGCGCAGCGTGTCACGGGTGAAGCGACGCTGGTTGCCGACCGTACGGCGGCTGCTGATCAGCCCCTTGGACTCGTAGAAGTGCAGGGCCGAGACGGCGACCCCGCTGCGCGAGGCCAGCTGCCCCACGGTGATCTCCACATTCTTGGGCATGCCTCACCATAGCTTGACCTCAACCTTGGATGAGGTCGCATGCTCGTCCCATGACGTTCACCCAGGCAGAATTCGACTATCTCGCGAGCCGGCGGCTGGTCCGCCTGGCCACGGCGAGCCCCGACGGCGTGCTGCAGAACAGCCCCACCGGTTTCTCCTGCGCCCCCGAGACCGGCACCCTCGACATCTACGGCCGGGCCAGAGGCCGCGACGTCTGACCCCGCCTTCGAGGCCTTTCCCCGCTGATGCCGTCACCGCGGACCGGACACATCCGGGTCGACCTATAGAGAGCCCGGTAAGTACTGGTGGACGACGGATTCCGCGTTCCGCCGATCTCCGTAGCTTTATGACCTGCAGGAACAACCGCAGGAAACAAGGAGACGGACGACATGAGCGACACCGCCAAGCTGGTCGAGCGCTACCTGGCCACCTGGAACATCACCGACGCCGCCGAGCGTCGCGCGGAGATCGACGCCCTCTGGGCCGAGGACGGCCGCTACATCGACCCCCTGGTCGACGCCGCCGGCCGCGACGCGATCGACGCCACCATCGCCGCGGTCCAGCAGCAGTTCCCCGGCCTGGTCTTCACCCTGGGCGGCGACGTCGACGCCCACCACAACCTGGCCCGCTTCACCTGGAACCTCGGCCCTGAGGGCGGCGAGGCCATCGTGGTCGGCTTCGACGTCGCGGTCATGACCGAGGACGGCCGCATCCAGACCGTCCACGGCTTCCTCGACCAGGTCCCCACCGCCTGAACGGCCATGGCCGGACCGCCCCTGGAAGCGCGGCTGGCCGCACTCGCGACATCCGGAGGCGGTCGTCTGTGATTGCGGCCGAACAGCTCGGTGCTGGTCGCCCCGGGGTCACCTCACACCCCCTAACGCCGTCGCGCGCCGTCGCGCAGCCGTCCGGGGTCGATGTCCCGCTCGGGGTGCCGGCGGAGATATTCCTGCTCCAGTTCCTCGGTGCGCATGGTGTGGTTGGCGAGCGCGTCGCCGGAACCGTGCAGGAGCGTGTCGGTCCGGGTCGCGTGCAGGTGCCGCAACTCGCGGAGCATGTCGTCCTCTGTCAGTTCTGCCGGATCGATTCCCATGGTCATGAGGTCTCGTTACCCTGTCACGGCCTTTCCTCACTCCCTTCTCCATCACTTCCATTAGAACGATTTCACGAAATTGAGTCAGATTTCATGACTTGTTTGCATTGCAGGCATACCGCGGCGGCCTTACCTTCCCGGTATGGACCTCGAGCTCCGACATCTCAAGATCGTGCGCGCGGTCGCCGAGGCCGGGAGCGTCACCAAGGCGGCCACCCACCTCGGACTGGCCCAGCCTGCGCTGACCGCGCAGCTCAAACGGATAGAACGGGTGCTCGGGGGAGCTCTTTTCGATCGCGACCACAACGGCGCGCGGCCCACGCCTCTCGGGGAGCTGGTGCTGTCCAGGGCGATGGTGCTGCTCCCCGCCGCCCGGGAGCTCCAGGAGGAGGCGGTCCGGTTCGCCAATAACGGCGGGGACATCCCCAGCTACCGGCTGGGCGCCACCAACGGGCCGATCCTGGGCGGGCTGGTGGACCGGCTCGCCACGGCATGGCCGTCGTCCCCGGTGAGCACCTACACCTCCTGGTCCGCCAGGGAGCTGACCACGATGGTCATGCTCGGCCGGCTCGACTTCGCGCTCATCGGCGCCTGCGGGGAGAGCCCGCCCCCGACGGCCGGGCCGGTGGTGTGGCTGACGGTGGGGGTGGACCCGATCTTCGTCCTGCTCAACGAGGAGCACCCGCTGGCCGTCCGCAAGGAGGTGGCACTGGCCGAGCTGTCCGGCGAGCAGTGGGCGGGCACCCCCGGCGACGGCTGTTTCGGCGACTGCTTCGCCACGGCCTGCGCCCGCGCGGGCTTCACGCCCCAGACCATCTACGAGACCGACGTGGCCACCTGCCTGCATCTGGCCGCGGTCGGCCGCGCCGCCGTACTGTGCAAGGCGACCTTCCAGCCGGCCCCGGGCGTGGCGATGGTGCCGCTCGCCGACGCACCGCTGCACTGGCGGCAACTGCTCGGCTGGCATCCGGAGGCGCCCGCCGCGCGGGTCGCGGCGGCGGTCGCCGAGCAGGCCAAGGCCGCCCACGCCGACGCGGTACGGCGCAGCACGCGTTACGCCGCCTGGCTGGCAGACAATCCCCGATTCGGCACCGCTCCCTGACGTCCCGCCGGCCGGCGCCGGACGATTCCGGGAGGGGCGGCGGTGCCGCCGTATCCGGAGGTCCAGAAGAATGAAGGGATGAGCGAGCTTCTGAGGCTGAGCGAGGGCGCGGTGCTGACGCACCTGGCCACCCGTGCCGAGCTGGCGGCCGATGCCCTGACGGCCGTCGACGACCTGCGGCTGTGGGCACGGCTGGCCGACGGTGAGGGGGTGCCGCTGGCCGGGGGCGGGGTGGTCCGGACCGTGGTCGACGCGGGCGAGCCCTCCCTGACGGGACCGACCGGCTGGCTGGCGGGTGTGGAGCCGGAGGACATGGTCGCGCTCCGCCTGCGCGACGGCAAGCTGGAGCTGTCCACCACGACGCTGACCGACTTCCCCGCGGAACGGGCGATCCGGGTCGTCGAGGAGTTCGGCGGGCAGGCGCTGGAGGGGTTGCGGGCCTTCGCCGAGGGGTTGGAACCCAGCCCCGGCGTCTCGATCGACGTGGTGGTCCTGGAACTGCTGATGAAGGCGCCGGAGACCTTCGCCGATCCGCTCCCGCCGCTGGCCCCGCTGCTGCGCGAGGCCTCTCTGGAGCTGCGGGGCGGACGGGTCGGCATCGTGGGCGCGCCCTGGGAGGTCGGGTCGGTCGCCGATCTGGCCCCGCTGGACATCATCAGGCTGGCTCTGGTGCGCAGCGCGCTACGCACCTACGACGAGGGCGCCGACCTGTCCAAGGCGGTCGCCTACCTGTCCCGGTCGGAGACGGTGCTCGCGAGGATCGCCGACGAGGTGGAGCGCGAGCCGCTCGGCCCCGGCCTGATCGAGGCGCTCCCCCGCGACGAACCGGCCGCGCTGCTGCTGATCGCCCGGTCGGCCGAGGGCGAGGGACGGTCGTTCGAGGCGGCCGGGATCATCACCGAGGTGCTCTCCCTCGCCCCGGACCTGGGCCCCGCCCAGCGGGACGCGGCCGAGTACGCCGCCTGCCGTACCGCCCCGGACGACCCGCTGCCCGTGCGGGCCGCGCACCTGTTCCGGCAGTTGCTCACGTATGTCCACCGCCCGGCCCGCCGCCGCCTGATCGACGACCTGGTGGCGCTGAGCGTCCGGGTGGCCGAGCCCGCCCTGGCCGACCTGGCGCTGTTCGAGAACGACGTCGTCGGCGAGTTCCTGGACGCGCGGGGCGACTGGCTGCGCGACGACGAGGTGGAGCTGCTGGAGTCCTGGCGCAGGACACCGCTGCGCCTGTGGGACGTCCTCGACGTCGCCGGCGACCGGATCACCCTGCGTGAGGCCGGGAGCGACGGCGGGGAGCCGGTGACGCTGACCGACGAACTGCTCCCCCAGCAGGCCCTGCCCGGCGATCTGATGCTGACCAGGCTGCTGGGCGACGGAGAGGGCCCGCGCGTGTTCGGCCACCCGTTCAAGGTGGACCCGGCGCGCCGCGAGGAGATGCTCGCCCTGCTCGTCGACCCGGTCGACCCCTACGCGGTGGCCGCCTTCTTCAGACGGGCCGGGCGGGCTCCGGCGCCGTGAGGACCGGGCGCTCCGGACGCGGCGGATGAGGGCTCGGAGCGGCGCGAGGGCCTGGTGCCCGCGGTCAGTCCGAGCCCAGGACTCCGCCCACGACGCCGCTGAACGCCTTCCAGGTGGCGCGTTCGCCGGCGAGGGCCTTGTGCCCGGCGGCGGTCAGCTCGTAGGTCCGCCGTTTGCGTCCGGCGACGGTGCTCCAGTCGCTGCTGACGTATCCGGCCCTCTCCAGCCGGCGGAGCGCCGGGTAGACGGTGCCGGTGGGAAGGTCGAGGGAGCCGCCGCTGCGTGACTTGAGGGTGGTGATGATGGCGTAGCCGTGCAGCGGCCCCTGCTCCAGCACCGCCAGGATCAGCGCGTCCAGTTGCCCGCGGAGCATGTCGAGCTTCATATAGCCACTCTACATGTATCGAATCTGAGGGTCGCCGGCCTTCCCTGCCTGGTCAGCGAGGCCTGGTGTCTCCGGCGGGCTCAGGCGAGACCGTAGACGCGGGCGGCCACCCCGCCGAACACCCCGTCGCGCTCGGACTCCGACAGGTGCGCGGTGAGCGTGCGGGCGCTCTCCAGCACCGTTCCGTACGGCGCGGCCAGCAGGCAGACGGGCCAGTCGGAGCCGAACATGACCCGGTCGGGCCCGAAGGCCTCCAGCACCACGCCGGCGTAGGGCCGCAGATCCCCGACCGTCCAGCCGCCCCAGTCGGCCTCGGTGACCAGGCCGGACAGCTTGCACGTGACGTTCGGGCGGGCGGCCAGCTCGCGGATCAGCGAGGCCCACGGTTCCAGCTCCCCCGAGGCGATCGGCGGCTTGGAGCAGTGGTCCAGCACGAAGTCCACCTCGGGCAGCGCGGCCACGGTCTCGATCGCGGCGGGCAGCTGGTGCGGGAGGGTGAGCAGCTCGTAGACGAGCCCGGCCCGCCCGACGGCCGCCAGGCCGCGCCGTACGTCGTCGCGGCAGAGCCAGCGCGGGTCGGGCTCGCCCTGGACCTGGTGCCGGATGCCACGCAGGTAGCGGCCGCCCGGTACGGCCAGCAGCGCGGCGAGGTCGTCGCCCACCGAGGGCGTGGTCAGGTCGGTCCAGCCGACCACCGCCGCGACCAGGTCGTGCGCTTCGGCCAGTGCCAGGAACTCCGGCGTCTCCTGCGCCACCGTGACCGTCTGCACGAGCACCGTGGCCGTGATCGCCGCGGCGTCCACCGGCAGGTCTCCGATGCCGAAGTCCCTCCGCAGCGGGGCCATCTCCGGACCGGTGATCCACTCCTGGTCCCGCACGGACAGGTCCCAGACGTGGTGATGCGCGTCGATCATGGCACCCCCCAGGGGATTGATCCGATCATTCAATCGACAGGAAGCCTCATCGGGCAAGCTCTCGGCCTCGAAGCAGGGCATTGATCGGATCTCAGGGAGGGCTTCTCCGGGAGCCAGGCGCTCCGGGTGCAGCCCCGCGCACTCGGCGCGCGGGGCTGCACCTCAGGGGAGAGCCGCCCCCAGCCGTCTTGGGGATGGCATCCGCCGGGTCTGCCCCTCGCACGCTCAACCGGGCCGGAGGCCGCCGTTCACAGGGTGCGAAGAAAGGCCAGGCCCCGGGTGGCGAGGTCGTCCTGGGTCGTGGCGAGCGGCCGCCAGATCGAGGCGGCGGTGGCGATCGACCGGTTGTGCGCGGTGAAGGACTCGATGCAGAGCGGGCCCCGGTAGCCCACCTCGCGCAACGCTCCGGCCAGGCCCGGCCAGTCGAGGTGGTCGGCTCCGGGGGCGCCGCGGTCGTTGGCGCAGACCTGGACGTGCGCGACCAGCTCGTCGGCCTGCCGTACGGCCGCCGCGAGATCCCGCTCCTCGATGTTCATGTGATAGACGTCCAGCGCGAGACCGACCCCCGGTATCCCGCCGACCGCCTCGACGGCCTGCTCGACCGTGTTGATCAGGCTGCTCTCGTAGCGGTTGAGCGGCTCGACCGCGACCGTCACCCCGCGCTCGGCCGCATACTCCCCGACCGGCGTCAGGTTCTCGCGCAGCTCGGCGTAGCACGCGCGCCGTTCCTCCCCCGACATCCGCCAGGTCCGGCCGACGGACGCGTACGCCGGACCGCCGATCACCGGGCTTCCCACGGCCACCGCGGCGTCGACGCAGCGCCGGAGGTAGTCCTGGGTCGCGCGGACCGTCGCGCCCTCCGCCGCGACGAGTTCCCTGCCGGGCGGCATGACCAGCACCACCGACGCCTTCAGCCCGAGCTCCGCCAGCAGGTCGGCCGCCTGTTTCGGATCCCAGTCGCCGATCTGTTCCACCGGCAGCTCGATGACGTCGAACCCCCAGCCGGCCACCTTCGGGGCCAGCCGTACAAGGTCCTCACCGGTCAGCGGCGAGACCCACACCCACGTGTTGACACCGATGGAGAACATCGGCAATCCCTTCTCGTCTTGAACGGCCGCCCGGGACGGCGGCGCCCGGCCCTTGCCGGGACGGGCGCCGCCGTCGTCGTCACCTCGACGGTCCTACTTGCCGCCCCATTTGGCGGGGAAGCCGGGCAGGTCCTCGCAGCCGCAGAGCGCGTAGTGCAGCGGCGGCATGTTGGGCTGCAGGTAGGTGTCCAGGGACTCAGAAGTGATCTTTGGCTGCGGGAGCTTCCACGTCTTGGGCACCTCCTCGCCCTTGAGGATCTTCAGGGCGGCGATCACCGGGGTGCGCCACTGATAGGTGGGGTAGGTGGGCGCGACGGCGGTGAGGCCGCCCTCCTTCCACTTCTGCAGGAAGTCCTGCTGGTCCTCGCCGACGATCGCCGGCACCGGCTGGCCGGCGTCCTCGAACGCCTCGACCGCGGCCACGGCGGTCGCGCCCGCGTCCATCCAGACGCCGTCGAGCTTGCCGTTCCGCTGGATGTAGTCGCTCACGATGCTCTTGGTCTTGGCCGCGTCGCCGTCGGTGAACTCCACCCCGACCACGTCGAGCCGGCTCTTGTCGAAGACCACCTTGGCCGCCGACCAGCGGGTCTCCAGGACGTCCACGCCCGGCAGGATCCGCAGCGCGAGGACCTTGCCCCCGGCGGGGACCTTCTCCACCAGGAACTCCGCGCCGTCGGCGCCGAAGGCGTAGCCGCCGATGGGGTTGATGAACGTCACCGGGCAGTCGGTGTCCACCCCGCGGTCGAAGACGATCACGGGGACCTTCGGGCAGGCGCCCGTCACCGCGGGGGTCAGCGTCGCGGTCGTGTTGGGCGAGACGATCAGCGCGTCACAGCCCTTGCCGACCAGTTCGGCGATGTCGGAGATCTGCTTGTCGTCCTTGCCCTCCGCGTCGAGCGCGGTGAACTTGGCGATCTCCTTGTGCAGGGCCACCTCGGCCTGCATGGTCTTCCAGCCCACCTGCCGCCAGGGGTTGTTGACCGCGGCGTTGGAGAAGCAGAGGTGGTAGGGGCCGTCCTTCTTGTACTTGGCGGTGTCCGCCTTCTCACCCGGCGCGATGGCCTGCTCCCACGGCTTGCCCTCCGGGCCCTCGGGGGTCTGGGCGCGCATGCCGAGCTGGGCGTCGAAGTCGGCCTGGACGAAGAACTTCGACTGCTCGCCGGTCCCGGAGGACGTGGTCGCGACCGGAGCCGACGCCGAGGCGGCCGTCGAGGCCGCGGAGGTCGCGCCGGTGGCGGCCGGCTTGTCGCTGGCGCATCCGGCGGCGAGCAACATCGCGGAGACGCCCGCGACGAGAGCCACGATAGACCTGTTCAACTCAAGGTCTCCTTCTTTTCTTTTGGGGGGTGCCTCTTCATGGGGGAACACGTTCGAAAAGAGGTGTGTTCAGACGCGTGCCGCCCGTCGGAGCGGGAGCCGTACGGCCCCCGCGGCGACCGCGGCGATGATGATCACGCCTTGGACGGCATACTCCAGGGCCCCCGAGATACCGTGCAGGTTGAGCAGGGTGAACAGGGCCTCCAGTGTGAACGCCCCGGCCATGGCCGCCACCACCGAGCCGCGCCCGCCGCCGAGCACGACGCCACCGAGCACGACGGCGGTGATGGCCTGGAACTCCAGCCCCTGGCCGACCTGGGCGGAGACTCCCGCGAAGCCGCCGAGCAGGATGCCCGCCACGGCCGCGGCCAGGCCGGAGACGACGAAGGCGAGGACCCGGGTCCGGCCGACCCGGACGCCCGACAGGGCCGCCGCGCGCTCGTTGTCGCCGGTGGCGATGAGCCGCTTGCCGAAGTCGGAGCGCATGAGCAGGATCGCCGCCGTGCCCACGACCAGGAGGATGAGCACCGACCAGGGCACCGGCCCGAGGTCTTTGCGGCCGAACATCCGGAACGTCTCCGACAGCGCACCCCGCGGGGCGCCGCCGGTCCACAGGAACACCGCGCCGGACAGCACCAGCATCATGCCCAGCGTGGTGATGAACGACGGCACCCGCAGCCCGGTGGTGATCACCCCGTTGACCAGCCCGACCAGCAGCCCCAGCGCGAGCAGCAGGGCCAGCACCGGCCAGGTCGCCGCCTCGTCGCCCTCGATCAACCGGGCCGCCACCACCACCTGAACGGTGACCAGCGACCCGACCGACAGGTCGAACTCCCCCGAGACGATCACGAAGTACTGCCCGGCCGCCAGGATGACCAGCGGCGCGGCCCGTTTCACGAACGCCAGGAACCCGGCGGGCTCCAGGAAGAACGGGTTGGCCACGGCGATCAGCACCAGCAGCACGGCCAGCACGAGGAAGATCGGCCCTGCGGACCTGAGGGCTCTCACCGGGATCGCCTCCTGACGGTACGGCGTGCGTAGCCGGCCACCGCGACGACGATGACCACGCCGCGCACCACGTCCTTGAAGAACGCGTTGACCTCGAGCTGGTTGAAGACGCTGTCGAGCACGGCCAGCAGCAGCACCCCGCCGACCGTCCCGGGGACCCCGCCCCGGCCCCCGGCCAGGGCGGTGCCGCCGAGGACCACCGCGGCGATCGACTCCAGGTCGTAGCCGCCGTCGGTGCCGACCGTGGGTGCCCCCGCGCCGAGCCTGCCGGCCAGCAGCAGGCCGGCGATCCCCGCGCAGACCGAGCACAGGACGTGCGTGGCGACGATGACCCGGCCGGTCCGCACCCCGGACAGCCGGGCCACCTCCTCGTCCCCGCCGACCGCGTAGATCCGGTATCCGAGCCGGGTACGGCGCAGCAGGAACCAGGCGGCGACCGCGACGGCGGCCCAGAGCAGCGCCGAGACCGGGACCGGCCCGAGTCTGTCGTAGCCGAGCCGCTGGAAGGACTCCGGAACGCTGCCCGCCGGACCGTCGTAGAGATGGTCCACGACCCCCCGGATGATCAGCGCCGTGCCGAGCGTCGCGATGAAGGCGTGCACATGGAGCCGGGTGATGACGAGGCCGTTGACCAGGCCGACCAGCGCGCTCACCGCGAGCACCGCCGCGACGGCCGGCACGATCCCGCTGTCCTGGCCCGCCATGATCTCCGCCGCGACGAGCGAGGTGAGGCTGATCAGGTACGCCACCGACAGGTCCAGCGACCCGGCCAGGATCGCCAGGGTCTGCCCCACCGCGACGATGCCCAGCGCGGCCGACCGCTGCTGGATGCCGACGATGGTCTCCAGGGTGAGGAAGTCGCCCCCGTCGAGGGCCACCAGCGCCCATCCGACGAGCATGACCCCGGCCAGGGCCAGGTAGATGACCTGTGTCGAGCCGATACGACCCGACAGCACCCCTCCACGGCGTGCGGCGGCGGCCGGCTCGGCGGGGACGGACGCCGCCGGGGGCCGGGCGAGGCGGAGCCTCTCTCGTGCGGTCACGGTGACACCTCGCCGGCTGCCAGACGCATGACCGCCTCCTCCGAGGGACCGGAGGGGAGCTCTCCGGCGATGCGGCCGTCGCGCATCACGACGATGCGATCGCTCATGCCGACGAGTTCGGGGAGTTCGGAAGAGATCATCATGATGGCCATGCCGTCCTTCGCCAGGCCGCGCATCAGGTCGTAGATCGCGGCCTTGGCTCCCACGTCGACTCCGCGCGTGGGCTCGTCGAACACGAGAACCTCCGGTGCCACGGTCATCCACTTCGCCAGCACGACCTTCTGCTGGTTGCCGCCGGACAGGTAGCGGACCTCCTGCTCGGGGCGGGGAGGCTGGAGCCGTACGGCCTCCAGCAGTGCCCTGACGTCGCCGCGGCCGCCCCGCCGTACGGAGCGGGAGACCAGCAGGGCGTTGTCGCGGACCGACTGGCGCAGCGCGAGCCCCTCGGCCTTCCGGTCCTCGGTCACCAGCCCGATCCCGGCCGCCACGGCCTGCCGTACCGACGCGGGCCGCAGCGGGGTCATCTCGCCGCGGGTGAACGGCTCGGCGCCGAAGAGGGCCTTGGCCAGCTCCGTCCGGCCCGAACCCTGCAGCCCGGCCACCCCGAGGATCTCCCCCGCGCGCAGGTCGAGGTCGATCCCGTCGAGTACGGTGTTGCCGCCGCCGCGCACGCCGAGCCGTACCTCGCCCGCCGCGCCTGCTTCCCGGGGCGGGAAGTAGGCGCGCAGGTCGCGGCCGACCATCAGCCGGACCAGCTCGTCGGAGGTGATCTGTGCGGTCTCCGCGGTCGTGACCAGCGTGCCGTCCTTCAGGACGGTCACCCGGTCCGCCAGGTCGAACACCTCGCGCAGCCGGTGGGAGATGTAGAGGACGGCGATCCCTCGCTCCCGCAGCCGCGAGACGAGCCGGTAGAGCAGCTCCACCTCGTGGTCGGCGAGCGCGGCCGTCGGCTCGTCCATCACGATGATCCGGGCGTTCTGGGAGAGCGCCTTGACGATCTCCACCACCTGCTGCTGGGCGATGGACAGGTGACGGACCAGGTCGCGGGGGCCGAAGGAGGTCTCGCCCAGCTGCTCCAGCAGCCGCGCGGTGGCGGTCTCCATCGCGGCCCGGTCGACCAGGCCCCGCCTGACGGGCTCGCGGCCGAGGAAGACGTTCTCCGCGACACCGCGCTCGGGCAGCAGGTTGAACTCCTGGTAGATGATCGCCACCCCGGCGCGCTGGGCGTCAAGGGGATGGGAGAAGGAGACCGGGGAGCCGTCGATCTCGACGACGCCCTCGTCCGGCAGGTGGACACCGGCGAGGATCTTCATCAGCGTGGACTTGCCGGCACCGTTCTCCCCGACGACCGCGTGCACCTCGCCCGCGGCCACCTCCAGTCCGACCCCGCTCAGCACGCGCACGCCGAGGAAGCTCTTGGCGATGCCGCGCATCTTCAGGATCACGACGCGTCCACCTCCCGCCATCATCCGGTTCCGGTGACACCCGCATGGACGGCATCCGCCGGTAACCGTCGGATTTCCTCCATATTGCGGGATGCTAAAGGGAGCTTATGGCGATGGTCAAGCAAAAGTCAGCGTCATTTAGGCATAATGGTGACATGGGTAAGCGTAAGCTGCTTTGACGCGGTGTAAACGAGGAGTGTTGACTGTGCGCATGCTGAGCGAAGCGAACGGTTCAATCGCCGGCGCGGGGGCGCTTCTGACAATCCTGCGTGACGGTCAGGCCCGGACCCGGGCCGAGTTGGTGCAGCTGACAGGGCTGGCACGGTCCACCCTCGGGCAGCGACTCGACGTGCTGCTGAGCCAGCAGTGGATCGTCCCGACCGAGGAGGCCATCTCCTCGGGAGGCCGTCCCGCCGTCGCCTTCACCTTCAACCGCGCCGCGCGCATCGTCCTGGCCGCCGATCTCGGCGCCACCCACGCCCGGGTGGCGATCACCGACCTGGGCACCGAGGTCCTGGCCGAACGGGCGGACGAGGTGCCGATAGACCGTGGTCCGGTGGAGACGCTCACCTGGCTCCAGCACATCTTCGAAGACATGCTCGCCGAGACCGGGCACACCCCGGAGGAGATCTGCGGCATCGGCGTCGGCCTGCCCGGCCCGGTCGAGCACAGTTCGGGCCGGCCGGTCAATCCGCCGATAATGCCGGGCTGGGACGGCTTCCCCGTCCCCGAGTGGCTCGGCGAGCGCTTCGGTGCCCCCGTGCTCGTCGACAACGACGTGAACATCATGGCCCTCGGCGAGCACTGGGCCGCCCGGCCCGAGGCCGACCACCTCATCTTCGTCAAGATCGGCACCGGCATCGGGTGCGGCATCATCAGCGACCGCCACCTGCACCGCGGCGCCCAGGGCGCGGCCGGCGACATCGGCCACATCCAGGTGGTCTCGGCCTCCGACACCGTCTGCCGCTGCGGCAACCTCGGTTGCCTGGAGGCCGTCGCCAGTGGCGCCGCCATGTCCGCCCGCCTCTCCTCCAGCGGCGTGGAGGCCTCCGACAGCCGCGACGTGGTCCGTCTGGTGCGCAGCGGCAACACCCAGGCCGTCCAGCTCATCCGCCAGGCCGGCCGCGAGGTCGGCGACGTCCTCGCGTCGATCGTGAACTTCTTCAACCCCTCGGTGATCGTGGTCGGCGGCGACATCGCCGAGGCGGGCGAGCAGATCCTCGCCGGCCTCCGCGAGGTCATCTACAGCCGGTCCCTCCCCCTCGCCACCCAGCACCTGACGATCACCGCCAGCGAACTCGGCGACCGCGCGGGCGTGATCGGCGCCGCCGTCATGGTCATCGAACACGTCCTGGCCCCGGGCACCGTCGACCAGTCCGTCACCCGCGCCTGATCGTGGCATGCTGACCCACCATGGACGCCGAACCGATCAGGACCCCACGGCTCACGCTCGAACCGCTGGCCGTGGAACACGCTCCAGAGATGGCCGAGGCACTCGACGATCCCGCCCTCCACACGTTCATCGGAGGCTCCCCCGCGACCGCCGGGCAGCTCCGTGACCGCTACACCCGCATGGTCGCCGGGCCGCCGGCCGGCGGTGACGACGCCTGGCTCAACTGGGTGATCCGCCTGGACGGCCCGGACTGCCTGGTCGGCTACGTCCAGGCCACCGTGACCTCCGGCCGGGCGTCGGTGGCCTGGGTGGTCGGCACCCCGTGGCAGGGCCGGGGCATCGCCGGCGAGGCCGCGCTCGCACTCACCGGCTGGCTCGGGGAACACGGCGTGCACGCCCTCGTCGCGACGGTCCACCCCGACCACGCGGCCTCCTCGGCAGTGGCCCGCCGTATCGGTCTCGTCCCGACCGACGGCCGGGTGGACGGGGAGGTCGTCTGGCGGTCCGAGTAGCCAAACTCGACACCGCAGGGTGGAGGCCGCTGCGGCCTGCACAGCTTCGGGAACCGGGGCTGACGCCCTGAGTCGGGTCTTGGCTCCGGAGGCCGGTCAACCGATCTTCCCACGGTCCGGCGTCAGCCACTCGACGATGTCGGCGACGACGGCCGGGTCCACGTGTTGCGCAGGTTCGTATTCCGCAGGCGTGGACGGACCTGCGCCGGGAAAAAACAGGTGGTTGTCGGCATCGTAGACGCGGATCGTGACATCCGGCCGGTGAGCGAGGCCGGCCTTCCACTGTGAGAGATCGTCCGCGACGGTCACTTGATAGTCGCGGCCGCCCTGGAGGATGAACATCGGCTTGTCCAGCGCCGCCGCGGTCGCGACCGGGTCGTAGCCGCGCAGATCCAGCCAGTACGCTGCCGGTCGGCCGAACAGCAGCGCTTCGGTCGGCGTCGACGGTGACAGGTCGGGGCTGGCGACCATCGCAGCCTGCCGCACAATCGCCTCGACGGCGGCCTCCACCGCCGGGCCGGGATCCAGCGAAGCGAGGTAACGGACGACGCGGACGGCGGCCTGATGCATCGGCTGCGTATCGCCGGCCATGATCACCAAACCGGCGACGGACGCCTCGGCGGTCGCGACACGCGGGGCGACCTTGCCGCCCATACTGTGGCCGAGAACGAAGACGCGGGCAGGGTCCACGCTCGACTGCTGCTGGAGCAGTTGGACGGCGGCGACCGCGTGCGGCACGTACTCGTCGGCCATCGTGAAGCCGGGTGCGTTCGCCACCTGGCCGCTGTGGGTGTGGGTCACCTTGTCGAACCGCAACACCGCAACACCGCGGCCGGCCAGCCCCCAGGCCAGATCTTTGAGCGGTTTGTTGGCTCCGCTGGTGGCGTCGCGGTCGAAGGGCCCTCCCCCGCTGAGCAACACGACGCCCGGTCGCGGGCCGGGCCCATGCGGCATGCTCACCGTGCCGGACACGGCGAGAGGTCCGTCGCCAACCGTGACGTGGTGCTCAGCGAACCTCGTCGGGTCGGCGTACGGCGGCGGCGTCCAAGGCCCGGTGGCCGCGGCAAGCCGCAGACCGTTCAGCATGCCGTCGTGGTCGACCGCCATGACCACGGTGAGTCCCCCGCGCTCGCAGGCCACCGGGACACTCACGCGGACCAGCCCTGCCTCGATCCGCTCGCTCACCGGCTCCCCGATGGTGGAAACCTGTCCGCTCTTGCCCATCTCGGCCGCCCAGGCGACCTGCAGCGCCTCAGCGTTGACCACCGCTCGCAGCGGCGGCGCGAAGAGCCGTTCGATCTCGGCGAAGCGTCCCTTACATGCCATCTCGACGACCGCAACGGCGGTCGCTGCCGGGTCGGCTCCCATCGTCATCTCCAACCCTTTCCTTTCTCATTTTTTGAGAAAGGTAGCACATGTGAGATCATAGGGGGGTGGACACGTTAGAGCTTCTTGCGCACCCGGTGCGGCTGCGAGTCGTGCACGCGATGCGCGGAGGGCGGATGCTGACGACTTCCCAGCTGTGCGCTCGGATCCCCGATGTCTCGAAGGCCACCGTTTACCGGCACGTCGACCTGCTCGTGACCGGGGGAATCCTGGAGGTGGCCGACGAGCAGCGAGTACGCGGCGCGGTGGAGCGCCGATACCGACTGCGTCAGGACCGGGCGGCGATCGACGCCGACACGATCGAGTCGCTGTCGCTCGACGATCATCGGCGCGGATTCGCCACGGCGACGGCCACCCTGCTCGCCGAGTTCAACACCTACCTCGACCGAGATCACGCCGACCCGACGGCAGACCTCGTCGGCTATCGACAGCATGCTGTCTGGCTCAGCCGAGACGAGCTCCTCGAGATGATCAGCGAACTGCGCAGCGCGATCGCGCCCCGGCTGGCGAACCAATCCACACCCGACCGCGCGCAATACCTGCTCAGCCCGATCCTGTTCCCGACCGAGGAACCGTCCGCCGGCCCCGAGGCCGGTTGAGCCGCCACCACACGCTCACGCTGCTACGGGGTAGCCCGGCTGGAATCCGACAGCTATCTGATCAGCGTCCTGCTCTGGGGAGACAGCTCTACCTTTCACTTGGTGACACGAACCCGAGCACCGGGCCGACTCGGACGACAGCGGGGCCCGGTCGAGTGCCGCGGCGTAGCCGGCGAGCACGGCCGCTGTCAGTTCTTCGCTGTGATCGGGGACGGCGGCGGGCGTCCGTCGTAGAGGAACCAGGCGACGACCTCATCTGTGTCATCGATGGTCACCAGCACGCGCGCATCGGCGGCGAAGGCTGCGACCAAAGAGTTCGGATGCTCGATACGCCGGGTCCACAGCTCGCGGCCCGCGCCATCGGTCACGGTCGCATGCCGGTCTCCGATGACCAGGGCGCGCGGGCCGTCCGAGGACCAGACCACCGATCGGCACGTCCCATCGATCCGGACGCGTTCCGGACGCCCATGTCCTGGGCGCAGCACCTCGATGGCGCCGTCTCCCCCGACGGCGATCGCGTCGCCGTCGGGAGAGCACGCGAGCGCGCGGGCGCCGGGCAGGCCGGTGCGATGCCGGGCCACGACCTCGCCAGAGGACACGTCGTAAATCACCACTTCGCCGTCTGCCGCGATGTGGGCCAGTCGCCGCCCGGAGTGGTCCAGTACCGCCTCGCCTCGGGCCGGGACGGTCGTGGCGAACACGACCTCGCCGCTGTCTGCCACGGCCACCACGATGCGTCCCTCCCTGGCGCTCGGGTAGTACGGCCTGCCGTCATCGGCCGCGACGACCAGCCGCCCGTCGCCGCTGAAACCGGTGTGGAAGAACAACGCCGACTCGTCATCGTCATCCGCCGACTCTGACAAGCCGCGAAACCCCCACGCGTCCGCGGTCCCCGCCGTGACGGCCTCCGGCCCTGCGGACCACAGACAGGTCATGTCGTGGGTGCGCCAGACAAGCATCTGCAGGTCCGTTGAGGTCGCGACCGCGAGCAGCGAACCGTCGGGGGCGAACGCCACGTCGCGTCCCCATCCGATGAGGGCGTCGTCGTCGTCCAGAGCGCGCTGGTGCCATGTGCCTGATTCCATGTCGAGCAGGTACAGGCCACCGCACGCGGTGTTGCCATCGGAGCACAGGGTGAGCGCGAGCCATCGCAGGTCCGGGCTCACAGCGACCGCCTCGACCGCCCCGAGGTCCGGGCCCTCGTCCGGATCGGCGGGCGGCCCACCGTCGAACGCCTCGTACTCTTCGGCGTCGTACGACGGGTGATGGCTGATGTACAACACCCGATGGTCGGCCGCGGCGTGCCACGGGCGGCCGTCCCCGCGCCGCCACTGCTCCCACCAGCGGTAGGGCATGGGACGACGCCCTGGCCAGGTGACCGACTCCTCCATCAGCGCGCCGAGGTGCTCCTCCGGCAGCCCTTCGGCCATCCGGGTGACACCGTCCCACGCCTCGAACTCACGGCCATCGCCCGCCATGGCCGCCCAGCGCTCGATCACAGTGCTTCGCCTTCCAGGTGTCCCGTAGAAAACGGCAGTCATCCGTATTTTCTACACACTCTAGTGATCTTGGTGCGCATCGCCACACACCGCGGTCCGCTATGGGTCCGTCCCCAGGTCGCGGCCGAGACGCTGGCGATCACCACCCTGGTGAGCCTGGTCTGCGTGACGTTCGTCAACCGGGGCCACTTCGGCGATGTCGTGCCGGCCCTCCCGGTCCTCGTGACCTCGACGGTGATCGGCGCCGTGCTGCGCGGTCTCCGCGTGGCCCGGACCCAGCTGGTCGAACAGGAGGAACTCACCGCCGAGGAGCGGGCCCGGCGCACCCTGCTGGAGGAACGCAACCGGATCGCCCGCGAGCCGCACGACGTGGTCGCCCACCACATGTCGGTGATCTCCATCCAGGCGCAGGTCGCCCCGCATCTGGTCGAAGACCCTCCCGAGGAGCTGACGGAGAACCTGGCGGGCATCCGCGAGAACGCCGTCGAGGCGCTGACCGAACTGCGGCGGATCCTGGGTGTGCTGCGCTCACAGGACGCCCAGGCGGACGGGGTGCGCCACACCCCGCAGCCCACCCTCGACCGGCTGGAGGAACTGGTCGCCAACGTACGCGGCGCCGGGGTCACGCTCACCGCCGAGATCATCGGTGAGCCGCGCCCGCTGTCGCCGGGCGTCGAGCTGTCGGCGTTCCGTATCGTCCAGGAGGCGCTCAGCAACGCGATGCGGCACGCGCCCGGAGCCGCGGTACGGGTGGAGATCGGGTACCACCCCGGCGCTCCGACCGTCCGGGTCGCCAACACCGCGCCGGACCGGCCCGCCCCACCGTCACCGGGCGCCGGGCACGGCCTGCTGGGCATGCGCGAACGCACGGCCATGCTGGGCGGTGATCTGGCCACCGGCTCCACCCCGGACGGCGGCTACGAAGTGACCGCGCTCCTGCCAGCCACCGCCCCGAAGCTGCCCGCCGAGTCTGTTGAGGACACCCCATGACACCCATCCGCGTGGTGATCGCCGACGACCAGATGATGGTCCGCCAGGGCTTCACGGTGCTACTCAACGCCGAACCCGGCATCGAGGTCGTCGGCCAGGCCGTCAACGGCCTCGACGCCGTCACCAAGGTCGCCGAACGGCTGGTGGTGGCGGAACAGACCGTCAAGACCCGTGTGAGCCGGATCCTGGTCAGGCTCGGCCTGCGCGATCGGACCCAGGCCGCGGTCTACGCATACGAGACGGGGCTGGTGCGCCCAGCCGGGTACTGACTGAGCTTTAGAAACAAGGCTCGCCACACCCACCTGACAAAAGTGACCATTGGGACTTCTGGGAAGATAGGGACATTCATCTTCAAATTTCTGGGGGTTGTGGTGTCTCGGTTCGGCTGGACAGTGATGTGTGTGGCGATCGCGTCCACGGCGGTGTCGTCGGGATGCTCGGCCGGAGAACCCACGGCCCCGCAGTCTCCTGCCACCTCGCCCTCCTCCGCGGCCGCGTCGCCCGGACAGGGTGCCGGCACCGTGCAGCCGGCCGTCACGGCTGAGGAGGCCAGAAGCCTGCTGGCCCGCTACGTTCAGCTGAACAACAAGGCCAACAAGACCTTCGACGTCGGTCTCCTGCGGAGCTACGAGGGCGGGGCGAGCTTCGCGATCGACAGCGCCGGCTACGTCTCGGCACGCGAACTGAAGGCCAAGCCCGGCGGCGCCTTCACCTACGTCGACCCCGTCTTCTATGTTTCGGCCAAGGGGGGCGAGGAGTGGGTCCTGACCACGGTCCGCCGGGACGTCAACGGCGGCAAGAAGAGCGACCGCCTCACCTACCTGCTGTTCTCCAAGACTCCTGACGGGTGGCGGCAGATCTACGCCCCCGACGGCGCGGCGGGGGACACGGCCCGGCCGAAGATCGACGTGACCGCCGCGGGTACGGTCAAGGAACTTCCCCTCACCGCCTCAACCGGGCTGATGACCTCTCCGGGGAACTTCGCCAAGCTCTACGCCAGGCAGCTGACCGGCGGGGGGACGCCGGAGGCCAAGGCCCGGTTCGCCGTGGACGACGATCTGGCCAACCGGGCGGCGAGCAGCCGCAGAAACATGAACCGCTACGCCCGTGTCACCGAGAAGGTCCGGCCGGCACCCGAATACCCCTCGCTCGCGCTACGTGTCGCCGACGGGGGCGCCCTGGTGTTCACCACGCTGGCCCGCACCTCGCGCTACGACGTACGGCCGGGCAACTACGTCTACAACGAGCATCTCGCCTCGCTGGCCGGCCGGCACCACCGTTTCATGATCGTGAATGACCTGATCGAGGTGGTGGCCCACATCCCGCCCAGGAACGCCCGGCTTCAGCAATTCACGGTGCTGGGCTCCTACTGGGCGGCCGTCTCGGGGAGCGGTTCCTGACACCTCGCCGGCACCCGGCCGGCCCCACCCGCAGCGCGAGGTGGAGCCGGCCGGGCACGTGGCTCACTTCACGACGACGGCGGCGATCCTCAGGAAACAACGTCAATGCAGGTCCGCAGCCCCCTTTCAAGCTGTGCCCGAAGATTTTCACAGAGGCCCTGATCTGCATCTCCGTTGGAAATTTCGCCGAAACTACCGGGACCCCATGAGGCGCGGGAGCGGTATCGCGTACAGGGTGCGCCCGCCCACGCCCGTCATGGTCGTCGCGGTGAACAGCGAGTTCAGCACGGCCTCCTCCACGACGTCGAGCGCCGCCCCGAACAGCGGGCTCAACGCCGCGTCCCGGGGAGGCGCACCCTCCGGCTGGACCGAGAAGGCGATGCCGTAGTCCCCACTGCCATGGCTGTAGGAGGCGCCGACCCGTCCCAGTGCGAACACCGCGCGCCGCGCCAGGCGGGTGAGCTGGCGGGCGTCAAGGGGCGCGTCGGTCGCGACGACGACCATGCATGACCCCACATCCGGGGCGGCGGGCTCGGCCAGCCCCAGGGAGGCCGGCGTGACCGTGGAGCCGAGGACGCGGAGCGTGCCGCCGAAGTTCGCCTGCACCAGGGCACCGAGGGTGACCGGCCCGTCCGCCAGGTCGAGCACCCGGGAAGCGGTGCCGATGCCCGCCTTGAATCCCAGCGCGCCGGTGCCGGTGCCCGCCCCGACGCATCCTTCCGCCACCGGCCCCGGCGCCGCGCCGTCGATGGCCTCCAGCACCTGCGCCTCACCGACCGGACGGGCGCGGATGTCCGACAGGTATCCGTCGTTGCACTCTCCCACGACCGGGTTGAAGGTCCGCACGTCCGCGCAGTCCGGCCGCGCCAGCATCCAACTCACCACCGCGTCGGCCACGCGAAACGCCGACAACGTCGCCGTGAGCATGACGGGTGCCTCGATCAGCCCGAGCTCGGCCAGCTGGGTGGCGCCGATCAGCTTGCCGTGGCCGTTACCGGCGAACAGGCCCGCCGGCAACGGCGCGTGCGGGCCGACGCCGTCAGGGACGATCGCGGTCACGCCGGTGCGGATGTCGGGTTCCCGAAGGACGGTGCAGTGTCCGACACGTACACCGGGCACGTCGGTGATGGCGTTGTGCTCGCCCGGCCCATACTCGCCGATCACGATCCCGAGGTCACGCGCCCTGTGACCACGCCCCGTCATGTTCAAGGCCACGTGCCGTGATGCGTCCGCCATGACGGCAATCATGGTTCACCGCGCCGTGGAGCACCATCCGGTTCCACGTGCTGGGACAACCGCTCACGATCGTCGACCGTTAGGCTCGGCACAACGCATATGGCATATGAGGGCGTAGAGCGAGAGAAGGAATCGAATGACGACACCGGGGGACCCTCTCCGGCAGACCGGCGATCCGGAGATCGACCGCGCGCTGTCCCGGCTCATGGCGGAGACGGCTGGGTTCGAAGAGGTCAGGCGCCAGGTCGAGGAGACAAAGGGGCGGGGCGAGGGGGCGAACGGCCAGATCACCGTCGAGGTCCTGGCCACCGGCTCGCTCCGGACGCTGCGGATCGATCCGCGCGCGATGCGGCTCGGCTCCGAGGCGCTGGCCGAGGCGATCCTGGAGGCGGTCAGGCAGGCCGAGGAGGACGCCTCAAGCCGGATGACCGCGCTGACCCAGCCTCTCGTGGACCCGTCATGGGAGAACGGCCGCCGCTGATCACTCACCGCTTGAGGATGAAGGCCCGCGGGGCGTGTGCGAGAGCGGACCGCAGCGTCGCCTCGTCGGATATCGATCCGGTGACGCCGTTGTAGACCAGCGAGGCCGACACCGTGCGCCGGAAGAAGTTGCCCGCCGGACCTGTGCCGAGAAGCGTCTCGGTGACCTTTGTCGCCGGGATGAACCTGCGCACGTCGCGCATCGCCTTGATGCCGCCGTTGTAGGCCAGCTCGGCGGCGAAGTGCTTGGCCATGTAGTCCGGGATCGAGCCGATGGGCTGGCCCGTGGCGGCCGAGGACGCCACGTGCACACCCGTCTTCACCACGGTCCAGACGAGGGCGTCGGACACCGCGTCGAGCCCTTCGCGAACGAGGTAGGTGCCCACGTTGTACTTGCCGATCCGCTTGGCGAGGACCATCTTGATGATCTTCTGAAAGATGGTCTTCTCCAGCCGCGCCCTGGCCACCAGCCATTTCATGGCCGCCTCTGCCATGAACCTCGCGGAGGGGTAAAGGTAGCCGAACATCATGGTGAACGCCATGGCGGCGATCTGGGTGCCGATGATCCAGAGCTGTTCGCGGTGCTCGTCCACCGTTTCGGCGTACTCGTCGCAACCGTCGGCGAGTTCCCGCAGGTTCGCCGCCATGGCGGCATAGCGAGGAGCGAGCTCGTTCGGCCAGAGATCGGCGAAACGGTCGACCGTACGGCTGTCGTTGTGCCTGCGCACCGTGCCGACGCCCGCCTCGGCGCGGCCGGCGATCTCCTCGATCGAGTCCGCGAAGGCCCGCAGGCTCTGGGCGCGGGCACGGAGGTTGGACGTGTCGGCCTCGGGCACGTGCACGCCCGCGAACCAGGAGAGCGCCTGGAATGGATCCATCATGTACGGACATCACCCATCGCGGATCACGCCCCCGTCTTGGCGGGGGGAAGTTGGGGAATCGGGGGTTCGGAGAGATCGGCGACCGTCGGGAGCGATGTGATGATGTTCCCTTCGAGCATGTCCCAGAGCGTGTTGAAGTCACGCAGGCCGCCGGCCACCGAGAAACTCACATCCGCCATGTTGAGGATGGCGGCCGACAGGGCGTGGAAGCCCTCGCTGTACCACTTGGCGAACGCCACGCCGTCCTCGTCGTCGCCGACGAGACCCCCCGTGCTCGCCAGGTCCCTGGCGGTGGTGTTCTTGAGCGCGACGTCGTCGCCCGTCTCATCGAACATCCTGGCCAGGGCGCGTATGGACGCCCAGTCGATGCTGACCTGGTCGGACGGGGCGTTTCCCTCCGAGGGCGCCGGAGGGAGGGGCGGCGCATACGGGCTGCGGGTGGGGCTTGGCGTCGGGACCGGCGAGGGGCCGGACGTCCAGGGCGCACCGGGGCCGGGCGAGGTGCCCGGCGACGGACTGACCGTGGGAGAGGGGCTGTCCGTGGGAGAAGGGCTGTCCGTGGGAGACGGACTGCCCGTAGGAGACGGACTGCCCGTAGGAGACGGACTGGCCGTGCTGGTGGGGCTGGGACTGCTGGTCGCTGTAGGGCTGGGCTCGCCGGAAGCCGTCATCGTCATTTCCTTTTGCTAAATACCACAAAATGCCACAATTGATGACAGAGAAATGTTAGATAGCCGGTGTTACAAATGTGTTTAATGTGACGCTATGTCCTGTTAATCAGTTCTCGTCCCTGCGTCAGGCGGGTCATCTCGCCGAACACCCGCTCCAGTTCCTTCGCCAGCTCCGACACGGTGCCCGTCGCGGGCAGCTCCTCGACACGGCGGCACAGCTCGGCGGCCCTCGCGGCGCCGACGGCCGCGCAGCTGCCCCTGAGACGGTGCGCGAGCGATCCGGCCTGCTTGGGATGCCCCGCTTCCACCGCCTCCCGCAGCTCATGGAGGACACCGGGCACACTGGACAGGAACGCCTGTGCGATGTCCGCCACGTCCTCCGGTGACAGACCTTCCAACTCGGCCGGAACCTCCGGGCTCACCCAGGCCGGGATCTGGCCGAGCACGTGCTGCCAGTCCACCGGCTTGGTGAGGTGGGCGTTCATGCCCGCCTCCAGGCAGCGGACGCGGTCGTCCGGCATCGCGGCGGCGGTCATCGCGATGATCGGGGTACGGCCGGGCCTCTCCTGCCGCCGTCTGATGTCCACCGTCGCCGCCAGACCGTCGAGCACGGGGAGCTGACAGTCCATGAAGACCAGGTCGTAGTCGCCACCGAGCACCGCCCGCACCGCCTGCTCTCCGTCGTCGACCACGTCGACCCGGTGCCCGGCCTTACGCAGGACGAGCCTGGCGACCTCGCGGCTGACCTCGTCGTCCTCGGCGACGAGGATCCGTACCGGTTCCGACCTGGACTCCACTTCGAAGTTGCCGGACTCGTCGTCCTTGTCGGCCGTGGACAGGGTGTTCTCGATGGCGGCGAGCAGGCGGCGGCGGCTGAGCGGACGGGTCATCGACTGCACGATCCGGTCGGGGGCGACGGACACGTCCGGCCAGGCGGATCCGGTCCGGCCCGGGGTGACCAGTACGACCACGTTCGTGGCATGGAGCAGGGAGTCGGACAGGATCGCGTCGGCGAGCGAGACCGGCTCGTCCGCCTCGGGAACGGCACTCATGTCGAGATCGACGACGGCCAGGTCGAAGGGGTGCCCGTCACCGGCGGCGGTCCGCAGCATCGCGAGCGCGGCCGCCGCGTCCTGCGCCTGCTCGGCGACGAGCCCCGCACCGGCCAGAATCCGCCCGGCCAGCGCGCGGTCCTCCTGCCGCGCGTCGGCGACGAGGACCCGCCGGTCGCGCAACTCCGCAGAGGCGGGGGCGGACCAGGTCAGGACGTCCACCGGCAAGGTGAGGTGGAACCTGCTGCCGATCCCCTCCATGCTGTCCAGCCCGATCCGGCCACCCATCAGTTCGGTGAGCTGCCTGCTGATGGCCAGGCCGAGCCCGCTGCCGCCGGTGCGGCGGGTGATGGGCGAGTCCACCTGGCGGAAGACCTCGAAGACCCGGCCCCTGTCGTCGGGCCCCACTCCCACCCCGGTGTCGGTGACGGCGAACCGCAGCGTGACGTGATCGTCGCCGATCGCCTCCTCCCCCCCTGCCGTCTCCAGCGCGACCTCCAGGTCGACTCCGCCCTGAACGGTGAACTTCAGCGCGTTGCCGATCAGGTTGCTGAGCACCTGGCGCAGCCGTACCGGGTCACCGACGACGTGCTGGGGCACGTCGTCATCCAGGCGGAGGGTGAGCCAGAGCCCCTGCCGATAGGCGTGCGGGGCCAGCGGCGCCACGACCTCGTCGCACAACCGGGGCAGGTCGAACGGCACGGCTTCGGCCTCGAGCCGGCCGGCCTCGATCTTCGACAGGTCGAGGAAGTCGTCGAGCAGACGCAGCAGGTTCTGTGCCGACGCCTGCACGGTGCCCGCGTAGTGGCGCTGCTCGTCGTCCATCCGGGTGCCGAGCAACAGGCCGTTCATGCCGAGCACGCCGTTGATCGGGGTGCGTATCTCGTGGCTGACCTTGGCCAGGAACTCGGTCTTGGCCACCGAGGCGCTGACCGCCTCGTCCCGTGCCGCCGCAAGCGCCTCGGCGTACCTGGCCAGGGTGGCCTGCGTCCGGCGGCGACCCCTGGTGGTGCGGATCTGCACCGCCAGCCCTGCGACGATGAGAACCGCCAGCAGCGCGGCCACGGACAGCACCCGCATCCGGAGGGTCTCCGCCGAGGCCAGCGCCTCGGCGGTGGGCACCTCGGCGGTCACCGTCCAGCCGATGTCGGGGATGGGCTCCGAGGCCGACAGCACCGTGCCGTCGAATCCGGTGAACAGCGAACGGCCGGCCAGCGCGGCGTCCACCCTCGGGTCCTCCCGCATAGAGGTGAGCGCGTAGACCTTCCGTCCGGGGTCGGCGACGAGCACGCCCGACTGGTCGGTGATGAGCAGCCGGATCCCCTGTGCCTCGGCCGCCTGCGAGGCGAAGTCCTGTATGGCGTCCAGGCTGTAGACCGCCGCGAGGATGCCGAGCAGCTCTCCGCCGTCGGCGGCCGGGATGGGCACCGCCACCGCGACGGCCCTGGACACGCCCCGCATGGTGGGTGTGTACGCCTGCGACACGTGTGCCTGGCCGCGACTGCGCACCGCGAGGTACCAGTCGGTGGTGCTCACGTCCTGCGGCAGCCCGCTCCGCGGCTCGGCGCCGATCATGTCGCCGTCCGCCCCGATGACGATCACGCCGCTGATCCCGCTGCGCATGTGGGCCAGTTCCTTCAGGTATCCGGCCAGCGCGGAACGGGTCGCCGACTCGCCGGAGATCACCGTCCGCCGTACCTCCGGCCGCTGGGCGAAGGCGCTGACCAACTGCTTGAGCGAACCCATCTGCTGCTCGACCACGACTCGGCTCACCGAGGCGGTGGTCTCCACCCGGTCGCGCACCTCACTGCGGACGGCCTGATCGGACAGGGTGATGCTGGAGGAGGTCAACAGCGCCAGCGGCAGCATGCCAAGAAGGATCCACAGCGCCGTGACGGCGAACAGCCCTTTCAATCTCGTCACCCCGCCTGCGGCTGACGCCGCCCAGTCACCGTGTCAGGCCCCGATAGTAAGGGCCTCGGATCCGCGAAGTGGATCCCCGTGAGCAGAAGGAACAGAAGATTCCTGGCTGTAACAAAACGCCTTTAAGATGACGCCAGCGTCAGAAGATCACGGACATAGGAGCAGCGTGACGACGGACATCACCGTCCTCATCGTGGATGACGACCCGGTCGTCACCACCGCGCTGCGCGCGCAGGTGAATCGGATCTTCGGCTTCAAGGTGGTGGGCATCGCGCATACCGGACAGGCGGCCCTGGCCGCCGCGCACCACTTCGCGCCGCGGCTCGTCCTGCTCGACCTGCACCTGCCCGACCTGCCTGGCCTGGAGGTCGCCCACCAGCTCCGGCGGCCCAACCAGCCGCCCATGGACGTCATCGTGGTCTCCGGCCAGAAGGACTCGACCGCCGTCAGGGCGGCGATGCAGCGCGGCGCCCTCTACTACCTGGTCAAGCCCACCCGGGTGGACACCCTGGAACAGACGCTGCAGAGGTACGCCGCGACCATCGCGCAACTGGCGGAGGCCGGAAGCGTCGAGCAGCAGGAGATCGACCGGATCTTCCGTTCGCTGCACCTGGACCAGACGGCCCGGCCGAAGAGCATCTCCGCGGCCACGGAGCAGTCGGTGCTCGACGCGCTGGCCGCGGCCGAGGCCGATCTGTCCGCGCACGAGATGGCGCAGGCGATCGGCGTCAGCAGGGCGACCGCCCGGCGCTATCTGGAGTATCTCGCCGAGCTGGGGCAGGTCGAGTCGGGCCTGCGTTACGGGCCGACGGGCCGCCCGCAGCACAGGTACCGGATGCGGATGCCGTGACCGCCTTCAGGGCGACGCTCGCCGCGCTGGTCTGGCTGGCACTCGCCGGCTGCGGCGTGTCCGGCTCGCCCTCGCGGCACTCGGCGTTCCCCGAGGGCTCCACCATGGCCCACGTCCAGCAGCGCGGCGTCCTCACCGTGGGCATCAAGTTCGACCATCCGCTGTTCGGCTACAAGGACCCGGCCACCGGGCGGATCACCGGATTCGACGCGGAGATCGCCCGGCTCGTCGCCAGAGACCTCACCGGCAGTGAGAGCAACATCCGCTTCATCGAGACCATACCCCGCAACCGCGAGGACTTCCTGCGGCGCGGCGTGGTCGACGTCGTCCTCGCGACATACTCGATCACGCCCGCGCGGCGCAGGCTGGTCGGCTTCACCGACCCCTACTACTACGCCGGGCAGGACGTGCTGGTCCGCGCCGGTGACACCGCCGTCCAGGACGCGGCGGACATGGGCGGAAAGAAGGTCTGCACGGCCAGGGGCTCCACCTCCGTGGACCGGCTGCGATCCGAAGTCCCCCGCGCCGAAATCGTGCTCGTCGACACCTATACGGAGTGCGTGACCGCCCTGATCACCGGGCGGATCGACGCGATCAGCACCGACGACACGATCCTGCTCGGTCTGATGATCCAGCACCCGGAACAGGTACGGCTCCTGCGCAGGCCGTTCGGCAGGGAGCCGTACGGCATGGGCATCCGCCACGAGGACACGGCCTTCCGCGACTACCTCAACACGCTGATCGCGGGCTACCTGCGCGACGGCCGGTGGGACCGCGCCTTCAGGGACACCATCGGCGTCGTGGGCGCAGTCGCCGAACAGGCCAAGCCCTCGCCCATCCCGCGCTGAGCAAAACGCGCACAACGCTTTTCGCGACACACGCGGCTTCTACCGTTACGCCAACGCCGCCCGACGCGCCCATCACCCGATGATCCGATGATCATCCATGTACGGCGCGGCCTGCGGACAGTGGACCGCCCGGACTGAAGGAGCGTGACGATGACCGTACACGGGGTGGCGACCGAGGAGCCTGCCGCCGCGGAGGCGCCGTTGGTGGTGCTGGACAAGGTCAACAAGCATTACGGCGAGCTGCACGTGCTCCGGGACATCGACCTGAGCGTCCAGCGCGGCGAGGTGATCGTGATCATCGGGCCGTCCGGGTCGGGCAAGTCCACCCTGTGCCGCGCGATCAACCGGCTTGAGAGCATCGACTCCGGCGTCATCGCCATTGACGGCACCCCGCTGCCCGCCGAGGGGCGGCAGCTCGCCCGGCTACGCGCCGACGTCGGCATGGTGTTCCAGAACTTCAACCTCTTCGCCCACAAGACGGTCCTGGAGAACGTCACGCTCGGACCGGTCACCGTGCTCGGGAAGAGCAAGGACGCGGCCGAGCGGCGGGGCCGCGAACTGCTCGACCGGGTGGGCATCGGCAACCAGGCCGACAAGTATCCGGCGCAGCTCTCCGGCGGCCAGCAGCAACGTGTCGCGATCGCCCGCTCGCTGGCCATGGACCCCAAAGTGATCCTCTTCGACGAACCCACCTCCGCACTCGACCCCGAGATGGTCAACGAGGTGCTCGACGTGATGACGGCGCTCGCCCGCGACGGCATGACGATGCTCGTGGTCACCCACGAGATGGGCTTCGCCCGCCGCGCCGCCGACCGGGTCGTGTTCATGGCCGACGGCCAGATCGTCGAGGAGAACACCCCCGACGACTTCTTCGGCGCTCCGCGCAGCGAGCGCGCCAAGTCATTCCTCGCCAAGATCCTCAGTCACTGACCCCCCATAAGGATGATCATGTTCAGACGATCCATCGTCACGGCGTTCGCCCTCACCCTTGTCACCCTGACCTCCGCGTGTGGCGGCGACGGCGGTTCCGGCTCCATCGTGGACAAGGCGAAGGACGAGAAGAAGCTCGTCATCGGCGTCAAGGCCGACCAGCCCGGTCTCGGCCTGCGCACGCCGGACGGCACCTTCGCCGGTTTCGACATCGAGGTCGCCAAGTATGTCGCCAAGGCCCTCGGCGTCGACCCCGCCAACATCACTTTCAAGGAGACCGTCTCGGCCAACCGCGAGGCGTTCCTCCAGCAGGGCCAGGTCGACATGGTGGTGGCGACGTACTCCATCACCGACGCCCGCAAGCAGAAGGTCTCCTTCGCCGGGCCGTACTTCGTCGCCGGGCAGGACCTGCTCGTCCGCGCCGACGACAGCGCGCTGACCGGGCCCGAGGCGCTCAACGGCAAGAAGCTGTGCTCCGTCGCCGGCTCGACCTCCGCGCAGAAGGTCAAGGACACCTACGCCAAGGAGGTCCAGCTCCAGGAGGAGCGGGCCTACTCCGCGTGCGTGGACCGGGTGCTCGGCGGCCAGCTCGACGCCATCACCACCGACAACGTGATCCTCGCCGGCTACGCCGCCCAGCACGTCGGCAAGCTCAAGGTGGCCGGCAAGACGTTCAGCACCGAGAAGTACGGCATCGGCCTCAAGAAGGACGACAAGCAGGGCCGGGACGCCGTCAACGAGGCGCTGACCAAGATGTTCTCCGACGGGAGCTGGAAGGCCGCGATCGAGGCCAACTTCGGCGCCGCCGGCTTCGCCGCCCCCGAGGCGCCGAAGCTCGAAAGGTACTGACCCCCCTTGCCGGTACGGCGGGCGTCGCATCCTGTCCGGCGCCCGCCGTACCCCGACCGGACTTGAGGTACCCATGAACGCACTGATCCTTGAGCGAGACACCGTCATCCTGGCCTTCTGGATGACCGTGCGGCTCACCGCGGTCAGCACCGTCGGCTCGCTCGTTCTCGGCACCCTGCTGACCGCGATGCGCGTCTCGCCGCTACCGATCCTGCGCACCGTCGCCAGCGGGTACGTCACCGTGGCCCGCAACACCCCGCTCACGCTCGTGCTCCTGTTCACCGGCCTGGGGGTGGGCGCGAACCTTGGTGTCGAGTTCTCCGACGACATCAGCGTGAACAACTTCTGGCTCGCCATACTCGGGCTGACCGCCTACACCTCCGCCTTCGTGTGCGAGGCGCTGCGCTCCGGCATCAACACCGTGCCGGTCGGCCAGGCCGAGGCCGCCCGCTCGATCGGGCTCAGCTTCCAGCAGACCCTGCGCCTGATCATCCTGCCCCAGGCGTTCCGGGCCGTGGTCGTGCCGCTGGGCAGCATCCTGATCGCGCTGACCAAGAACACCACCATCGCCCTCGTGGTCGGCGTGGCCGAGGCGTCCGTGCGGATGCGGGAGATGATCGAGGTGTACGGAGACCAGGTGATCCAGGTCTTCTTCGGGTTCGCCGTCGGGTTCGTCATCCTCTGCCTGCCCACCGGGCTGTTCTTCGGCTGGCTGTCGCGCCGCCTGGCGGTGGTCCGATGAGCACGGCGCCCTTCGGCAACCTCTACGAGGCCCCGGGTCCGCGCGGGGTCCGCCGCAATCGGGTACTGACCGTGGCCGTGACCGTGGTCATGCTCGCCGTCGCCGTGCTCGTCTACGTCAGGTTCGACGCGAACCAGCAGTGGTCGGCCGAGAAGTGGTTGCCGCTGCTCCGTCCCGACGTGTGGGTCACGTTCATCCTGCCCGGCCTGTTCGGGACGCTGAAGGCCGCCGTCGCGGGGATCTTCCTCGCCACCGTCTTCGGGTTCGTGTTCGCGGCCGCCCGGATGTCCGAGCACCGCTGGCTCAGGGTGCCCGCGGCCGTGGTCGTGGAGTTCTTCCGGGCCGTCCCGCTCCTGCTGCTCATCTTCTTCGCGTTCTTCGGCTCGTTCGTGCTCATCGGGACGAGCATCTCCGCGTTCACCGCCGTCGTCTTCGGGCTCACGCTCTACAACGGCTCGGTGATCGCCGAGATCGTCAGGGCCGGCGTCCAGAGCCTGCCCAAGGGCCAGGCGGAGGCCGCCTACGCGATGGGCATGCGCAAGGGTCAGGTCATGCGGCTCGTCCTGCTCCCCCAGGCCATCCGCACCATGATGCCCGCGATCGTCAGCCAGTGCGTGGTGCTGCTCAAGGACTCCGCGCTCGGGTTCATCGTCGGCTACGACGAACTGGTGGACCGGGGTCTCAACGGCATCGCCGCGAACTTCTCCAATGTCATCCCCGCCGCCATCGTCATCGCCGCCATCTTCATCGCCATCAACGTCACACTCGACAAGCTCGCCCACTGGCTGCACGACAACAGCGGCAGGCGAGTCCGTCCGGGAGGCGAGGCCACGCCCGCGACCGCCGAGCCCCAGCCGGTCGAAGCGCTGTAGCCGCTGGAGAGGAGGCACGCCTTCCGGAAGATCGATCAGGAGATCGAGCTGCAGCCCGTCCTGGACCAGCTGGCCCGCAGGCGGTGCGCGTGCCATGCCGTCCCGGCGGTCAAGCGCCCGTGATCTCTTCGGGAGGCAGGGCGGCGAGCGCCCGCAGGGCACGCAGGAAACCCTGCCGGTCTTCTGAGGGGAGGCGCGCCAGCAGGCGTTCCTCCTTCCGCCGGATGGCCGCCTGAGCGGAGTCGCGCACGCGGCGGCCCTCGGCGGTCAGCGACAGGACGCGAGCGCGCCGGTCGGCGGGGTCGGGGGCCCGCTCGATGAGGCCTCTCCGCTGCAGGTCGTCGAGGAACCCGATGATGCGGGTCTTGTCCGCGCCGATGGACTCCGCGAGCGCGGCCTGGGTCCGCAGCGGCCGTTCGTCCAGTGCGAGCAGGACCGAGTAGGCCCACATCGACAGGCCGTGCTCGTGCAGCACGGGCAACTCGGCGTCGATCAACGCCCGGCTCAGCGGGCTGATCATCGCGGCCAGGTCGGGACGGTCGGTCACGCCATCACACTATACGCATTGACAGATGATATACATACGTTGATGATATGCATGAGCTTACTAAAAAGAGGGGGCGCTCATGGATATCCGGGAACTGGACAGGCGTGCGGTGCGCGCGAGCATGGATGTGGTCGCCAAGGCGACGGCCGAGGACCTCGGCCGTCCGACGCCATGCGCCGGCTGGACGCTGGCCGACCTGCTCGCCCACATGACCGCCCAGCACCACGGCTTCGCCGCCGCGGCGCGGGGAACCGGAGCCGACCTGACGGTGTGGCGGGTTCAGCCGCTCGGCGGCGATGCCGTCCCGGCCTATGTCAGGTCCGCCGAGCGCGTGATGACGGCGTTCGCGGAAGACGGTGTGCTGGATCGCACGTTCGCGCTGCCCGAGTTCGGCAAGGGCCTGACGTTCCCCGCGCCACAGGCCATCGGCTTTCATTTCATCGACTACCTGGTGCACGGCTGGGACGTCGCCCAGTCTCTCGGTGTCGCGTTCACGGCGGAGCCGGAGCTGGTGGAGGCCGCCTGGCCGATCGCCCAGGCGGTCCCGGACGACGAGCGACGCCTCAGGCCGGGCGCCGCGTTCCAGCCGAGTTCGGCCGCCCCCGAGGGCGCGGCCCGCTTCGACCGTCTCCTCGCCATGCTCGGCCGCTCCCCCGCATAGGACGTGTCCGTGGATCCTCGCTACGGAGAGGATCCACGGACACGTCCTAGCGCCGGAGAAGCTCCTCCGGCTCGCGCAGCTCCTCGGTGAACCAGGAGATGGTACGGCTCAGCCCGTCGGCGATGTCCACCTTCGGCGCCCACCCCAGCCGGAAGGCCGCCAGAGAGGTGTCCGGACGCCGGACCTCCGGGTCGTCGACGGGACGGTCGACGAAGTGGATCGGCGAGTCCGAGCCGGTCAGCTCGCGGACCGTCTCCGCGAGGGCGAGCACGGTCAGCTCCGCCGGGCCGCCGATGTTGACCGGGCCCTCGAAGTCACTGTCCGCCAGGGCGAGGATGCCCTCGACCGTGTCGTCCACGTAGCAGACGGACCGGGTCTGGCCGCCGTCGCCGGTCACGGTGATCGGCTCACCGCGCAGGGCCTGGCGGATGAAGGTGGGGATGGCCCTGCCGTCGTGGGGCCGCATCCTCGGCCCGTAGGTGTTGAAGATCCGTACGATCGCGGTGTCGGTCCCGTGGGAGTTGCGGTAGGCCGTGGTCAGCGACTCGGCGAACCGCTTGGCCTCGTCGTACACGCTCCGCGGCCCCACCGGGTTGACGTTGCCCCAGTAGCTCTCCCGCTGCGGGTGCTCCAGCGGGTCGCCGTACACCTCGCTGGTGGAGGCCAGGACGAAGCGGGCGCCCTTCTCCCTGGCCAGCCCGAGGGCGTGCAGCGTGCCGAGGCTGCCCACCTTGAGCGTCTCTATCGGGTAGCGCAGGTAGTCGACCGGGGAGGCCGCCGAGGCGAAGTGGAGCACCAGGTCGACGTCGCCGGGGACGTGGACGAATCCCGTGAGGTCGCACTCCACCAGGCGGAACGCGGCCCGGCCCAGCAGATGCTCGACGTTGCGGGGTGAGCCGGTCAGGAAGTTGTCCATGCAGATCACCGCCGCCCCCTCCGCGAGCAGGCGTTCACACAGATACGACCCCAGGAGACCGGCTCCGCCGGTCACCACCACCCGTCGCGCGTTCATCGGACGTCCACCTCCAGTAGATCGACGACGGCGCCGAGGACCTCCCGGACGCCGATTTCCAGCAGGCCCTCATCGGGCAGGTTCCCCCGGGGGTCGCCGGAACGTCCCGCCCACAGGGCCACATGCGGCCCGTGGGACGGCCCCCACAGAGCGGGCGAGACGGGACCGAACAGCACCACGGAGGGGGTGGCGAACGCGGTGGCCAGGCGGGCCACGCCGGTGTCGCCGCAGACGACCAGCCGGGCCCGCGCGACCAGCGCGGCCAGCTCGCCCAGGCCGGTGCGGCCGGCGAGCACGGACGCCTCCGGCAGACAGGCGAGGGAGGCCACCCGCTCGGCGAGCGCCCGCTCCCCGGCGCTCCCCGTGATCACCACCTCGTGACCGGCCTGCCGCAGCGCGACGGCCAGCAGCGCGAACCGCTCCGGCGGCCACCGCCTGGCGGGAGCGGCCGCTCCCGGATGGACGACCACCGGCGCGGACCGCTCGGACGAGAGGTCCGGGCCGGCCGTTCCCCGGAGGGCGGCGGTCGGCGCGACCCCCCATGCCGGCGGGGCCTTCAGCCCCAGGTCCACCGGGTCGGCCGCGATGCCGTGCCAGCCGAGGAGCTCGCACCAGCGCCGGACCACGTGCGCGTCGCCCCGCCACGAGGGCCCTCGCACGTCCGGGAAGCCGGGATGGGCGTGGGTGAGCAGCAGCCCCGGATCGGTACGGCGCAGCGCGCCGATGCTCCACGGGCCCCTGCCGTACAGGTTGACCGCGAGGTCGGGGGGCGAGCCCAGCCGGAGCGGCCCCGGCCCCGGCACGTCGAGCAGCTCGTCCACCGCACCGATCAGCGGCACCAGATCGGCCAGCGAGGCGGACGCGGCCAGCACGATCCGGTGGCCGGGGTGGGCCCGCCGCAGAGCGCGCAGGGCGGGAACCGCGGCGAGGAGGCCGCCGAGACCGAGCCCGCGCAGCACCACCATGACCGGCGCATCCTCGGCCGCCTGCCTGCCGGAGATCATGACAGCTCCCGGACCGTCACGGTCATGACGGCTCCGCGGGCGGGCAGACGGCCACCTCACACGCGGGGAGGGGGAAGGGGCGCCGGCCGTACTCGCGGCGGCTGAGCCGCCCCCTCTTCTCCGGGGCCGCCGCCTTCACGCCCGTCACAGGTGCCGCCGGGTCATGGAAGATCGCGTTTATCCCGAGAAATCTCATGGATTCGCCTCTCTGCTGTAACTGGTTAACTACCGAGCGCAGCGATTCCCAAAACGAAAGAACGGGGAAAAGTCACGGTAAGAGACCTGCATATAACTACATGTCACTACCTGTGGCTTTTTGGGGGGTTTGTTCATCGGCCCGCCGAGTCCGATGACGAGACCACGCCGGAGATGCCTGTGCCCAGCCGCGAACACCCATCCGCCGTCCTGTCCGACCGCCACGGAACGCCGGTCACGGATGCCCCCCGCAGTCCCGGTTCCCGCGGGGAGGAGCCCAGGGCCGGATTCCGTGCGGCCCCCGGGGCCCGTCGATGAGGATCCTGCTCTGGCACGTGCACGAGTCGTGGACGACGGCGTTCGTCCAGGGCACGCACGACTACCTCGTACCGCTCCTCCCCGACCGCGGCCCCGACGGGCGTGGCCGGGCACGGACCTCCTCCTGGCCCGCCACCGTGCGCGAGGTGCCGTGGAACCGGCTCTACGGCGAGCACGTCGACCTGATCGTCCTGCAGCGCCCGCATGAGCTCGACCTCGCCCAGAGCTGGCTACGCCGCCGCCCGGGCCGGGACGTGCCTGCCGTCTACGTCGAGCACGACGCGCCGGAGGGGAACGCGCCCGGCACCCGGCACCCGCTGGCCGGCCGCGACGACATCCCGCTGATCCACGTGACCCACTTCAACGAGCTGTTCTGGGACTCCGGCAGGGCGCCCACCGAGGTGGTCGAGCACGGCGTCGTCGACCCCGGCCACCGCTACACGGGTGAACTCCCGCGCGCCGGTGTCGTCGTCAACGAACCGATCCGGCGCGAGCGGGCCGCCGGAACGGACCTGCTGCCGAGGTTCGCCGCCACGACGCCGCTCGACGTCTTCGGCACGAAGGTCACCGGCCTGCCGCACCGGCTCCGCTTCCCGTTCGGAACCTTCGAGGACCTGCCGCAGCAGGCGATGCATGCCGAACTCGCCCGGCGGCGCGTCTACCTGCATCCCTACCGGTGGACCTCGCTCGGGCCCTCCCTGATCGAGGCCATGCTGCTCGGCATGCCCGTCGTGGCGCTGGCCACCACCGAGGCCGTGGAGGCGGTGCCACCGGACGCGGGAGTGATCTCGACCCGCGTCGCCACCCTCACCGACGCGCTGCGGGGCTTCGTCACCGACCCGGCGCGGGCCCGGCAGTGCGGGAAGGCCGCCCGAGCCTCCGCGCTCGCCCGCTACGGCCTCGGCCGCTTCCTGTCCGACTGGGACGGCGTGCTCGACCGGACCGCCGGACGCTGAGCCGCCGGCCGGGCGCCGTACCCCGGGTGACCCTCTGTACGGAGAAAGGCCGGCCGTACGGAGAAAGGCCGGCCGGCCGCGCGGTGCGGTGGTCAGCCGCCGGTCTGCGGAACGATCGGGCCCTCGCTGGCCTGGACCAGGACGAAGCCCTGCCCCTGGAACGCGAGCTGCGCGGCCTCGCCGCTCCCCCGCCCGATGAGCGCCCCCGCCTTGAAGGTGCGGTTGACGCCCACGCGCAGCCCGGCGCTCCAGCACACCGCGGACTGGCTGTCGGCGAAGGTCGGCGCCAGGGAGGTGTCGAGCAGCACCGGCGCGCCGTGCGCGGTGACCGCCACCCAGCCGGTGCCCTGGACGGTGGTGTTGAACAGGCCGCCGGTGACGATGCCGGCGCCCTGCAGCCGCTGGATGTCCCAGGCGAGCTGGGGATCGAAGGCCAGCAGGTTGGCCCCGTTGACGGTGATCGCCTCGTTCTCCAGGTAGAACAGGTGCACGTCGTCGGCATTGTTCGCCAGGAAGAGCGGGCCCTGCCCGCGTACCCGCATCAGCGGCGCGCCCTCCCCCGTCACCATCTTCTTCAGGAAGCGGCCGACGCCTCCGGACCCCTCGTAGTCGAAGTCCATCTGCCCCTGGAAGGCGACCATCGATCCCTGCCGTGCCAGCACCTCCCCGTTCAGCTGCACCCGCAGCATCTTGGGGTTCTGCAGGACGAAGTGGCCGGGCACCTGGCCCTGGTCCATGTTGCCGAAGAACGGACTGCGCACAGGAGTGCCTTTCAGCGTCGGAGGAGTCGCACCAGTACTGACGGACGGACCGGGAAGGGAGTTCCCGCGGCCGGCGAGAACTCCGTCAGACGGGTGTGGCCGCCGGGCGGAGCAGGGCCGCCCCTCGGGACGCGAGCCGTACGTGGTCCGACGGGCCGGCGCCGGCGAGGTCGTCGCACATCGGCGCCGGCAGGGGTACGGTGACGGCTTCCGCGGAGTGGTTGAGCAACACGTAGCGGAGGGTTCCGTCGGCCGCCTGCCGTACCCGCGCCTGCACACCGGCGGGCAGGCCGGGAAGGACGGGCCGGACGCCCGCCTCCTCGCCGGCGCGCCGCAGCAGTTCGCGCATCGTGGCGGGGTCGGGGAGCGTGCCGAGATACCAGGCGGCGCCCAGCCCGAAACGGTGCCGGGTGACCGCCGGCAGGCCGGTGAGCTCTCCGCCGGAGAAGGACGCGACGGCCTCGGCCCCCTCCAGCGTGATCTCCTCCGACCACAGGCTCCCCCTCCCCCGGGACAGCTCCACGCCGACGCCGTCGTCAAGCGGCCAGAACTCCTCCACGCGCAGACCGAGCATCCGCCGGAAGGGGGCCGGGTAGCCGCCGAGGTGGACCCGGTCGCACGGGTCGACGATCCCGGAGAAGAAGGACATCAGCAGCGTCCCACCGCCCTCGACGTACCGTTCGAGGTTGGCCGCCTCCTCCTCGCCGGCCATGTAGAGGTTGGGCACGACGACCAGCCGGTAGCCGGACAGGTCACCGCCCGGCCGGACGATGTCACACGCCACGTTTTCCTGGTAGAGGGGCAGATAGTGGGCGAACACGAGGTCGTCGAGACGGAGGTCGGCGTTGGGGCGGGCGGCCTGTTCGAGCCCCCACCAGCTCTGCCAGTCCAGGACGACGGCCACGTCGGCACGGGGCGACCGCGCGCCGAACAGCTCCGGCACGCTCGCGAGCTCCTGGCCGAGCTCCCGCACCTCCCGGAAAGCCCGGGTGTCCGTGCCACCGTGCGGGACCATCGCCGAGTGGTACTTCTCGGCCCCGCCGCGCGACTGCCGCCACTGGAAGAACATCACCGCGTCGGCGCCGTGCGCGACGGCCTGCCAGCTCCACAGCCGCATGACGCCGGGTGGCTTGGGCGCGTTGCGGGCCCGCCAGTTGACGGCGCTCGGCGCCTGCTCCATGAGCAGGTACGGCTGACCGCCCCGCAGCGAGCGCATCACGTCGTAGGAGAGGGCGGCCCTGGGCGCGGCGTGCTCGTCGTGCGGATCGGGGTAGGAGTCGTAGCTGACGACATCCAGGTGGGAGGCCCACTCGAACAGGTCGAGGGTCTTGGCCAGCGGGACGAAGTTGGTCGTGGCGGGCACCTCGGGGGCGATCCGGTCGAGGATCCGCTTCTCGGTGAGATAGCAGGCGAGCAGCTCGTCGGAGCCGAACCGGGCGAAGTCGATCTGCTGGGCGGGGTTGGGGAAGGTCGGTGCGGTGCGGGGCGGCAGCACCTCCTCGAAGGAGGCGTACCGCTGCGACCAGAAAGCCGTCGACCAGGCGTCGTTGAGCGCCTCGACGTCGCCGTAGCGCTCGCGCAGCCATTCGCGGAAGGATCCGGCGGAGACGTCGCAGTAGCACGCCCGCACGTGGCAGCCGTACTCGTTGCCGATGTGCCACATGGCCAGCGCCGGGTGGTCGCCGTAGCGCTCGGCCACGGCGGAGACCAGACGTGCCGCGTGCTCCCGGTAGACCGGGCTGGAGGGGCAGTAGTGCTGGCGCGCACCCGGCCAGAGCCGGGTCCCGTCCGCCCGTTCCGGCAGCACCTCGGGGTGGCGGGCGCTCAGCCACGGAGGCGGGGAGGCGGTCATGGTGGCCAGGCAGACGCCGACACCGCCGTCCGCCAGCCGGTCCATGATCCGGTCGAACCGGCCGAACTCCATCCGATCCGGCTCCGGCTGCACGAAAGCCCAGGAGAAGATGCCCAGGCTGACCAGGTTGACCCCGGCCTCCCGCATCAGCCTGACGTCCTCGGCGTGCACCTCCTCCGGCCACTGCTCGGGGTTGTAGTCACCGCCGTAGGCGATGCCCCCCAGACGCCGGTACAGCCGATCCATCCGGTTCAACTCTTGACGCTCCCTTCTGGCGGCCCGGCTCGGCGGCCGGGCCGGTCCGTCACAGCAGGCCGGCGGCTGCCAGGTATGCGCCGACCCGGCCGGTCTCGTCGCCGTCCAGCGGGATCTGCGGCAGCGCGGTGGTCGGGTGGTCGATGATCCCGCGCAGGTGCAGGGCCGCCTTGAAGGCGCCCATGGCCGACGACCCCGCTCCCATCCGCGCCCCACCGGCTCTCACCAGGCCGAACAGGCGGAACAGGCGTTCCTGCTCGGTGCGCGCGGCCTCCCAGTCGCCCTCCGACGCCGAGCGGAACAGCCGGGTGTACCCGTGGGGGTCGACGTTGCCGAGTCCGGGCACCACGCCGTCGGCCCCCATCCACAGGGCGGAGTCGACGGTCAGCTCGGATCCGGTCAGGACGCTGAAGGAGCCGATGTCGCTCCGCTCCCGCCGCCCGAGGATCACCTCGCGCAGGCCGGCCTCGTCGCCGCTGGAGTCCTTCACCCCGGCCAGCACGCCGTCGGCCGCCAGGCCGAGCAGGAGATCGGCACCGAGCTTGCTGTGCACGGAGACGGGCAGATCATAGGCGTACAGCGGCAGACCGGCCTGGCCGGCGATGGTCCGGAAGTGCCCGTCGATCTCCACGGGATGGGTACGGGTGTAGAACGGCGCGGTCGCCACGATCCCGTCCACGCCCGCCTTGACGGCGGCCCGCACGTGCTCCAGCACCCTCGGGGTGGTCATGTCGATCACACCGGCCAGCACCGGGACCTGGCCGCCCACGTGGCCCAGCACCGTGTCCAGCACGATCGCCCGGTGTCCGTCCGGCAGGAACGCCACCTCCGAGGAGGAGCCGAGGACGAACAGCCCGTCCACCCCGCCGTCCAGCAGGTGGTCCACCAGCCGGGTCAGCGATCCGGTGTCGACCTCGAAGTCCGGGGTCAACGGGGTGCACACCGGGGGGATGACGCCGGTCAGTGCGGTGGCGGTTGTCATTGACGCTCCTGTGCTTGGCTGATCAGGTCGAGGTCGGTGGCCCCGGCGGGGACCGGGTGGTGGCAGCGGAACAGGTGGTCGCCGGACGGGCCGGCGCCGCCGGCCCGCATCGCCGGCATCTCCGTGGCGCACACGTCGTCGGCCTTCCAGCACCGGGTGCGGAAGGGGCATCCGCTCGGCGGCCGCGTCGCCGACGGCACCGAGCCCACCAGCGGGATCGGATTGATCGGCGAGAGCAGTCCGGGCGTGGCGGAGAACAGTGCCCTGGTGTAGGGGTGGCGGGCATGGTCCGGTACGGCCTGCGACGGGGTCCGTTCGACGACACGTCCCAGGTACATCGTGATGACCTGGTCGCTCATCCGCCGCACCGTCTGGATGTCGTGGGAGACGAAGACCAGCGTCAGTCCGAGCCGGTCCTTCAGGTCCAGCAGCAGGTTCAGGATCTGGGCACGGACCGAGACGTCCAGCGCGCTCGTCGGCTCGTCCGCGATCAGCAGCTCCGGTTCGAGCGCCAGCGCCCTGGCGATGGCCACGCGCTGGCGCTGGCCTCCGGAGAGCCGGCCCGGGAGCTGGTCGGCGGCGCTCGGAGGCAGGCCGACCAGGTCGAGCAGCTCACGCACCCGCCCGTCCCGCCACTGCGCGGTGCCGCGCCGGTGCACGTTCAGCGGGTCGCGCAGGACCTGCCGGACGGGCAGCCGGCGGTTGAGCGCCGTGGACGGGTCCTGAAAGATCATTCCGGTGCTCGACCCGATGAGGGTCCTGCGCTCGGCGTCCTTCATCGACCAGAGGTCCCGGCCCCGGAAGGACACCGTGCCGGAGGTGGGCCGTTGCAGCCCTACCAGCACCTTGGCCAGGGTGGACTTGCCGCAGCCGGACTCCCCCACGACACCGACCGTCTGGCCGGCGGCGACGGTCAGGTCCGCCCCGGTGAGGGCGTGCACCCGGTCGCGGGAGAACAGTCCGCCGGAGCGCGCCCGGTGCACCACATGGACGTCGGCGAGTTCGAGCAGGGTCTCCGCCGTGCCGGGGTCCGTCGTCATCGGGTCTCCTTTCCGGCGAACACCGGTGTCGTGATCTCGACCGCCGGGTGGTGACAGGCCACCGAGTGGCGGTGGACGTCTCCCTCCAGCCGGGGGGCGTCCGTGCGGCAGACGTCCGTGGCCATCGGGCAGCGGTCGGCGAACCGGCAGCCGGCGGGGAAGCCGGCGGGGGACGGGACCACCCCGCGGATCTGGGTGAGCCGCTGTGCGCCGGACTCCAGTGACAGCACCGAGCCGAGCAGCCCCCGGGCGTAGTGGTGGGCCGGGGCTCCGACGAGGGTCGCGGTGACGCCGGTCTCGACGATCTGCCCGCCGTACATCACCACGACCCGGTCGGTGACGTCGGCCACCAGGGCGAGGTCGTGGGAGACCAGGACCAGCGCGAAGCCGAGTTCGGACCGGAGCCGCAGCAGCAGCTCGATCACCTGAGCCTGGACCGTCACGTCCAGGGCGGTGGTGGGCTCGTCGGCGATGATCAGCTTGGGGCTGCGGGACAGGGCCATCGCGATGAGCACCCGCTGGCGCTGGCCTCCGGACAGCTCGTGCGGGTAGGAGGGAAGGGTCCGCTCCGGATCCAGTCCGACCAGCTCCAGCAGCTCGGCCGCGCTCCGCCTGCCGCCACGTCTGGTCACCTGTTTCAGCTGGGCCTTGATGGTCATCGCGGGGTTCAGCGAGGAGAGGGCGTCCTGGTAGACCATCGCCATGTCGTGTCCCAGCAGCCTGCGGCGGGCCGGCGGGGAGAGCCGCAGCAGGTCCTTGCCGTCGAAGCCGATCTCGCCGCGGATCCGGGCTCCGCGCGGCTGCAGGCCCATGACGGTCAGCGCGGTGAGCGACTTCCCGCACCCGGATTCGCCGACCAGCCCGAGCACCTCTCCCGGACGGACGTCGAAGGAGATCCCGTCGACGATGTCCACGCCGTCGTGCCGGCCGTCGAAGCCGATGGCCAGATCGGTCACCCGCAGGACCGGCTCGCCGGTGGGCAGCGGGCGGGCGCGTCCGGCCAGGCGGCGGGCCGCCTCTGCCAGTCCCGGCAGTTCGGTGACCTCCCCGGTGCCCGGCCGGGCCTGCTCCAGCGCGTCCACCTCGGCGGGCTTCTCCGCGTCGGCCGGCCGGCGTGCCGCCGGCGCCGCCCAGGCGTCGGACACCCCCTCGGACAGGATGTTCAGCGAGAGCACCGTGATCAGGATCAGCAGGCCGGGGAACACGGTGGCCCACCAGCCTCCGAGCAGCACCATGTTCCTGCCGTCGGCGATGACGCTGCCCCAGGACGGGTCGGGTGGCCGGACCCCGGCGCCGATGAAGGACAGCGACGCCTCGAAGACGATGGCGTCGGCGACCATCACCGTGCAGAACACCAGCACCGGCGCCGCGCAGTTGACGGCCACGTGCCTGAGCAGGATGTGGGGGGTCCGGGCGCCGATGATCCTCTCGGCCGCCACGTAGTCCTCCCCGTACTGCGCCAGCACGTTGGCCCGGACCACCCGGGCCACCGACGGCATGTACAGGAAGCCGATCGCGATCACCAGCACCGAGACCCCGCCGCCGAAGACCGCCACCAGCACCGCGGCCAGCGCGATCCCGGGGAAGGCCATGATGACGTCGAGGACCCGCATGATCGTCTCGTCGACCCACCTGCGGGAGGTGGCGGCGACGGCGCCGATGACGGCCCCGGCCACCAGCGCCAGGCCGGTCGCCCCCAGCCCGATGAGGAGCGACCAGCGCGCCCCGTACATCAGCCGGCTCAGGATGTCGCGGTTGGCGCTGTCCAGTCCCATCCAGTGGTCGGCGGAGGGGCCGCCGCCGGCGGCCTGCTGGAAGTACGGGGAGTGCGGGGCCGTCAGGGGGGCGAGCAGGGCGGCGAGAATGACCGCCGCCAGAACGCCCAGGGCGATCCACGACAGCGGGGACAGCCTCGTGAAGGTGACTCCGGGCCGGGCCAGCGCGCCGGTCAGTCCTTTTCGCATCAGGCGGCGCTCCTGAGCCGGGGGTTGATCAGCAGGTAGAGGACGTCGACGGCCAGGTTGACGGCCATGAATCCGACGGCGATGGTCAGCACCACGCCCTGGACCACCGCCGGGTCACCGTCACGTACGGCGTTGATCATGAGTTGTCCCATCCCTGGCAGGGAGTAGATCTGCTCGATGACCACCGCGCCGCCGAGCAGGTATCCGATCCGCAGGCCCAGCACCGTGAGCGGGTTGATCAGGGCGTTGCGCAGCACGTTGCGCCCGACGACCACCAGCGGGGGGAGCCCACTGCCGATCGCGGTGCGGACGTAGTCCCTGTCCAGTTCCTCGACCATGGAGGTGCGGATGATCCGGATGAGCTGGGCCGCCACCGGGAGGGACAGCGACAGGGCGGGCAGTGTCATCGACCTCAGCCAGCCGGTGAGGGAGTCGGCGGGGTTGATGTACCCGCCGGTCGGGAAGATCCCCTTACCCACCGCGAGCCACTGGATCATCAGCAGCGCCAGCCAGAAGGCCGGGGCCGCCACCCCGACCAGCGACACCACCCGGATCACCTGGTCGGGCCAGCGGTCCCGGAAGAGCGCCGCGGTGACGCCGAGGACCAGCGCGACGACCACGGCGATCCCCAGCCCCAGGAAGGTGAGCTGGACGGTCAGCGGCAGAGCGGTGAGCACCGAGTCCAGCACGGGGGCCTTGGTGAGCACGCTGGTGCCCATGTCACCGTGGAGCAGGTCACCGACGAAGTGCACGTACCGCAGCGGCAGCGGGTCCAGCAGGCCGTTCTCGACCTGGAACCGGTGGATCTGTTCCGGGGTCGGGTTGGCACCCTGGAAGTAGGCGTACTCCGGCTTGCTGTTCGAGAACCGCATGACGATGAAGACGAACAGGACGACGCCCAGCAGCAGCGGGATCAGGATGAGGACGCGGCGGAGAAGCATCCTGGCGATGACGGCCATGGTCAGGTGCGCTTGGCCTGCAGCAGGTTGATGCCCGGGTACGGCTGCGGGCGGATTCCGGAGAGTTTCCGTGGATCCCACGCGGTCATCAACTCGGTGTGCACGACCGGATAGAGCACCGCCTGCTCGGCGATGACGTCGATGTACTTGTGGATCAGCTCGGCCTTCTCCGTCCTGCCCGGCTCCTCGGTGGCCTTGTCCATCATCTCGAAGAGATCCTTGGCCGCCTTGCTGCTCTCCCAGTGGCTGTACTTCATCCACAGGCCGCCGCGGACGTAGTTGTAGTGCATGATCAGATCGGCGTCCATGCCGAACTGGTTGGGGTTCGACGCGGCGGCGACCACCTGGTAGTCCTGGAACTGGTCCATCTTGGCGAACAGCGCGGCGGTGTCCTGCGGCTCCAGTGTGGTCTTGACGCCGATCGCCTCCCAGGAGGCGGCGATGGTCGGCAGGCAGTCGACGATCCAGCTCAGGTTGACCGCCATCAGGTTGACCGTCAGGTTCTCGGCCCCGGCCTCCTTGAGCAGCGCCTTGGCCTTGTCCGGGTCGTAGTCGTAGACGGTGGCCGCCTTGGCGTGGTCGGGGTGTCCCTCGTTGAGGAAGGAGCTCGACGCGGTGCCGTGCCCCTTGAGCGCCACCTGGATCATCTTCTGCTTGTCGATCGCGTAGTGCAGCGCCTGCCGTACCCGCACGTCGTCGAAGGGTTTGGCACCGGTGTTGAACATGAGGAACATGTGGTTCATGCCCTTGCCGCCCTCGACGGTCAGCCCTGACGCGGCGAGCTGGTCGATGTTGGCGTAGGGGACGTTGTCGGCGATCTGCGCCTCGGCCGCGGCTCCGGAGATCTTGGCGACCCGCGCCGCGGCGTCGACGATGGACAGCCAGTTCATCTTCTTGACGGTGGCCGGCCGCGGGCCGTTGTAGTCGGCGAACGCCTCGAAGGTCGTGTTCGACTTGGGATTGTGCGCGGTCTGCTTGTAGGGGCCGGATCCGCAGGTCTTGCCGCCCTTGGCCGCGTCCCAGGCGCCGGGGGCGCCGAAGACGTGCTTGGGCATGATCTTGGCGATCGTCAGCCGCGGCGCCGCGTCGGGGAACGGGAACTTGAAGACCAGTTCGACGTTGCGGTCGTCGATCTTCTTGACCTCCTGCAGCCATGCCTTGAAGAAGTTGCCGACGAGCACGTTCGCGGCCGGGTCGAGGATCCGCTGGAAGGTGAAGACCACGTCGTCGGCGGTCACCGGCCGGCCGTCGTGCCACTTCGCGCCCTCGCGGAGGGTGAACTTCCACGAGGTGGCCGCCGGGTCCGCCGGCAGGGCGGTGGCCAGGGCGGGATACGGCTCGCGCGTGATCGGGTCGGTGTCCAGCAGCCCCTCGTAGATGTGGCTGATGCCGGCCATCGTGAACGCGGAGGCGGTCTGCGTCGGGTCCCAGCTCTGGTCGTTGCCGTATCCGATGACGGCGGTGACCAGGTCCTTGTCCGATCCGGCACCGACCGAGCCGGTCGAGGCGGGTCCGCCCGAACAAGCGGAGAGGGAGGCCGCGATGGCCGCCGCCGCGCCCGCCGCTCCGCTGTAGCGCAGGAAGTCGCGGCGGCTGAGGGCGGGCCGGAATGGGGGGGCGCTCACGGTGCCTCCTACAGGCGTCGGGGTCAGGGAGAGAAATTCCTAGGACGTCCTACGTCCTACGTTATGTATTAGAGTGGACGGTAAAGGGCTAGCCGCCATTTGGTCAACAGAAATTGGCGGGAACGTTTCCGTAATGTTTCGTCGCGATCACTCTCCAGCGGCTCCGCCACGCCATCGACCGGAGAATCGCGTCGTATGCTGTCGGGTCGGAAGCAAGCCGGGGACCTGGTCTCGCACCACCGACGACTGCCACCCGGCACGGGGCACCGCCACCGGCCGCCGATCACAAGGGAACACCGTGACCACAGCCCCCCGCCCGTTCCGCGGCCGGCTCAGCCGCGCCGTCGAGGTCCAAGAGGCCGTCAAGGACATCATCCTGCGGCGCAGGCTCGCGGCCGGCGACCCGCTGCCCACCGAGTCCGAGCTGATCGAGGAGCTCGGGATCAGCCGCAACTCGGTCCGGGAGGCGCTCAAGGCCCTGCAGGCCGTCGGCATCGTGGACATCCGCCACGGCTTCGGGATGTTCGTGGGCCGGATGTCGCTGAGCGGCCTGGTCGACGAGCTGGCCTTCCACGGCCGGATCACGATGCAGGACGGCCGGAACGATCTCGGCCACCTCATCGAGATCCGCGAGATCCTCGAGACCGGCCTGGTCCAGCGGCTGATCGACCGGCACCAGGAGGCCGACCTGTCCCCGGTCGACGTCGTGATGGAGCAGATGGAGGCCGAGGCCCTCGTGGGAGACGTCTCACCGGACACCGACCGGCTCTTCCACGACGTGCTCTACCGCCCCCTGGGCAACCCCCTGGTCGGGCAGCTTCTCGGCGCCTTCTGGGACGTCTACCACCAGCTACGCGACAACCTGGGGAGCCCCGACGAGTCCCCGGCCGACGTCGTGCGGCGGCACCGCGACATCCACGCCGCCGTCGCGGCCGGGGACAAGGCGGCGGCCATCGCCGCGGTGCACGCCCACTTCGAGGGCGTCCGCAACCGGCTGGGCAGGCTGCGGCGGCTGGGCGATCCGCCGCACCCGAGCACCCCGCCTCAGCCGTCCCCGTAGTGCCAGCACTCGGTCCAGCGTCCGTCGCCGAGATCGGTGCGGGGCGGGGTCCGCTCCGAGCAGACCGGCAGGGCGATCGGACAGCGGGGATGGAAGCGGCAGCCGCCCGGCGGATCGGCCAGGCTGGGGGGCTCGCCGCGTCTGAGGATCTCCGGTGGCGACACGCGGTCCGGATCGGGGGCGGCCGACAGGAGCAGGCGGGTGTAGGGATGCGCCGGCTCCTGGGTGAGCACCTCCCCCGGACCACGCTCGATGAGCCGCCCGGCGTACATCACCGTGATGTCCTCGGCGAAGTAGCGCGCGCTCGCGATGTCATGGGTGATGTACAGCAGGGCCAGACCGCTCTCGTCGGCCAGGCGCTCCAGCAGCCGGAGCACTCCCAGCCGGATCGACACGTCGAGCATGGAGACCGGCTCGTCGGCGATCAGCACGGCCGGCCGTACGGCGAGTGCCCTGGCGATCGCCACCCGCTGGCGCTGCCCGCCCGACAGCTCGTGCGGAAGCTTGTCCATGAACTGCTCGACCGGGGTGAGGCTGACCCTTTCGAGGAGCTCGGCCACCTGCTCGGCCTCGTCGGCGGCCGAGCGCACGTGACCGTGGATCCGCAGGGGCCTGGCCAGGTGGTAGCGGACCCGGTGGAAGGGGTTGAGCGACGCGAAGGGGTCCTGGAAGATCAGCTGCACCTGGCGGCGGTAGTCACGGAACCCGGACCCGCGATGGGCGCGCACGGGACGGCCGCGCAGCAGCACCTCCCCGGAGGTCGCCGGGTAGACCTGCGCCAGCAGCCGCGCGACCGTGCTCTTGCCGCAGCCGCTCTCCCCCACCAGCGCGGTCACCGAACCGGCGCGCAGCGCCAGGGACACGTCCTCCACCGCGCGGACCGGCGGGCGCCGGCCCAGCCTCCCTCTGGGGCCCCGGGCCGCCGTGAAGTTCTTGGTCAGGTTCCGTCCCTCCAGCACCACCTCTCCGCTCATGAGTCGACCTCCGACGTCGGTCCGGTGGGGACGGGCACTCCGGTCCCGTCGTTCAGCAGGCAGGCGACCTCGCCCCCGGGGCCGGGACGCAGGAGCGGAGGCGTCGAGGAGCACTCGTCGAGAGCGGACCGGCAGCGGGGGTGGAAGGCGCAGCCGGACGGCAGCGCCCTCAGGTCCGGCGGCGTGCCGGGGATGCTGAGCAGTTCCTGGCGGGGCCCGTGCAGCTTGGGGAAGGAACGCAGCAGGCCGAGCGTGTACGGATGACGGGGCGCCCGGTGCAGTTCCCCGGCCGCTCCGGTCTCCACCACCCTGCCGGCGTACATGACCGCGATGCGGTCGGAGATCTCCATGAGCAGCGACAGGTCGTGTGTGATGAAGACGACCGCGAAGCCGTACTCGTCCTTCAGTGCCCGGATCTCGTGCAGGATGTCACGCTGGACGACCACGTCGAGGGCGGTCGTCGGCTCGTCCATGATGATGATCTCCGGGTTGAGGGCGAGCGCGATGGCGATCACGGCACGCTGGCGCATGCCTCCGGAGAGCTCGTGAGGGTAGCTGCGCAGCCGGTCGGCGCCGATGCCGACCCGGCGCAGCAGCTCGGCCGCCCGTTCGGTCCGGACCTTGCGCGGCAGGTCGCGTTCGTGGATGCGCAGCACATCGTCGATCTGGGCGCCGATGGTGCTCACCGGGTTGAGGGAGTTCATCGCGCTCTGGAAGACGATCGCGAGCTCCTTCCAGCGGAACGCCCGCAGCGCCGCACGGTCGAGCTCCAGGACGTCGACGGGGCCGCCGCCGGCCCGGTGGTAGAGCACGGAACCGCCGGTGACCACGGCCGGGGGCCGCAGCAGCCGTCCGAGGGCGTGCGCCAGCGTCGACTTGCCGCTGCCGCTCTCCCCCGCGACCCCGAGGATCTCACCGCGCCGCAGGTCCAGCGAGACGTCGTCGACCGCGTGCACGGTGCCACCCGCCGACAGGTAGTCCACGCTGAGGCCGCGGATCTCAAGGATGTTCACGCGCTCACCTCTCCCCCGGTCTCAAGGATGTTCACGGGCCCACCTCTCCCGCGGTCTCCAGCACCGCGGCGGATTCGCGGCGGGGGCGCCGGGGCGCCCGTACGGTCCGCAGCCGGGGGTTGGCGATCTCGTCGATGCCGAAGTTCATCAGTCCGAGCCCGGCGCCGACGAGCGCGATGCACAGGCCCGGCGGGATGAACCACCACCACGCGCCGACGAGCAGGGCCTGGCCGTTCTGCGCGAAGTAGAGCATGCTCCCCCAGCTGACGGTGGACAGGTCGGCCAGCCCGAGGAAGGACAGTCCCGCCTCGGCGAGGATCGCGGCCACCACGGTGGCCAGGAAGCTGGTGGCGATCACCGGCAGCTCCACCGGGAGGATCTCGTAGAAGATGATCCTCAGCGGCCTCTCGCCGCCGGCCCTGGCCGCCTCGACGAAGTCGCGGCGGCGGATGGACAGCGTCTGCGCGCGCAGGACGCGGGCGCCCCAGGCCCAGCCGGTCGCCGCGATGACGACCGCGACCGAGGTGACACCGCGCTGGGGCAGGTAGCCCGCGAGCACGATCACCAGCGGCAGCGCCGGGAGCACCAGGAAGATGTTAGTGAGCACCGAGAGCGCCTCGTCGACGACGCCGCCGAAGTAGCCGCCGACGAGGCCGACGGCGATCGACACGGCGGTGGCGATCACGGCCGACAGCACCCCCACGCCCAGCGAGACGCGGGAGCCGTGCACGACCTGCAGGAGGATGTCCTGGCCGGTCTGCGTGGTGCCGAGCCAGTGCTCGGCCGACGGCCCCGCCAGCGCCTCGCCGCCGGTGGCGGACGGGTCGCCGGTGAGCAGCAGCGGTCCGAAGATCGCCATCAGGGCGAAGAAGGCGAGGATCAGCAGGCCGATCCTGATCTTCCACGAGCGCATGTCAGGCCTCCTGCCGGGTGCGGGGGTCGAGCACGACGTAGGCCAGGTCCGCGAGGAGGTTGGCGGCCAGCACCGCCAGCGAGATGACCAGGAAGATGCCCTGCATCAGCGGGAAGTCCTCGTTCTCCACCCCCTTGAGCAGCATCGAGCCGATGCCCGGATAGGAGAAGACGATCTCGGTGAGCACCGAGCCGCCGACCACGAACCCGAGCGACAGGGCGAAGCTGGTGATGTTGGGCAGGATCGCGTTGCGGGCGGCGTAGGCCCACATGACCCGGCGGCTGGTGAGCCCCTTGGCCTCGGCCATCACCACGTAGTCCTCACCCAGCGTGGTGACCATGACGTTGCGCATCCCGAGGATGCGGTCGGCCATCGAGGCGATCACGATCGTGATGGCCGGCAGCGCCGCGTGGTAGAGCACGCTCGACACGAACGGGCCGTCGAAGGCGGGCATGACGTCCAGGCCGTAGGCGCGGCTCACCGGGAACCACCGCAGCGTCACGCCGAAGACGAACACCAGCGCCAGGGCCACCCAGAAGTACGGCACGGCGTGCATGAACGTGGTGGCGGGCAGCACCCCGTCGAGCCAGCTCCCCCGCTTCCACGCGACGATCACGCCGAGGAAGGTGCCCAGCAGATAGCTGAGCAGGGTGGCGACCCCGACCAGGCCGATCGTCCACGGCAGGCTGCCGGCGATGATCGTGGACACCTCGGCGGGGAAGAACGTGATCGACCGGCCCAGCTCGCCGTGGAGCAGGTTCCCCAGGTAGTCGAGGTACTGCTGCCAGACGCCGGCGTCGCTGATCCCGAACGCGCGCTTCATCGCGTCGATCGCGGCCGGGTCGACGTTGCCCTTCAGCCGGGCCACCAGCAGGTCGACCGGGTCCCCCGGCATCAGCCGGGGGATGAGGAAGTTGAGGGTGACGGCGGCCCAGGCCGTCAGGAGGTAGAACCCGAGCCGCCTGGCGAGGAACCTCACGTGCCCGCCGGCCGGAGGTGGAGCAGGACCACCGCCGCGTCGGGTGAGGTGTACGGCGAGGGCATCGCGTACGGATCCTGCTCGCTGGGCCAGCCGACGTACTTGTCGGTGCGGTACTGGGCCCAGGAGGGGCTGTAGAACAGCGGGAGGACGGGGACCTTCTCCACCATGATCTTTCCGAGCCCCTGGACGGCCCGCTCCTGCGCGGCCTGGTCGTCGGTCGCGGTGTAGTCGGCGATCAGCCTGTCGGTCTCCCCGTCCTTCCAGCGCTCGTAGTTGCCCGAGGTCGAGGTCCCGACCGGCTTGGCCAGGCCTCCGTCGAGCAGCGTGCGCAGCGTGAGGTACGGGGTGGGCCCACCGGGCGTGCCGCGGATCGTCATGTCGTAGGTGCCCTTGCCGACCTTGGAGACCCAGTCCTGGAAGGCCACGCCCCGCGTCTCGACCTTGATCCCGATCTTGGCCAGGTCCTCCCGGATGAGCTGGGCGGCGTTCACCCAGTCGGTGAAGGGAGAGGGCACCAGCAGCGTGAAGGACAGCTCGGACGACTCCACGCCCGACTGCTGGAGCAACTGCTTGGCCTTCTCCACGTCGACGGAGTATGCGGCGTCCTTGTGCTCGGGCGGCAGGTAGGCGTCACCGCCCGGCATCGACACGCCGCTCGGGTGCGCCACGGTGGTGTAGCCGCGTTCGGCGACCTTGACGATCCGATCCCGGTCGACCGCGAGGCTGATCGCCTGCCGTACCTCGGGCTTGGCGAAGGCCGGCTTGGTCAGGTTGAGATAGAGCGAGACCAGCCCCTCGGGCGGGAAGTAGTACTTGTTGGTCTCCGGCTGTCCCTGGACGTAGATCTTGTCGATGTCGGGCACGAAGGCGCCGGCCCAGTCGATCTCCCCCTGCTGCAGCCCGGTCTGCACGGCGTTGGCGGTGTAGGCCGGGAAGCGCAGGGTCGGCACCACGGGCTTGCCCGGCTGCCAGTAGGCGGGATTCTTCTTCATCTCGTAGAGCTGGGAGGAGAACGACGAGAGCATGTACGGCCCGGTGCCGACCGGCTTGGGATTGGTGAAGGTGACCGGGTTCTCCTTCTCGAACAGGTGCTTGGCCACGATCGGCCGGTTGCCGGTGATGTTGTACAACTTGGCGTACGACGTCGAGCCGAAGTCGATCTCGACCTTGTCGGGGGCGAGCACCGTGGTGCCCTTCAGGTCGAGGGCTGCCGTGTTGAGCTCGGGGTGCTTCTTCAGCGTGTCGAAGGTGAAGGCCACATCGTCGGCGGTGAACGGCGTGCCGTCGGTCCACTTCACCCCCTGGCGCAGGGTGAGGGTCAGGGTCTTGCCCTTGTCGGACCATTCGTGCCCGGTGGCCAGCCAGGGGGTGCTCTCGCCGGGCTTGAGCTTGTTGATGAACTCCAGCGTCTCGTAGATCATCCCGGTGCTGCCTAAGTTCACCCCTTCGAGGTGAAAGGGGTTGAAGTCCTCCTGGAAGGAACCGGCGTCGATGGCGTGGATCACGAGCGGAGGGGCGTCTCCGGCGGCGGCTCCCCTCTCCGGGGGCGCGCCGGAGCAGCCGGCCAGGACCAGGGCGGCCACGAGCGCGGCCGGCAGGAGGCGTATCGGGGTGCGGGATCGTTGTCGGCGGTGCGAGGTCATGCGGCGGTTCCCTTTCCGAAGAAGCGTGTCCGGAGGTCGCGGGAGCCCTTGGGCGCCGCGAACGCCTGCGCCCGCCGGACCCCGGCGGGGGCCCCGCGCACGATCGTGAGGGCGCGGTAGTAGTCGACGTAGGGGAAGCCGTAGGTCTCGCCGCGGGCGAACGCGTAACCGGTGATGGCCCGCGACCAGACCTCGTAGGCCTCCTCGGTCAGCTCGACGGAGACGTCGGGCCGGTAGCCCTCGGCGTCCTCCCAGTTGTCGGCGTAGTAGAGCTCTCCCGCCCAGTACGCGGGCAGCTCGCGTTCCAGGGTCCGGAGCCCGCCGTAGAAGCGGGCGTCCAGCACGATGCGGTGGGTGCGGGCGTGGTCCTTGTGGATGCTCTCGCTCCAGTGCGTCAGGATGACGTCCGGCCGCAGCTCCCTGATCAGGTCGCCGACCCGCATCTTGACGTCCTCGTCCTCGGGGAGCAGGCCGTCCTCGTAGTCGAGGAACCGGACGCCCGCGCCGATCGCCGCCGCGAAACCTTCCGCCTCGTCCCGTTTCTGCTCGGCGTACTCGGCGACGGGTATCCGGGGGTGGCCCCGTTCGCCGAGCGTCAGGTGCAGCAGGGTGGCCTGGTCTCCCGCCTGGACGTGCTGGGCGAGTACGGCGCCCGCCGTCAGGTCCATGTCGCCCGCGTGGGCGCCGATGGCCAGAACATGGGTCATGCGTCCTCCTAAGCCGTGCCCTGTCAGCCGGTGACCTCGCCGCGCTCCTCCGCCCGCCACCTCATGACGTGGAATCTCCTGGTGACCGAGTAACCGGCCTTCGTGTACAGGTGGCCCGCGGGGCTGGCCTCGCCGGTCCACAGGAACCACGACGAGTGCAGTCCCTCGGCGCGCATCCGGGTCATCGTGGCGTGCAGCAGGATCTTGCCGAGCCCGGTGCCGCGCTCGGCGGGGTCGACGCCGAACGGGCCGAACCGCTCGGGGACGCCGCGGTAGGCCCCATGCATCGCGAACCCCACGATCCCGTCCCTGCGGGCGATCAGGATGCGCTCGCGGGGGATGCCGCCGAGGACGGCGTTCCTGAGCGCCTCGCCCCAGTCGGGGTTGAAGACGTCGGCGGCGAACCGGATCAGCTCGGGCAGCTCCCCGTCCTGCGGGCTGCGGAAGTCGTAACCTTCACCGGCCCGCCTGGCCCGGAGCTCGTGGACCTCGTCCGGCGTGACGTAGCCGACCAGGCCGCGGTCCATGGCCACCGGTGAGTAGAGCGTCGTGAAACCGAGGTCCGTCAGGAGCCGGTGGCCGTCGGGATAGGCCTGCGGATCGATTCCGGGCAGGACGTAATTCGGCGTGTAGGAGGCGAAGTCGACCTGGCTGCGGCCGTCCTCGCGGAGGAAGTCCAGCGCCTCCCGGAGCAGTCTGCGGCCGAGGCCGCCGCCGCGGTGCTCGGGGGCGACGAAGAAGAAGGGGATCCAGCCGGTCTCCGGATCGAGGTCCGTCCCGGCGAGCGGGGTCAGCCGCCGTACGGCGTAGGCGGCCCCCACGACCTCACCGGCCAGGACGGCGACACGCAACCCGGCCGGGTCGAAGTTGGGATCGAGAAGCACGCAGTCCCGCAACCAGCGGGCCGTCGTGGGATCGGCGGGGAGGCTCCGGTTCCACCCATCGAGCAAGGAGGACTCGTCTCCTCGGGCAAAAGCGCGCACAGTGACCGTCACCATCGGGTCCTTTCGCCTCGACTGTGCTCAAAAGCTTCCCGATGAAGAGTCGTTCCGGTCAATAAGGGACGGGAAGAAAATTTCTTTCTGTCATAACCTCTAGAAAATTAGCTTCATTCACGGTAGTAGTAAGTAACCCCTGCCCTCGCGAACGGAGGCGTCGAACGCCAAGGTAAATGTCAGTGGCACTCGGCGGCTGCCGTGGACGGCGGTGCCGGGATGGCTTTCCAGCCGACGCCGCCGGTCGGGCGCGCCTGTCCGTCCGCTCCATCCGTGTGGAGTCGGCCACCACCTCGCGGATGACCGACGGTCCGGCGGTGCCCGCGATCATGAGGGCGATCCACTTGGGGTTGGCCGGGGGACTCAGGCCAGGCAGCGCAGCGCGGCCTTGAGCCTGCGGTCGAGCGGGTGGCCGTCCGGCAGCCGGCCGACCGTTGCCTCGACGAAGGTGGAGACGGGGAGTTGCTCGCTCATGCCGAACGCGTGCACCCAGACCCGCTCGGCGGTCATCTCGACCTGCGCCTTGGAGTCCTGCTCCCCCAGCACGAACGTCGCCACCTCGGCCCGCCACCGGGCCCGCTCGTCCGCCTCGCCGTCCGGCACGGGGGCTCCCACGTCGTCGGCGTGGGCGGCGTACTCGGAGTCGTAGTGGAAGGCCTGCAGGCCCACCGGGTACGGCCCGGCCATGGTCTGCAGCTCCGCGTCGCGGCCGAGCGCGCGCATGCGCTCACGCGTCTCCCCGTTCGCGCGCCGCCACTCCCAGAGCACCTCCTCGACGGGCACGTCACGGCGACGCCGTACGCACCAGTCGTTGAAACCGTTGTAACCGCCGGTGACGCCCTCACGTTCGAGCGTCGCGGAGAACCCCTTGAGGTCGCCGTCCAGGCAGGCGTGGTTGTACAGCTCCTCCCCTGCCAGGTGGGCCAGCACGTCCCGCACCGACCAGCCGGCGCACCGGGAGGGGCGGTTCCAGCCCTCCTCGCCGAGGTCGGAGAAGTGGCGGTCCAGGCGGGCCGCCTCGGTGTCGAAGATGTCGAAAGGGTCGAAATCCGCCAGCGGATTCTCTGTCGGTGAAGTCATACATGAGGAGTTACCCAGGAAGCTCCGGTCATGCCACCGGCACCCTGGGACCTCCCTCCAGAGAAATGTCCTAGTCGTCCCTATCGTCCTTGTCGCCCTTGCCGGGCCGGTGGTCGCCGCCCGATGCGAGGTCGAGCCCGGAGTCACGCAGGAAGGCGGTGAGCGGCCCCTCGGAGGCGAGTTCCCCCTTGCCCCGCGCCTTGACCAGCTCGCGGCCGATCCCGAGCAGCTCGTCACGGGCGCCCTTGCCGTCGCCTTCCTCGATCTTCCTGCCGACTTTGGAGATCTTCTCGCGGATCTTGCGGGCCAGCTTGGAGTCGATGCCGCCCTGGCGCTCCTGGTCGCTGACGGCACGGCTCAGGGCCAGCAGGCGCGCCCGCCATCCTCCCGGGTCCGATCGTGGCGGCGCGGTCCGGCCGGGGGGCGGGGACGGGGACGCCGGCACGGTCCGCGAGGCGGCCGGGGACGGCACCGCGGACGGCGTTTCCGAGGGGATCGCGGCGGCGGCCCGCCCCGACGGGTCCGAGGGGGCGGATGTCCACACGGCCGCCGCCATGACCGCGGCGACCACGCCCGCCGCACCCAGTGCGATCCCGGCGTTGCGCCCCGGCAGGCGCTCCCTGAGACGGCCCGCCGTAATCTTCGCCGTCCACGCCGACGGCACCGGGACGGACTCCGCCGGGTGGAACACCGCGGTGTCTCTCGCACGGTCTCTGGCGTGTGACGCCACCCGGTGGGCGATCTCGGTCAGTGCCCGGCGGACGATCTCCCCGCTGGCCGGCCGCGCGGCGGGATCCTTCTCCAGCAGGGCCAGCACCAGCCGTTCCAGCTCCACCGGGATGTCCGGGCGATACCGGCTCGGCGGGTCGGGAAGGTCGTGCACGTGCTGGGAGATCAGTTGCGGCGCCGGACCGGTGAACGGAGGACGCCCGCACAGCAGCTCGTAACAGACGCAGCCAAGCGCGTACAGGTCAGAGGCCGCGGTCCCCGGCTCACCGAGAATCTGCTCGGGTGACAGGTAGGCGGCCGTGCCGATGACGCTTCCGACGGAGGTCATCCGCATCGCGGCCTCGGTCGCGACCCGGGCCGTCCCGAAGTCGACCACCTTGAGCACGCCGTCCGCGCTCTGATGCAGGTTGGCCGGTTTGACGTCGCGGTGGACAACCCCGGCCCGGTGCGCGGCATCCAGCCCGGCCGCGACCTGCCCCGCCAGGCGGCACATCGCGGAGATGCTCAGCGGCCCGTTCTCGGCCAGCTCGGTGGCGAGGTCGCGACCGGCCAGCAGCTCCATCACCAGGAACGGCCGGCCCTCGTGCTCGCCCACGTCGAACACCGTCACCACGTTGAGGTGGACGACGCGCGCGGCGGTCCGCGCCTCCCGGGCGAACCGCTCGCGCATCGAGATGTCCCGCACCTCCGGCGACAGGATCTTGACCGCTACCGGCCAGCCCGGTCGCAGGTCATGACCACGCCACACCTCCCCCGTCCCGCCCCGGCCGATCAGCTCCTCCAGCCGATACCGGCCGGCCAGCACGACCGGCGTCCGTTCCCAACCGCCCACGATCCCCGCCATCGACTCCGAGCCCGGCAATTGGGACCCCACCTTACGGTGCCCGCCGGGGTCGTGTTCACGGACACCGATCATGACGGCGGCGTCCGGGCCGCCGAGCGGAGCGTCGGGACGGCGGGGAAGGGCTCCGGCGCGGCGGAACGCTAAAGGCTCGTGTCGGCGGCGCCGGAGAAGGCCGGCGGCTCCGGGACGTCGTGCAGGATCACCTCGGCCGTGACGTCGTCGGGTTGTCTCTCCGCGGCGAGCTCCGCCTCGACGTGCAGCCGGTAGTTCTCCGTTTCACGCCGCAGCGTGTGGTCGTCCCAGTCCAGGACCGGGGCCATGAGGGCGGTCACCTCGGACACGGCGGCCAGCCCCCGGTCCCGTTCCTCGATGGAGATGTGGGTGCGACGGACCAGCACGTCCTCCAGGTGCAGCGCCTGCTCGTGCGACGCCGCGTAGACGACCTCGGCCCTCAGGTAGCTCGGGGCTCCGTGGATCGGCTGCCCCAGGGTGGGGTCGGCGGCGAGGAGGTCCAGCACCTCGTCGACGTCCGAGCCGTAGCGGCGCAGGAGGCGCTCCACGGTGAGGACGCTCAGCCCGGAGCGCGCCGCGAGGCGGCGCCGGCGGTTCCACTGCGCTCCGTACCCGGTCGCGCCGAGGAGCGGCACCCGCTCGGTGACGGACTCCGGTACGGCGTCGCCGAGATCCCGCACCGCCATGTCGACGGCGTCCTTGGCCATCACCCGGTAGGTGGTGTACTTACCGCCGGCGACGATCACGAGGCCCGGGACAGGAGCCGCGACCAGGTGCTCGCGCGAGAGCTTCGCGGTGTTCGCGGCGTTGCCGGAGATCAGGGGGCGGAGCCCCGCGTACACGCCTTCGATGTCGTCGCGGGTCAGCGGCCGGCGCAGCACCGTGTTGATGTGGTCGAGCAGGTAGTCGATGTCGGCGCGGCTCGCCACGGGGTGGTCCTGGTCGAGGCTCCACTGCGTGTCCGTGGTCCCGATGACCCAGTACCGTCCCCACGGGATCACGAAGAGCACGCTGTTCTCGGTCCGGAGGATCATGGCGCCGCGGAGGTCGATCGCCTCGCGCGGCACGACGATGTGGACGCCCTTCGACGGCTTCACGGTGGGGGTTCCCCCGACGCCGGCCATCTCCAGGACCTGGTCGGTCCAGACGCCGGTGGCGCTGATCACCTGACGGGCGCGCACGGTGATCTCCTGGCCGCTCTCCATATCCAGCACGCGTGCCCCGGTGACGCGCTCCCCCTCGCGGAGCAGTTCGGTCGCGCGTGCCCGGCTGGCGACGACGGCACCGTATGCCGCGGCCGTCCGCACGACCGCCAGGGTCATCCGCGCGTCGTCGGTCTGCCCGTCGAAGTACTGCAACGCCCCGATGAGCGCGTCGGAGCGCAGACCGGGCGCCTCCTGCAGGGCGCGGCGGCGGTTGAGATACCTGTGGCGGGGGACGACGGAGCGCAGGCCGCCCAGGACGTCGTACAGAGTCATGCCGGCCCCGATGTAGAACCGTTCCCAGATCCGGTGCGTGAGCGGGAAGAGGAACGGGACGGGGTGGACGAGATGGGGGGCCAGCCGGGTGAGCAACAGGTGGCGCTCCTTGAGCGCCTCCCGGACGAGCCGGAAGTCCAGCTGTTCGAGATAGCGCAGGCCGCCGTGGATCAGTTTGCTGGACCGGCTCGAACTGCCGGACGCCCAGTCCCGGGCCTCGATCAGCGCGACCGACAGGCCGCGGGACACCGCGTCGAGCGCTGCTCCGGCGCCGACGATCCCGCCGCCGATGACGAGCACGTCGTAGGTGTTCTCGCTCATCTCCCGGAGTGCCGTCGTACGGTTCCGCGGTCCCAGTGCTGCAGATTTCACGGTAGGAGTTCCTCTCGTTCAGGGCGAGCGCGGTCTTCCTGTGAAGGCGGGGCCCGGCGGTTCAGTCGGGCCCGCTGGGGAGAAGGCCGGGCTCGGGCTCGCTGGGGAAACGGCCGCGTTCGGTCTCCTCGGCGCCCGGCAGGAACCGGCCGATGAGCAGCTCGTACAGGGCGGCGCCCAGCACGCCGCCGATCAGTGGCGCCACGATGGGCACCCAGAAATAGAGCTGGCCGTACTGATCTCGCCAGGCCGTCGCGTAGCCGGTGAGGAACGACGCGAGCCGGGGCCCGAAGTCACGCGCCGGGTTGATGGCGTAGCCGGCGTCGGTGCCCCAGGCCATGCCGATCGCCACCACGATCAGGCCGACGACGAAGGGCGCGAGGTTGACCCCGGGCGGGGAGTTGCCCAGGTCGGTGACGGCGAGGATGAGGAAGAGCAGGATCGCGGTGCCGATGATCTGGTCGCGGAACCCGCCCCAGGTGCCGACCGGCAGTTCTCCGTTGCCCGGCAGGGTGGAGAAGACGCCCTGGGTCTTGACCGTGAACCCGGGGTCGACTTTGGCGAGGACCTCGGAGTAGTTCCACCGCACGATCAGGGCCGCCACGAACGCGCCGGCGATCTGGGCCAGGGAGTAGGGCAGCACCTTGTGCCAGGAGAAGCCCTTGAAGGCCGCGAGGGCGACCGTGACCGCCGGGTTGAGATGCGCCCCGCTGAGCCGGCCGGCGGTGTAGACGCCCAGGGTGACGCCCAGTCCCCACGCCCACGCGATGCTGTCGTGGTCGCCGATGCCGCCGGCGACCACCTGGGCGACGACCCCTACCCCGAACAGGATCAGGATCATGGTCCCCGCGAACTCGGCGGCCAGTTCACCGACGATTTCAGGAAGTTTTCTGGGGTTCGCCATGTACGCCCTTCCGGAAGCTGTACGGCTCGCCCTTTCTGTGGACCGCCCTGGAGGCGAGAATCGGTCACCGGCCGGCCGGCCGCCGGCTCCGGCGCCCGCGGACCGTGTGGCCTGCCCCGCGGCCGGCGATTGCCGAGCCCTCGAATGCCAGACAGAATTTCCAGTTGTTAGTGAAATGTCCTGTATGTAGCCGATGACACGCATTAAATGGCCAATAGATGACATTGGCTGCCCCAAAAAGGGCGCCGGCCAGGCGACTCAACGCCGGAGCCCACGCCGGTCGGCCGGATCGCACGGCCCTCTACGAGGACAGACATGGTGCGCGGAGCGCCCGGCGCCCGGACCGCTCCGCCCGCTCAGGAGTCCGGGACTCCGCCGTCGCCCCGAGGTGCCCCGCCCTCTCCGGCACGCGGGAGGGGTGGTCGTCGAGTACGTCGAGTTCACACCCGACGCCCGCGTCCGAAGCACCGCCTGACCCGTGGGCCGCTACCCCTCGGCGGCGGGGGTGCCCTGGCGGCCCCGGGTCACCAGCCAGTTGACCACCCACAGGAGGAGGCCGATACCCATCAGGACACCCGCCCGGATGTAGACCTCGGCGGGGCGGCCCGTCAGGGGGCTGGCCAGCACGACGGCCAGGACGGCGCCGAGCACGGGCAGGGCCGTCGGCACCTGGTAGTGCGCGTGTTCCACGGTGTCCCCGCGGAGCACGAGGACGGCCACGTTCACGACCGCGAAGACGCACAGCAGCAGGAAGGCGGTGGTGTCGCCGAGGCCGGCGATCTCTCCCGTCGAGATCAGGGCGATGGCGAGCGCCGTGGTGAAGACGATGCCGATCACCGGTGTGCGGCGGCGCGGATCGACCCAGCCCAGCGCGCGCGGCACGACCCCTTCGCCGGCCAGGCCGTACACCAGCCGGGAGGCCATCATCATGTTGATCAGCGCGGAGTTGGCCACCGCGAACATGGCGATCAGCGCGAAGAGCTTGGGCGGGAAGCTGATCCCACCGGCCTTGACCACCTCCAGCAGCGGCCCCGACGACTTCTCCAGGACCCGGTAGTCGACCAGGAGTGAGGAGGTGATGGCGACGAGGATGTAGATCACGCTGGTGATCGCCACTCCGAGGAAGATCGCCCGGGGGAAGTTGCGCGAGGGGTCCTGGGTCTCCTCGGCCATGTTCACCGAGTCCTCGAACCCGACGAACGCGAAGAAGGCCAGAGCCGTGCTGCCGAGCAGCGCGAGGAACAGGCCGCCATCCTGGTCGGTGCGGAACTCGGTCAGCCTGGACGGCTCTCCGGCACCGGTGACGATCGCGTACACGCCGATGGCGATGATGACCACGAGCCCGGTCAGCTCGATGACCGTGAACACGATGTTGGTCTTCACCGACTCCGAGACGCCGCGGTGGTTCAGCAGCGCGACCGCCACGATGAAGACGATCCCGACGATGACGGCGGGCACCGTGAGGAACTCCTTCAGGTAGTCGCCCCCGATGGCGCGCGCCGCCGCGCTCGCCGAGGTGAGCCCGGAGCACATGACCGCGAACGCCACCATGAACGTCAGGAACGGCGTCCGGAAGGCACGCTGGGTGTAGAGGGCGGCGCCGGCCGCCCGCGGATACTTCGTCACGAGCTCGACATAGGACATCGCCGTCAGCAGGGCGATGACGAACCCGATCAGGAACGGCGCCCACAGGGCCCCGCCGACCTTGCCGGCCACCTTGCCGGTGAGGGCGTAGACGCCGGTGCCGAGGATGTCGCCGACGATGAAGAGGATGAGGAGCTTGGGGCCGATGGCCCTTTTGAGGGATACCTGTCCGGCATGAGGAGTGGGAGATGCCATGCATGATCCGATTCCCCTGCCAGGGCTTCCGACACGGCGATCCGGAGATTTCACACTTCCGGATCACGGCGCGGACGGCCTCGCGCCGCGGCGGCAGGCGAACGGGCCGGGCGGACACCCCGCATTCGGGGTGACGCCGTACGGGCGGGTCGGGAAAGATCGGGACGACGGCCGGGTCGGCGACGTCGCGGTCGCACACCCCTCATGACCTTTCCGAGGAGAACCGATGGACCGACGACTGACGCAGTACGCCCAGGGCGGCGGATGCGCGTGCAAGATCCCACCGGGTGAGCTGGAGCAGACGCTCGCCGGGCTCGGCGTCGCCCCACCCCGCGACGCACCCGGCGAGCTGCTCGTCGGCCTGGAGACCGGGGACGACGCCGCAGTGGTCCGTCTCCGGGACGGTGTGGCCATCGTGAGCACCGTCGACTTCTTCACCCCCGTCGTCGACGACCCCTTCGACTGGGGCAGGATCGCCGCCGCCAACGCGCTCTCCGACGTCTACGCGATGGGCGGACGGCCGCTGGTCGCGCTCAACCTGCTCTGCTGGCCCACCGGCACCCTCCCCTACGACCTCGCCCGCGAGGTGCTCCGCGGCGGCGCGGCCGTCGCCGCCGAGGCCGGCTGCCATCTCGCCGGGGGACACAGCATCACCGATCCCGAGCCCAAGTACGGCATGGCGGTGACCGGTGTCGCCGATCCCGCCCGGCTGCTCCGCAACGACGCCGGCCGTCCCGGCCTGCCGCTCAGCCTGTCCAAGCCCCTCGGTCTCGGCGTGCTCAACAACCGGCACAAGGCGACCGGGGAGGTCTTCCCCGAGGCGGTCGAGACGATGACCCGGCTGAACGCCGCCGCGGGCCAGGCCGCCGTCGAGGCGGGCATCGCGTGCGCCACCGACGTGACCGGCTTCGGACTGCTCGGCCACCTCTACAAGCTGGCGCGGGCCTCCGGGGTGACGGCGGTCGTCGACGCGGCGGCCGTGCCGTACCTCGCGGGGGCGCGCGAGGCCGTGCGGGACGGCTACGTCCCCGGTGGGTCGCGCCGGAACCTGGACTGGGTCGCGCCGCACACCGACTTCGGGCAGTCCGACGAGGAGACCCGCCTGCTGCTCGCCGACGCGCAGACCTCCGGCGGGCTGCTCCTCGCCGGGGAGATCCCGGGCGCCCCGGTGATCGGCGAGCTCATCCCCCGTGCCGGGAGCGTGCTCATCCTGCGCTGAGCCCTTCGCCGCCCCTCTCTCTGGTGTCCCCGTCCACAGTGTGCTATCAATTAAATGACCAGATAATGTCATTTGGTCAAACTTCTGCGGATGATTGAGCACGGACGATGAAGCCACAGGCCAGAAGGGTGGGGCGGCCACCCAAGGACGCCTCACACCACCTGGAACGGGCGCACCGCATCCTGGACGCCGCGACGGACCTGGTCCTGCGCTGGGGTTACGACAAGACCACCATCGAGGACATCGCCCGGCGGGCCGGGGTCGCCAAGGGCACGATCTACCTGCACTGGAGGACACGCGAGGAGCTGTTCGCCGCGCTGCTGCGCCGGGAGCGGGTCGCGATGCTCAACGAGGTGCGGCGGCGCGTCGAGGACAGCCCCGGCACGCTGCGCGACCTGCTCAGGCTGCTGGCCTCCGAGGTCATGAACAGGCCCCTGATGAGGGCGGTCCTGCTCGGCGACTCGGAGGTGCTGGGCAAGCTCACGCGGATGAAACGGGACGGCGAGATCAGCGCCGGCCTGCGTTCCGGCTTCGAGACCTACCTTGGCGCGCTGCTGGAACACGGCGCCCTGCGGACCGACCTCTCGCCCGCCGAGCATGTGACCGCGCTGGTCTCCATCCTGTACGGATTCCTCCTCGTGCCGCAGATGATGCCCGAGAAGTACCGCATGTCCAACGAGCGGCTGGCGGAGCTGCTCGCCGACGCCGGAAGCCGCACGATGGAGGCCGACGGCCCGATGACGGCGGAGAGCACCCGCGCGATCGCGCGGGCGACCCTGGACTTCGTTGACTTCGCCGTGGAGACCGCGCAGCGAAAACTGCGCGCCTCCCTCGGCTCTGAGGAGAATGCACGGTGAACGTCCTCCCCCTCCCCGATGAGGCAGCCGATCTCGCCCTGGCAGGCGGAAAGGGCGCCTCGCTGGCCCGGCTGGCGCGCGCGGGCCTGCCGGTCCCCGGCGGCTTCCACGTCACCACCGGCGCCTACCGGGACTTCGTCCACGCGGGCGGGCTGCACGACGAGATCATGCGGGCCGTGTCGGACACGCTCCCCGAGCAGGCCGCCCAGCGGATCGCGGCGCTGTTCGCCGGGCGCGAGATGCCACAGGAGACCGCCGAGGAGATCCTCGCCGCCTACGCCAGGCTCGGCGACGACGTGCCGGTCGCCGTGCGGTCGTCCGCCACCGCCGAGGACCTTCCCGACATGTCGTTCGCCGGGCAGCAGGACACCTATCTCAACATCCGCGGCGACGCCCTGCTGGACGCGGTCAGGCGCTGCTGGGCCTCGCTCTGGACCGCGCGCGCCATCGCCTACCGGACCGGGAACGGCGTGCCGCACGACGAGGTGGCGCTGGCGGTGGTCGTCCAGGAGCTGGTGCCCGCCGATGCGGCGGGCGTCCTGTTCACCGCGGACCCGGTCACCGGCGCGCGCGACCGCGTCGTGATCAACGCCTCCTGGGGCCTCGGCGAGGCCGTCGTCGGCGGGCAGGTGACGCCCGACACCGTCGTGATCGGCAAGGCCGGCGGCGAGGTCGTCGATGAGCACGTGGGCGACAAGACCGTCATGACGGTCCGCACGCCCGGCGGCACGCACGAGGAACCGGTGCCCGAGGAACTGCGCCGCCGTCCCGTGCTCGACCGGGCGCAGGCCGTACGGCTCGCGCGGCTCGGCATGGAGATCGAGGAACTGTACGGCACGGCCATGGACGTCGAGTGGGCCGTCCACGACGGGACCTTCTCCATCGTGCAGGCCCGCCCGATCACCCGGCTCAGACAGCAGGTCGAGGAGTGGAACGACAGCCTGACCGGCGACTGCCTGTGGACCGGCGCGAACCTCGGCGAGGCCATCCCCGACGTGATGACCCCCTGCACCTGGTCGCTCGTCCAGATCTTCATCCGTGAGGCCATGTCCACCTCCACCATGCCCGGCTTCAGCCTGGTCGGCAACATCGGCGGCCGCTTCTACATGAACCTGAGCATCGCGTTCTCGATTGCCAGGGCGATGGGCATGGGGAGCAGGCTCGGCGCGATCGAGCAGGTCTTCGGCAAGCTCCCGCCCGGCCTGGACGTGCCGCTGCTGCCCACCTCACGCTGGCAGATCGTCAAGAGCGTGCTGCCGCTCGTCTTCACCCTGCGCAGGCGGGTGGCGGCCAACGCCGCGAAGATGCCCGGCTTCCTCGCCACCGCACAGCGGCGGTGCACGACGCTGCGCGAGCGGGCCGCCACGGCCACGACGACGGACGAGCTGACCACGCTGTGGGAGCGGGAGCTGCTGCCGCACTTCGTCGAGGCCTGCCAGATGCTGGAGGCCGCCGGACGGCAGGGCGGCGCCGCCCTGGTCATGACCCGTGACAGGTTGCGCAAGCTGGCGGGCGAGACCGACGCCGAGGCCATGCTCACCGGGGCCAACGCCGACGGGGAGCTGGCCAGCCTCGGGCCGATCGTCGGCCTGGGGAAGCTCGCGAAGGGTGAGATCGACCGGGAGACGTTCGCCCGCACCTACGGGCACCGCGGCGCGCACGAGTTCGAGGTCTCCCTCCCCCGCCCCGGCGAGGACCCGGAGTGGATCGACGCGCAGCTCGCGGCCATGACCGACCCCCTGCACCAGGCGGACGCGCTGCTCTCCCATCAGCGGAAGGCCGGCGAGGCGGCCTGGGAGCGGTTCGAGCGGCGTCATCCCGGCAAGGCGGCGAAGACACGCGAGCAGGTGCGGCGGTGGAACGCGATCGTCCGCGACCGGGAGGACACCCGCTCGGAGGTGATCCGGGCCTTCTGGGCGCTGCGCGCCTTCGTCCAGCGGGCCGGGGAACTCACCGCGCACGGTGACGACCTGTTCTTCCTGTCGATCCAGGAGATCCTCGCCGTCCTGCGCGGCGACGGCACCCCGCTCGCACAGGTGGCGGTCCGACGGGCCACCCACGAGCGTTACGCGGCCCTGCCCGCCTATCCCACGCTGATCGTCGGCCGTTTCGACCCGGTCCGCTGGGCCGCCGATCCCGACCGGCGCGGCGACATCTTCGACGCCCGGGGCGGCAGCGCCCCGGTGAGCGAAACGGTGGCCGGTTTCCCCGGCGCGCCCGGCGTCGTCGAGGGCATCGCCCGCGTCATCGCCGGTCCCGAGGACGGCGACAGGCTCGCCCCCGGGGAGATCCTGGTGACGACGCTGACCAACATCGGCTGGACCCCGATGTTCCCCCGCGCCGCCGCCGTCGTCACCGACATGGGCGCGCCCCTCTCCCATGCCTCGATCGTCGCGCGTGAGCTCGGCATCCCGGCCGTGGTCGGCACCGGCAACGCGACCATGCGGCTACGCGACGGCGACCGCATCCGGGTGGACGGCGAGCGCGGCACGGTGGAGGTACTGACCGATTGAACTCCTCCCCGGCCTGAGGGCCGGAGAGGAGTTCAATTCCGCCACGACACCTTCTGGCTCTGACCGGCCGGTCCGGCGCCGCTCGCACGCGGGGCCGGGGATCGCTTCCATCCGCGCCCCGGCCTTGCGGCATCACGCCCGGGGTACGGAGGCCGCCCTCCGGCATTGGCCTCTCGCATGGTCCCGGTCGACCGACGCTCTCAGTCCGGGAAGCCGTACCGTCCGTGGAGGCGGACGAACCTGGCCAGTGTGAGGACCTGCCGACGCTCCAGCCCGGTCACGGTGCGCTGGAACAGTACGACCTCCTCCTGCCCGCCCGATCCGATCGGCTGCACGAGATGGCCGCCGAGCCGGAGCTGTTCGACCAGCGGCGGGGGGACCTCGGGGAACGCGGCCGACACGAGGATGCCGTCGTACGGAGCGTGATCCGGCACACCGCGGCTGCCGTCCCCGATGAGCAACTCGACATTGCCGACCCCGTGCCGGGCGAGATTCCACCGTGCCTGCCGGGCCAGATCCGGCCACCGCTCGATGGTCACGACATCGGCGGCCAGGCGAGCGAGCAGCGCGGTCTGGAAGCCGAGGCCGGTGCCGATCTCCAGCACATGGTCGCCCCCGGCGACACCGAGGCCTTCGATCATCCTTGCCGACAGCGAAGGCTGCGTGGTCACCTGCCCGTGCCCGATGGGGATGGGCTCGTCCTCGTAGGCGACCACGACCTGGTCCGCGGGGACGAATCCCGCTCGCGGCGTCGCCCGTACGGCCTCGAGCAGACGCTCATCGCGGGCGCCCGCCGCCCGGATGGCCCGGACGAGATCTTCGGGAGAAGCGCCTCCGGTCATATTCACCGCCCCCACTCCCGCCGGAGAGCGAGCATGCCGTCCGGCTCGAGGCCGGCCCGTGACCCGGAGCCACGGCCGACCCGGTCGAGAACCGCCTGAAGCCACTCGGAGTCTCCGCTCGAGGCGCGATGGAGACGCATGTCCACCGGCCGCATCGACATGGCCCCTCCTCCGTCACCGGTAGCGGAAGCCGTCGAGGAAGCGGCGGAAGAGCCCGCCCAGGCGGGGCAGGGGCTCGGCCGGCGGCGGCGCCACCGCGCGCTGCCGGGCGATGGGCCGGTCGTAGTCGGTCCGCGCGATGGCGTCGACGACCTGCTCCTCGTCGAAGTCCTCCGACCCCTCGACCACGGGGACGAAGCCGACCAGCATCCCGTTCCGCATCACCTGGGCTTCGAGGCCCGCGGTGCCGTCGGTGTCCCAGTCCGCCTCGCGCCCGCCGGGCAGCAACACGCGCACCCCGAACTGATATACGCCGACTCTCGCCAGGTGAGCGTCTATGCCGCGCTCGCGCAACGTGTCGACGACCCGCCGTGCCCGGTTCTCATCCACCTCTCCCACGGTAACCGGGCCGAGCCGCCCGCGAGCATCGACGCCGCCGCTCGTCGGTTGATCTACCTCGGCCGTCGTCAGCCGACGCCGCCGACTCCTCGTCAGCCGGTAGGCGGATCGGCGAGCCCGGCGTGGTCGAAACGCGCCATGAGGCTGGGCTTACGCAGATGCTCCTGCCGCAGGAGCGTGAAGCGCCGCGTGAACCCGTCGAGACGGTCGGCACGCTGGGCGACGGTCCGCAGGTCCTTGAGCAGCTCGACGGCCGCGTCGTACTCGCCCGCCTTCTTGGTGCCGATCATCGTTTCGACGCGCAGCCACGCTCCGTCCTCATCCCGGGCCAGCGCTTCCAGCCGCTTCTCCCGGGCCAGGGCCCGCTCCCGTTCGCGACGGGCCTCCTCCTCGGCCCGCCTGACCGCGGCACGGCGTTCGCGCTCCTGGCGGCGTTCCGCCGCGGCATCCAGCAGCTCGGCCACGCTACGCCGGGGAAGATCACCGTAGTCGTTCTTGGGTTCGCCGCGGAACCGGCGCAGCAGTTCCGCCCGGACCTGAGCCGCCTGGTCCCCGACGACCCGCAGCAACAGTTCAGCCTTATCCGCCTCGGTCAGGCCCGCGATCCACGTGGCCAGCTCGCGCGGATCGTCTCGCACGGCGGCCGGCGCCGGACTCGCCTCGGCAGCGACAGCGAGCAGATCAGCGTCGATGCGGAGGAAATCGGCCAAGGCCTGCTGCCCCGCGCTCAACGACCCCAGCCCCGCCGGCACCGGAGGTTCGAGTCCGTCCTCATCGGCGTAGTCGAAGGCGTCCTCATCACGCTCCCACGCACCGAAGGCCGACAGCCAGGCCAGGTAGAGAGGTCGCAGATCCCCGGCGCCGAGTTCGGCCCGGACACCGATGATGGCCGACAGGGAGTCCTCCGCGTACTCATCCCATTCGCCCGACTCGTCTTCGCTGGTCAGGTCAAGGATGAGATGCTCGCCCGCAACCCATGCCGTCACCTGGTCTCCGGCGCAGTACTGCTCGGCGACGTCCATGTCGAGGAGCGTTCGCGGCAGCCGGAGCATCACCCGATGAGTGCCCCAGTTGGCCAGATACAGATGGGCGTCGTAGTAGCGCTCCATCATCCGGCGCGGATCACCGCGGAAGTCTCCCCAGTGGTATTCGTTGGTGAAGCTGGTCGCGGTGATCCGGGCCCGGGTGGACAGCGCACGGACCTCGGCCTGCTGACGGGCGTCCAGGGGACGGTCCACCGCCAGAAACTGGTAGTACTGGTATTCGCTCATCGTCAGGACTCCCAGTGCCGGTAGGCGTCGATCCACTCCGAGCCTTCGGGGCGCGGAGTCGGCAGCGGAAGGTCGAGGATGCCGATCGCCTGCCGATGTGACCCGCGAGCGCAGATCGCGACGATCCCGCTCCCGCAGAACAGATCAATCTCCTTTACGGTGACCTCCGCCCCCAGGACGGTCGTCTGGAACGGCAGCGCCAGGTTGTCGGCAATCATGACGTGGAACCCGGCAAGCTGCTCGTCTTCGTCGTAGGCGTCGACGGTGGCCTCTTCGACCAACGCGTCCAGTTCCGCCTTGCTCAGTTTCGTCACGGCCACCAAGCTTAAACAGGACAGTGCGCGGCCCGGCCTTCTTCACCGGAGAGAGCCGCTCTGCGGCCAGCCGTGCAACGCGAGGCCCCGGCCGGCGACGATGGCCCGGACAGCCGCCGCGGGGTAGTCGATCGTGTCCGGCGGCAACCCGTCCAGCGGCCACCAGCCGATCTCCGAGCACTTGTGCGGCTCGGCGTTGTACGGCTCGCCGTCCCAGCGCTCCACGGTGAAGAACAGCCCGACCCGGTCCGGCGCGCGGTGCATCACGTGGGCGAAGACAAGACGCTCCGGGGCGATCGTCACGCCGACCTCCTCGCGGGCCTCCCTGATCGCCGCCTCGGTCACGTTCTCGCCCTCCTCCAGATGTCCGCTGGGCAGATGCCAGCGGCCGTCGCCGTACCCGGTGTTCGCCCGGCGGGCGAGCAGCACCGCACCGTCGCGGACGAGAAGCACGTGCACGTCGACAACGGCCCGGAACCGATCTCCGGCCGCCGGACGGGAAGGCGCCACCTCGGCGGGACGGGAACGGCCGGTGGCGATGGGGCCGGGATCAGCGGGACGGGAGGAGTGGTCGATGGCGGCCGGCCCGGGATCGGCGCGCTGGTCCAGGGCCTGGATCCACTTGACCGCGACCGCCGCCGCCTGAACCAGCTCCGCGCGCAACGCCTCCGGGTCGTCCTCGGCGAACGCCTCCAGCACCTCCTCGTGCAGGATGTGCCGCCAGGTCACCCCTTCCCCGGCCTTCGCCTCCTCCAGATCACGCTTGGCCCGGTCCGCCGCCGCCGTACGCTCCGGCCCGGTGCCGTCCGGATGCTCCTGCCACCCCCACATGGCGTCCTGAGCGACCCGCTCGGCCGCGACGTCGGCCAGCACCCGGGCCAGCGAACCGGGGACACCGTAATCACCGTCGGGAAGCGTGAACCCGGTCATGGACGAGACTCCTCGTGGATTCGGCGATCCGGCCGATCGGCGGCGCGGTTCCCGGACGGGCTCCGGGCCGTCACACGCTACCGAGGCCGGGAAGAGGCGCGGCGCGCGGCCACAGGTTTTCCGGACTCGGCTGAGAGCGAATCGCCTACGCAAATCTGCGTATTTCGTTCTTCCTGTCCTGCTTCACCGCATCTCAGCACGCCATACTTCTACGCATCCAGGCGACAGGAGCGCAGAAGGTGGCAGGACTCGGCAGGAACTTCAACACGTTGTGGGCGGCCACCGCCGTCTCCAACGTCGGCGACGGCATAGCGGCGGCCGCCGCGCCGTTGCTCGTCGCCTCGGTCACCGACGACCCGGTGCTGGTCGGCCTGGCCGTGTTCGTCCAGCAACTGCCCTGGGTGTTGTTCTCGTTGGTCAGCGGTGTCTTCGTGGACCGCCTCGACCGCCGTCGGCTGATCGTGGTGGTCAACGTGCTCCGCGGTCTGATCGTGGGTGTGCTGGCGCTGGCGGTGTGGCGGGACGTGGCGACGATCCCGGTCATCTACGCCGCCGGGTTCCTGCTCGGCACGTGCGAGACCCTCGGCGACAACGCCTCGGGCACGCTCGTCCCGATGGTCGTGAAGTCGGAGGATCTCCCCCGCGCCAACGCGCGCATGCACACCGTGTTCTTCGCGGTCAACCAGTTCGCCGCGCCGCCGCTGGGCGCCGCCCTGTTCGTGGTGGCGGCGGCACTGCCGTTCGGGATCAACGCCGTGACGTTCGCGCTGGCCGCCGTACTGATCTCCACCCTGCGCGGCGTACGGCAGGCCGCTCCGGCCGAGCGGCGGTCCGTGCGCGCCGACATCGGCGAGGGCATGCGCTGGCTCTGGAACCACTCCGCGCTCCGGATGCTCACGCTCGCCCTGTGCCTGATGAACGTCACGCTCATCGCCGGCTTCTCGATCCTCGTCCTCTACAGCCGTGAGCGCCTCGGCCTCGACGAGTACGGCTACGGCCTCCTCATCAGCGCGTCCGCGGCCGGCTCGCTCGCCGGTGCGATGATCGCCCCTCGGCTCCAGAGAAGATTCTCCGGCTCGCTGCTGCTCCAGGCCGGCCTGGTCATCGAGACGCTGACGCACGTCGGGCTGGCGCTCGCCACCACGGTGTGGGTCGCCGGGCCCGTCCTGCTCGCCTTCGGCGTCCACGGATCGGTCTTCGGCGCGGTCAGCGTGACGCTGCGCCAGCGGACCGTGCCCGACGCGCTGCGTGGCCGGGTGCAGAGCGTGTACATGATGTTCGCCGTCGGCGGTTCGGCGCTGGGCGCCCTGGTCGGCGGGCCCATCGCCCGCTGGCTCGGCATCGCCGGACCCTTCTGGGTGTCGGCGGCGGTGATGGCCGTGCTCACGGCCGTGGCCTGGCGCCCCTTGGGCCGGCGGTTCGTCCTCTCCGGCACGGACGGGCGCCGGGACGGCTAGGACGGCGGCGCGTCCTCTTGGGTCATGACACGAGTGACCAGGGAGCAGACGCGGTCTCACGCAATGTCTTCAGAGCCTGGGCCCTGGCCGGCCTCTCCGTCGCGGCCGGGCCCGCCGGCATGGTGACCTGCCCACCTACCTCCAGGGCGTCAACGGCGCCGCTGCGCAGGGGACGGGACTGGCCATGCTGATGTTCAGCGTACCGGTCCTGCTCATGCCCCAGCTCGGCGGGCGACCGACGTGGAACGGCGAGCTCGGCCCGCCCGCTAGGGTTTCAGCTCCAGCACCAGGTTGAACGGGGTGGCGGTCGCCTGGCGCATCCGGGTGAAACCCGCCTCCCGGGCCACGTCGAACAACCGCTCCCGCCCGGCCTGGGCACCCAGCGCCCCGGTCGCCCCCTGGGAGAGCGCGCCGGGCACGCAGATCGTGGCGGAGGCGTTGAAGAAGAGCCGGCCCACCGGGGTGAGGTCGTCCGGCAACCGGCCGTGCGCGAACGGCTCGACCAGCAGCACGGTGCCGTCAGGGGCGAGGGTCGTGTGGACGTGCCGCAGGGCGCCGACGGGATCTCCCATGTCGTGCAGGCAGTCGAACAGGCAGACCAGGTCGTAGCCGGTGCCGGGGTAGTCGTCGGCGCAGGCCGTCTCGAAGGTCACCCGGTCCGTCACCCCGGCCTGTACGGCCAGCTCGCGGGCCCGCGCGATCGAGGGCCCGTGGGAGTCGATGCCGGTGAGGCGCGCCGCCGGATAGGCCTGGGCCAGTACCAGGGTCGAGGCGCCGTGCCCGCAGCCGACGTCGGCCACCCGGGCTCCGGCGACCAGCCTGTCCCGCACCCCGTCGAGTGCGGGGATCCAGTCGCCCGGCAGGTTGGCTGCGTATCCGGGGCGGAAGAACCGTTCGGTGCCGTTGAACAGCGCCGGGTCGTGGTCGCCCCAGGCCAGGGCCTTGCCGCCCCGGTACGCGTCCACGAGCTTGGCCTCGTCGCGATAGACCGACGAGATCAATTCGGCGAGCCCTGTCATGAAGACCGGGCTGGAGCCGTCGGCGAACACCGTCGCCTGCTCCTCGGTCAGCGTGTACGTGCCGCTCTCGTCGACGCCCCCCTCAGGGGAATAGGAGACGTATCCCGCGGCGGCCTGGGCGGCGAGCCACTCGGTGACGAGCCGCTCCCGGGTGCCGGTGCGCCGGGCCAGCTCACCGGCGCCGAGTGGTCCCGCCCCGGCCATGGCCTTCCACAGGCCGAGCCGATCGCCGAGGACGACCGTCGCCGCTCCGAACGCGGCCCCCATGTCCAGCACGACCCGGTCCACGAGCTCCTGGAGTCTGGATCCGTCCATCGGAGTCTCCTCGATGGTCTCGCAGGTGTCGTGGCCGCGGACCGTGGTTGCCCCGTGTGACGGCGATCCCCCGAGCGGCCACAGTCTTGATGGTAACCACCGGCCTCCCGCCGGACCGCTCACCGGTGGGCCCCGCCCTTCACCGTGTCGACTCCCAGTCCAGCGTTCCCTTCCTCACCCTCGGCCGCCAGCCGCGGATCGGCCTGCCGGTCTCCAGGGATTCCGCGGTCGCCCTGAGCAGGGCGAGATAGGACGGCCAGGCGACGTCTCCCTCCAGCGTCCGCGAACGGGATCAGGTGGCCGTCCCATGGCCGCCTCCGCCTTGGCGATGACGCGGACACGCGCCGGGGGCTGCAGCGTCCGATAGGTGGCGGGAGCTCTGCGCGCCAGCCAGCGCTCGATACGCCGCCACACGGCGTCCGTCCGGGAGGCGACCGCCGGATCAGGACTCCGCACGACGGGCGGGCGCCGCGCCGGACGGCATCCGCTGGCGCGGGCCTGCGCGGGAGTGAGCCTCTCCGGTGTCGGTTCGGCGGTCGGTGTCGGTGTCGGTGACGGGCGGGGGGCACCGGCGCAGCCACTCGGGGCCAGGTCCGCGGGCTCATCGGCCCAGCGCAGCTCGCAGCCCGATGTGACGGCCGGGTACCAGTCGCGCAGGGCCGTGCCCTTCTCCATCGAATCGGCCACGGCCTCCAGCAGGGCGAGGTAGGAGGGCCAGCCCATCGGGCCGTCGTAGCGGAGGTTCTCGTTCCACGTGGACTCACCGACACGGCCGGTCCGGGGGTCGATGAACAACTCCCTCCCCTTCCCCGTCGCGGCGAAGGGCAGCAGGCTCCCGTGCCATCTCCCGTGTTCTGGATCGGCCGCCTCGGGTGGTCCCTCCATCACGAGATCACGGCAGTTGTAGGACCTCATGGTGAAGATGTCGTCCAGATCCGACAGCCCCTGCGACATCGGCAGCTGGAACCCGGCGCCCCAGTTGCCGTCGGCCCCGTCATGGCGGAGCAGCGAGGCGTACAGGTCGTCGGCGGACGGCCGCGAGCCGTCGTCCCATTCCACGGGCTCGCAACCGGCGGCACGCGCCTGGCCCGGGGTGAGGATTCGGGCGCGGATCCCCGCCTCGGTCTCCGGGGCCGGTTTCCCCTGCGCGTCGACGCAGCTCATCGACATCACGTTGCCCGTGGACAGGGAGGAGCAATAGACGACCTCGCCCATCACCGGGGAGCCGGCCGCCGCCGCGCCCCCGATCAGCACCAGCGCGAGCGCGCTCCGTACGGCCCGAGCAACCCGGAGCCCGGTCATTCGCCGCGTTCCGTCCCGAGGGCCGGCGTCCTCGGGGCGTGCTCCGGCGCGCCGTCCCGGAGCACGCCCCCGTGGACGGCTACGCCCTGCCGTGGGACACCCTCGATCTGCGCGCCACGGAGTCCAGAGCCACGGCGAGCAGCAGGACCGCGCCGGTGACCATGAATCTGAAGGACGAGTCGAGGTTGAGCAGGGTCAGCCCGCTGGAGATGGACTGGATCACCACGATGCCCAGCAGCGCGGCGAAGGCGGTGCCCCGGCCTCCGAAGAGGCTCGTCCCGCCGATGACCGCCGCGGCGATCGCGTTGAGGTTGACGTCCCCGGCGCCGCTGCTCTGGTTGACCGCCGCCAGCCTGGCCGCCGCCAAGACGCCGCCGACGGCGGCGAGCGTGGTGCACAGGACGAAGGCGGAGGTGTAGACGGCCTTCACGTTGATGCCGGCCCGGCGAGCCGCCTCCGCGTTGCCGCCGACGGCGTAGATCGACTTGCCGAACTTCGTCCGCGCCAGCATGTAGTGCATCGCCAGGACCAGCACCAGGAAGAGGACGAACATCCAGCCGACGCCCCGTGTCTGGTTGAGGTAGTACACGACCAGGCCGAGTCCGGCCAGCAGCGCCGTACTGCGCACGAGGAGGAACCGCGTCGACACTGCGGACAGGGACGCCCGCCGGCGTGCCCGGGCGTGGGCGTATCCGCTGGCGAACAGTCCAGCCGCGGCCAGCACGACGAGGACGTAGGACAGCCACGGCGGCACGAAGGCCAGTTGGGCGAAGGTCACCAGCCCCGAGTCGAACGGCAGGTTGATCGAGCCCTTCGCGCCGAGCACGTAGAGCTGCACGCCGAGCAGGCCCAGCAGTCCGGCCAGGGTGATGACGAAGCTCGGCACCCCGAACCGATTGAAGATCTGCCCGTAGATCCAGCCCATCGCGCATCCCAGGAGCACGGCGGCCAGGACGGCCACCCAGGCCGGAAGCCCGCGGTCCACGAAGAGCACCGCCATGGTCGCGGACGACAGGCCGCTGACGGAGCCGACGGACAGGTCGATCTCGCCCACGAGCAGCATGCACACGACGCCCAGGGCGATGATGCCCACGGGCACGCACTCCAGCGTGAGGTTCACCAGGTTGGGGCTGGACAGAAAGATGGGATTGAGGACCTGCAGCACGGTCCAGATGACGACCAGCCCGGCGACGACGGGAAGGACTCCGAGGTCGCCGCTCCGGACCCGGTCGACCAGGAGGGGGATCGCGCCGCGTATGCCGGTACGGCCTCGCAGCCGCTCGTCCTGCAGATCCGTGGGGGTGTCGACGGTGGTCACGGGTGGGATCCCTCCTCGGCGGACGTCGGCGCCGGTTGCCGGTGGCGCGCGGAACGCTGCGCCACCACGTTGTCCCTCGCGCCGGTGATCGCCGCGATGATGTCCTCGGGTGAGACGTCGTCGACGTCGAAGATCCCGTTGTTGCGACCCAGCCGGAGCACGCCCACCTTGTCGGCGACCGCCTTCACGTCGGCCATGTTGTGACTGATCATGATCACGCCCAGGCCGTGGTCGCGCAGCCGCTCGATCAGGTTGAGGACCTCGGCCGTCTGCGCCACGCCCAGGGCCGCGGTCGGCTCGTCGAGGATGACCACCTTGGGGTCGGCGAGCAGGGACCTGGCGATCGCGACGGTCTGCCGCTGGCCCCCCGAGAGCGAGGCGACCGGGACACGCACCGACGGGATCTTGGCCGAGAGCTGGCGGAGCAGCTCCCAGGAGCGCACCTCCATCGCCACGTCGTCCAGGCGCAGCGCGCGGACCTCATGCCCGAGGAAGAGGTTCTCGATCACGTTGAGGTTCTCGCACAGGGCCAGGTCCTGAAAGACCGTCGCGATGCCGAGCCGATGGGCGTCCGCCGGGCTGGAGATCTCGATCTGCCCGGACTCGAAGGTGATGGTCCCGGAGTCGGGGGTGTGGACACCGGACAGGACCTTGACCAGGGTCGATTTCCCCGCGCCGTTGTCGCCGACGACGGCGAGGACCTGGCCGGAGACGACGTCGAGGTCGATGTCGGTGAGCGCGGCCACCGCCCCGAAGGACTTGGTGATGCCGCGCAGGGACAGAATGGGGTCGGTCGTGGATGGAGGCATGGCGGTCCTACTTGATCCCGAGCTTGTCGCAGGCCGCCTTGTACGCCGGGGTGCAGACGTCCGCGGCCTTGAACGGCCCGTCCGGCCCGAGCACTTCCTCGGCCAGGTTCTTCTGCGTGACCACCGTCGGGGTGAAGAGCTGCGAGGGCGTGTCGAAGAGCGTGGTCTTCGCGGCGGGCGTCTTCCCCTGGGCGAACTCGTTGGCGATCTCGGCCGCCGCCTCGGCGACGATGCTGATGGGCTTGGAGATCGTGTTGTACTGGTCGCCGGCGACGATCCGCTGGATCGCGGCGAGTTCGGCGTCGTTGCCACTGATCGGGGGGACCGGCGTGTCGGCGGCCTTGAACGCGGAGATCGCGCCGCCCCCGGTGCCGTCGTTGGCGGCGACCACACCGGCGATCTGGCCGGGGAACTGGGCGATCTGGCCGCTGACCCACTCCTGCGCCTTGCTCGGCTGCCAGCCCGGGGTGTCGTACTCGGCCAGCAGCTTCAGGCCGCTGGAGTCGACGGCGCTGTGAATGCCCTTCTTGATCAGTCCGGCCGCCGCGTCCGTGGGTGAGCCGTTGACCACGAGGATCCCGCCCTTGGCGTCGTTCTCCTTGAGGCGGTCGACGAGCGACTGGGCGATCAGGGAACCGATCTTCTCGTTGTCGAACGAGACGTAGTAGTCGGCCTTGGCGGCCGGGATGGGCCGGTCGTAGGCGATGACCGGAACCTTCTGCGCCTGCGCCGACTTGACGATGGTGGCGGCCGCCGCCGAGTCGACGGGGTCGATGACGATCGCCTTGACACCCTGGGCGAGGACGGAGTCGGCCTGCTGCTGCTGCTTCGCCGCATCGGAGCCGGCGTTCTGGTACAGCACCTCGCAGCTCGGGCAGAGCTTCCTCATCTCCGCCTTGAACAGCGGCGCGTCGTACAGCTCGTACCTCGTCGAGGCGATGTCCGGCATGAGGAACGCGACCTTCGCGTTCTGGGCGCCTCCCCCCGACCCCGCCGGCGTCGTGGCGGACGAGCAGGCGGCTGCCGTCGCTATCGCCGCCACCGCGGCCGTGACCAGCAATGCACGTGAGGGGACCGTCTTCATCAAATCTCCTTGAGCGTGGATACCCCGCCCCCAGGCAGGGGGAGGAAACGCGGCACGGCACCGCGCGATTCGGTAAAATGTTCGACGGTGGCGATAACCAAGCCACTGCCTGCGTGATCGGCAACGCCCTCGCCGCCGGGCCGGCGGAGAGGTGAAACGCCTGTGGAGCCGGGGTAAGACCTCAAGGGAGATTCCTCCTGGCGGGCGACCGGCGGTGAAGCAGGAAGCCTCACGGATGACCGTGGGAATCCCCTCCCTCCGGGGAGGGATGGATGTCAATGCGTGCTCCTTGGCTCTTCCCGTTGCAGGGCGACGTCTCGCTGAGTTTCACCGGCGAGAGGGTGCCTATGTGAAAAACACAACACTGGAGAGCCTTTGAGTGTCAAGAGTCTGATAAAAACAACAGATATCATGTTATAAACTGCACGCGGGCCGCCCTGAGACTCTCGGTGGACCCCGGCTCTCCACCAGGCCAAGGCTGCACAGAGAGGCATCGCGGGCTTTTGTCCCGTTCGTGCGGCGCTGTCCTCGAGGTGTTATCTTCAGCGAAAACATCACATCCGGCCGACGGCGGCCGTGTCATGCCGGGCAGGCGGCTGACATGGATCTGTGCCGTCCCTGACATGCGGGCGGGCCAGGGTGCGTGGTGGAAGGACACCACCACCGAGGAGGACATCATGGCCCTTGCCTTCGAGGCAGAGGGGCTGGTCAAACGCTACGGGAAGACGACCGCCCTCGCCGGGATCGATCTGGCCGCCCGGCGGGGCACCGTTCCCGTCGAGGGGGACGCCGTGTTCACCGAGATCGTGCGGCGGCTCGACCAGGAACGGATCGCGGTCACCGAACTCATCCTCCGGCTGCCCAGCCTGGACGAGGTCTTCTTCACGCTCACCGGGCGCCACACCGGACAGGAGGCGGCGGCATGACGCTCACCGCGGAACGCGCGCAGGCACCGGCCCCGTCCCGGAACGTCCCTTCGGGCTCGTACGGCACAGCCTCGCGCTCTTCAGGAGAAGCTACGCCAAGACCCTGCGCACCCCCGAGCAGCTCCTCGACGTGACGCTGCAGCCGATCATCTTCGTGCTGGTCTACGTCATTACCACCCCCGCGGTCTGGGGGCCGTGGGTGTTCGTGGAGGAATGGCGGACGTCGCGTTGGATCTACGTGCACGACCTACGTTCCGGAGAGGTCGTGCACACCATCGAGCGGGGAGGAACACCGACCGTCGCCGGTGACCTGCTCCTGATCCACGAGGTCGAGGCCGGGGCCCGGGCGTTGCGGCTGCCGGACCTGACAGAGATCTGGCGGGGCGCACGGCGCGAGACCGGCGTGGAATCCGACGGCTGGCTGCGGGCTTGCCTGACGTTTGGTCCTGACGGTACCGCCTACGCGACGCTCGGCATGGGGAGCGGCTCCGAGCAGTCCGGAATCGTCGGATTCGACCCATCGACGGGCGAGGTGCTGTTCGAGTGCGGCGGGTGGGAGGAGAACGCAGGGTTCGCCCACGCGCATCCGGTGGTCGCCGGGGGCTTGGTGTGGATGCAGGTGGACGACGCCATTGTGGGCATGGACCCGAGGACGGGCGAATACCGCCGCTCGCACCGGCCGAAGGCCCGGATGAGCGGCGACCGGATCCTGGCCGTGGCCGACGGCATGGTCTTTGTTCTCGACACGCAGACGCCTGGGTCCTTCGGCGAGGACAAGCATCTTCAGGCCATCGACAGTGTCTCCGGCGATCTGCGGTGGTCGGCGCCGCTCACCCCGGCGCGGCCGCTGGAACAGCCGCACGTGGTGAGCTCGCCCGTTGTCACCGGGAGGGCGGTCTACATCGCCGACAGGTCCGGTGTGGTCCGCGCGTTCGGCACCGGCAGCGGTGAAGCCCGCTGGACCGTAGAGACAGGCCATCCAATCGGCAACGTCTACGATGAGGTCCTGATGGCGCAGGAAGACGAGAGTTTCTTCGACGAGGACGCTCAGGCCGTCCTGCCGGGCGACGGAATCCTCTACATCCGCACCGACACAGGAGTGGTGGCACTTCGATGACGATGAGCGTCCACCACGATGGCCACGTGTGGTGGACTTCTACCTGTACCTGTCCGCCGCGCTCGTCACCATACGTCAACTCATCCAACGCGCCCGCAAGCGTTACCGCTGGGACACCCGCCCGACGACCAAGCGACTGAAGTGATCCCTATTGCCGGGCGCTCTTAATCGTTTCTTTACGGGACATCTCGCAAGCGTTACGATCTTCCTTCTGGTCGGCCGGGCTCATCAGCCAGGCCGATTTTCCATGCTGGCGGGGGCAATGAAGGACGCCCTATGACTGGACGGGAAGATCTGTTATGAGGCGCACACTGATCGCGTTAGGCATCGGCTTGGGTCTGCTGGGCTCCACTGTCGTCTCCGCACCGGCTCAGGCCTCGAGCTGGGTGGCAGACCCCCTGGCCTCCACTGTGACTGCAGCTCAGCAGGTCGCGGCGTTCTGGCTCGCCGACGGGGCCGCCAACCTGAAGAACGCCACACCCTACGCCGTGCAGACCGTGGTCCACGGAGAACGCGGGTCCACCGACGTAGTCCTGGACGGCAAGCCCGGCGTAGTCGCGCCGGTGCCGAGCCCGCTCTCAGAGGAGGGGCAACCGCCCATGACCTTGGGCAAGGTGTTCTTCGTCGGTGCCGACGGTCAGCCGCACTGGTGCACGGGCACCGCCATGCAGTCGAAGTACCGCAACGTCGTCGCCACGGCCGGTCACTGCGTGTACGACACCCAGAGCGGTCGCACCACGCTCGACAAGTGGGCCTTCGTTCCCGGCTACTCCGAGGGCACGACCCCGTGGGGCCTGTACGTCGGAAAGCAGGCCGTCACCCATTTCGACTTCTACGCGTCCACGGACTACGACCGCGACTTCGCCTTCGTGAACGTGTACGGCGGCGTCGTCTCGTCCTCCGCCGGCGAGCTGACCAACACCGGGAGGCTGGTCGACAACGTCGGCGGGCAGGGCTTCATCTGGAACCAGAGGACGGCCTCCTCGGTGGACGTCTTCGGCTACCCGGCCGGCCCCAACCCCGACGGAACCCAGCCCTACACAGGCCAGACCCTCGAATCGTCCACCGGATCGACATTCACCATGACGCTCTCCGACCTCCCCTCCGACCAGCCCATCGGCGTCGACTCCCCGTTCACCGGTGAAGGCTCCCTCGGCTCCTCCTGGCTGTCCCGCTACAGCAGCGACCTCCGCATCGGCTACCTCACCGGCATCACGATCAGCGTCTCCGACACCGACGGCGACAACCGCTACGACACCGGCGTCTCCCCGTACTTCGACGGCCAGGTGGCAGAGGTCTACAACACCGCCAGCAACCTCTGGACCGGCTCCATCGCATAGACGGCCGCCGTACATTGCCGTACTCCCCCACCCAGGCGGGTACGGCAGGGCCCCTCATTCGCTGAAGCGGGCCAGATGGCGCCCGAGGGTATCTCTCCAAGTGTGTAAGGAGTGATCTAGAGGGAAGCAAGTCCCCTGTGGGGACACCCACTTCTTCGGGGGGAGAACGACTATCGTGTCCGTAATCGAGAGTTCTGATGTGGCGGGTGTCGGCGGTCATGTGACGGATACCGCTGTGACCTCGTTCCACCGTCGGTGGCAGGCTGTTGCCCGGTGTTGATGACGTCGCCGCCAGTGCGACCGGTGCAGGGCGTGATCAGGGTCGATGTTCCGCCTGGGCCGGGCCGGCACGAGGACCCGATGAATCGGACTTGACGGCGATCACATAGCTGTAGCCCACCTCGCGGATGGTCATCCGGCAGGCGCGCCCGCCGTACACCTCATCGGCGGCCACCCACGCGCGGATGACGCCACGCTCGCGCGCATGGGTGAGCATCTCGCATGGCAACTGCGGCTTGGTGGCGAACATCACCTCCTCGGGAACCCCGCCCAGCGTGCCGGAGTACTGGCGGGCCGCGCCGACGGCGTCGGTGGATGACTTCTCATCGCCGGTCTCATCGCCGATCTCATCGACCACCGGCACCACGTCCTCGGTGCCGAGATGGTCGATGGCCCAGGCCGCGACACGGATTCGGATGGTGCGCTCGTCCCAGCGGGCCCGCGGCAGGAAGTGCCGAAGAATGTGCGGGCCACGATGCCCGATCGCCTCGCCGAGGGTCCAGCAGTTGGCCGTGCCCTCCACCGCGAGCATCGCCTCGATCATGTTCCGGCAGGTCAGCCGAGTTTCTCTGCGCGGGAAGCAATCAGCCGGCCGGTCCATCAGCCCCGCAAAGCAGCCCGGCCAACGCTCGTGCGCTACCGTGACCCCTGCGGCCACCGTGTCTATGTTCGTCGTCACAAACGATCATGATGCTGGTGGCCGTTCCCATACCCGCGGGCGCCCCCAGGGATCACTGCCCCCGAGATCCCGATCTACAGCTGCCGTATCCGTCCTCACCTCGCAGCCGAACCCGCAGCCGCTCCCGCGACGGATGGCGGGCCGCTCCTGCGGCCAGAGCGCATCCGCCAGCTCCTCGACCGTGACGACCCGGCCCACCCCCACGGCGAGCCGGACCAGGAGCACGCGCAGCCGGGCGCCCCCGATCTCGACGCTCTCGCCGCCCGCCGTCACCTCCAGCGGGCCCAGGATGCCCACGCGCATGAGCTCAACCGTCCCATGCCGCGAGGACGGGACAGCCGCCTGACCGAGGCCCCGCCCATCCCTGACACGACGCCCACGGTGCCTGCCGGGACCACATCACGCTCGGACCGTGACCGTGGCGCGCGGCAGGAGCTGGACCAGTCCCGCGATGACCAGGGTGACGGCGATCAGATAGACCAGCCCGTGCTGGAACGCCTGCGTCACTCCGCCCGGGAGGCCGCCGTAGAACACGATGCCGATGATGCCGACCCCGAGCGCCGCGCCGACCTGCTGGGCCGTCGTGAGCACTCCGGCGGCGGCCCCTGCGTGGTGCGGCGCGACCCTGGCGAGGACGGTGCCCATGATCGGCGCGAACGCCAACCCCATGCCGAACCCGTCGACGAGCAACGCGGGGACCAGCCACCCGACCGGCCCGTCCCAGGCGACCGTGACGAGGAGGACGGTCAGGCCGAGGGCTCTGGTCAGCCCGCCGAAGGCGATCACCTGGCGGCCGAGGCGGGCCATCAGCCGGGGCGCGAGCAGTGACCCCGCCAGGTAGCCCGCGCCGATCGGCGCGAAGATCAGGCCGGCCTGGAGGGCGTCGAGACCCCTGCCCTCCTGGGCGTACAGGGCGAAAATCAGGAAATAGGCGGCCATGCCCATCGTGAAGGCGAGCTGGGTGAGCAGCCCGGCGGTGAACGCCCGCTCGCGGAACAGGGTCAGGTCGATCAGGGGCGACTCGTGCCGCCGCCTGCCGTACGCGAGGAGGAGCGCGGCGGCCGCGGCGAACGACAGCCACGTCCACAGCGGCCAGCCCTGCTCACGGCCCTCGATCAGCGGCAGCAGGGTCGCGACCAGCGCGAGCGTGACGAGGGCGGTGCCGCCGAGGTCGAGCCGTACGGCACCGCCGGGACGGCTCTCGGGGACCACCCGCCCGGTCATGACCAGGGCGGCCACCCCGATCGGCACGTTGATCAGGAAGCAGACCCGCCAGCCGAGCCCGAACAGGTCGGCCTGGATGAGCACTCCGCCGACGAGCTGACCGAACACCGCGGCCAGACCCATGGTCAACGCGTAGGCGTTGATGGCCTTGACCTGGGCGGGCCCGCTGTAGGCGGTGCGCAGGATGGCCAGCACCTGCGGGGAGAGCAGCGCGGCCGCCGCGCCCTGGGCGACGCGGGCGGCGACCAGCGTGGCCGCGTCGGGGGCGAGGCCGCACGCGACCGAGGCGAGCGTGAACAGGACCAGGCCGATGGCGAACATCCGGCGGCGGCCGAAGATGTCGCCGAGCCTCCCGCCGAGGACGAGGCCGGAGCCGTACGCCAGGCCGTACCCGGCGACCACCCATTCGATGGCGGCGGCGCCGGCGTGCAGGTCGCGCTGGACCGTGGGGATGGCCACGTTGACGATGAAGAAGTCGAGGATCGTGATGAAGACACCGGTCAGCACGGTGGGCAGGGTGCCCGCGCGGGGCATGGCCACTCCTATGGATAGAACGGTCGGTATATGCGGAAGTCATTAGATAGAACGGTTGATCTACTGTCAAGGCCGTGACAGAATCGGATGTGTGACGACGAGACCGGGGCCCCGCGAGCGACTGCTCGACGCCGCCCGTGACCTCACCTACGACCAGGGCGTGCACGTCGGCGTGGACGCGATCCTCAAACAGGCCGACGTCGCCCGCCGCTCGCTCTACCAGCATTTCGGCGGCAAGGACGGGCTCATCGCCGAGATGCTGCGCACCACCTCCAACGAGGCCCGCTACCACCAGGTGATGGACGCGGCAGGCGACGACCCGCGCCTGCGCGTACTCGCCGTCTTCGACGAGCTGGAGAAGATCACCACACGGCCGTCGTTTCACGGCTGCCGCTACACCGCCGCCGAGCTCGCCCTCACCGACCCGGCCCACCCCGCCCACGCGGTGATCCGCGCCTACAAGGACGGGCTCCACCGGCTCTTCACCGCCGAGCTGGCCCGCCACGGCCACCCGGCCCCGGACTTCGGCGCCGACCAGCTCCTCGTGCTCATCGACGGGGTGCTCGCCCACGCCCTCACCCGTCCGGACGCCCACCCCGCCCTGGCCGCCCGAGCGATGGCGGAGCTCGTCCTCGGTTCCGGCACGCCACCGTCCGGCCTCGGACGACGTGGATCGGCCACGTAGTCACGCGCCCCTGCGCCCGCATGCGCCCGACGGCCGGCGCGTCAGCCTCAGCGGTCGGGCGGCGGGGTTCTCGATCGGTCCTGGGCCACCGCGCCGGCGAAGCGGCCGGACAGCTTGCGAAGGTGCCGGGCGAGTTCCGGTGGTGACTCGACCTCGAAGTCGACGTCGAGCATGCCCACCGTGAGCACGACAAGGTCGAACGAGTCCGAGGCGATTTCCAGCAGGCAGGTGTGGTCGTCGATGGGGGTCACGATTCCGCTGACGCGTCCGGCGACGTCCGTCGCGGAGGCGTGCACCCGCAACCGGGCGCGGAGCGGCCACATCTCGAAGCCCATCGTCCTGCACAGATAGGCCGCCACGTCGCCGTCGGGTGGTTCTCGGTGGGTGAATCGGGGACCGTTGGGCGTTCGCAGAGAGATCCGGTCGACCCGGAAGGTGCGCCAGTCCGTCCGTTCGACGTCCCAGCCGACCAGGTACCACTTCCGCCCCCAGCAGACGAGGCGATGCGGTTCGACGCCGCGGCGGGACTCGGTCCCGTTGTGGCTGACGTAGTCGAAACGCAGCACCTCGGAAGCTCGGATCGCGACCGAGATCCCGGTGAGCACCGCCGCCTTCACGGTGGGCACGCTCCTGGGCGGCATCGCGACCACCGCGCTTCTCAGCGCGGTGACCCGGTGTCGCAACCGGGACGGCAGCATCTGCTCGACCTTGGTCAGGGCGCGTAGCGAAGCCTCGTGGTCCGCCGCCGTGGTGTGCAGCCCGACCGTGACCGCCACCGCCTCCTCGTCGTCCAGCAGCAGCGGGGGCAGCGAAGCGCCGGGTCCAAGCCGGTAACCGCCCACCGGGCCCATCGAGGCGTGAATCGAATATCCCAGCTCACGGAGCCTGTCGACATCGCGCCGCACCGTTCTGGTGGTGACCCCCAGCCGCTCGGCGAGTTCCGTGCCGGACCAGTCGCGGTGCGTCTGCAGCAACGACAGCAGCCGCAGCAGCCGGGCGGGTGTTTCCAACATTCCTCCACTATCGCCCCTGTGTAGGACCGGAGCTGTCCTATACAGGGCGCAGGGTGGGCGGCATGAGCACAGAAACGCCCTTCCACATCGATATTCCGCAGGCCGAACTCGACGACCTGCGGGACCGGCTGGCCCGTACCCGCTGGCCGGACGGACTTCCCGGCGTCGGCTGGTCCTACGGGGTGAACAAGGACTACCTCATCGAGCTGGTCGAGCACTGGCGTAACGGCTACGACTGGCGAGAGCACGAGGCCCGTCTCAACAAGGTGCCGCAGTTCACCACGACGATCGACGGGCAGAACGTCCATTTCCTGCATGTACGCTCGCCCGAGCCGGACGCCACTCCACTGATCATCACTCACGGGTGGCCGAGCACGGTGTACGACTTCCTGGACATCCTCGGGCCGCTGACCGACCCGCGGTCACACGGTGGGGACCCGGCGGACGCCTTCCACGTCGTCGCCCCTTCGCTGCCGGGCTTCGCGTTCTCCGGGCCGACGCGGGAGACCGGCTGGGGGGTCAACCGCACCGCGCGGGCCTGGGCCGAGCTGATGCGCCGCCTGGGATACCACCGCTACGGCGCGCAGGGCGGCGACTTCGGCAGCATCGTCTCCCCGGAAATCGGCCGGACGGACCCGGAGCACGTCATCGGCGTCCATGTCAACGCGCTGGCCAACGCCGCGACACCGGTCGACCCCAGCGAACTGGACACGCTCTCCGAGGCGGACCGGGAGCAGGCCGGGCAGAACCAGATGTGGTGGTACGGCCGCTCCGGCTACGCCACACAGATGTCCAACCGGCCGCAGACCCTGGCGTACGCGCTCAACGACTCTCCGGCCGGTCAGCTCGCGTGGAACCTGGAATGGTTCGTGGACTGGGACCCCGCCCGGACCGAGCAGACCCCCATCGACCGCGACGTCATCCTGACCAACGTCACGATCTTCTGGCTGACCTCGACCGCGGGATCAGCCGCTCGGCTCTACCGTGAGGCCGGACCGGAGTCGTGGGGCCGGCGTCCCGAGCCCGCACCGGTTCCGACGGGTGTGGCGAACTTCCCCGGCGACCGGGCGATCCGCGGGCTGGCGGAGCTGTCGAACACGATCACCCACTGGTCGCGGCACTCCCGCGGCGGGCACTTCGCCTCGCTCCAGGCCCCGGACCTGCTGGTCGCGGACATCCGGCAGTTCTTCCGGACGGTGCGGCCGCGGTAGCCGGCCGCCATGACGGCTCCGGGCGGGCTCGGGCGGGCTCCGGCTCCGGCTCCGGCTCCGGCTCCGGCTCCGAAGTAAAGACGATCATAGTCAATCCGCTCCGTCGCCCGTGTCCGCCACCGTCTGACCTCGGACAATGTGGATCGGCCACGTAGTCACGGCCCCCGCGCCCGCCTACGTTCGACAGTCATGAACAAGTTGACGAGTTCGGCCGCCACGGCGGTGACCGATATCCCGGACGGGTCCTCGGTCGCCGTGGGCGGCTTCGGGCTGTGCGGGACGCCGATGGAGCTGATCCGCGCGGTGCACGCGCTCGGCGTCTCCGGGCTGCGGGTGGTCTCCAACAACTGCGGCGTGGACGACTGGGGCCTCGGCATCCTCCTGGCCGACCGGCGGATCGCCCGGATGACCAGCTCGTACGTGGGCGAGAACAAGGAGTTCGCCCGGCAGTACCTCAACGGCGAGCTGGAGGTGGAGCTGGTGCCGCAGGGGACCCTGGCCGAGCGCCTGCGCGCGGGGGGCTGCGGCATCCCGGCCTTCTACACCCCGGCCGGGGTCGGCACACAGATCGCCCAGGGCGGCCTGCCCTGGAGTTACGACACCGGCGGGTCGGTCGTCACCGCCTCTCCCGAGCGGGAGACACGGAGTTTCGGCGACCGGCCCTACGTCCTCGAAGAGGCGATCGTCACCGATTTCGCGCTGGTCCACGCCGCCGTCGGCGACCGGTTCGGCAACCTGCGCTTCAACGCCTCCGCGCGGAACTTCAACCCGCTGTGCGCGATGGCCGGCCGGGTGGCCATCGCCCAGGTCGAGGAGGTCGTCGACGCGCTCGAACCCGACGAGGTGCACCTTCCCGGGATCTTCGTGCAGCGGGTCGTCCACGTGGGGCAGACGGAGAAGAGAATCGAACGGACGACGGTCCGCCCCGTTCCGGAAGGGACTTTCTGATGGCACTGACCCGCGAGCAGATGGCCGCTCGAGCCGCACTCGAACTGGCCGACGGGCAATACGTCAACCTCGGCATCGGCCTGCCCACGCTGATCCCGAACTTCCTGCCCGAGGGCGTGGAGGTGATCCTCCACAGCGAGAACGGCATCCTCGGCCTGGGCCCCTACCCGTATGCGGGTCAGGAGGACCCCGACCTGATCAACGCGGGCAAGGAGACCGTGACTCTCCTGCCCGGCTCCTCGTTCTTCGACTCCGCCCTGTCCTTCGGGGTGATCCGCGGCGGTCACCTGGACGCCGCCGTGCTCGGAGCCATGCAGGTCTCCGCCGCCGGCGACCTGGCCAACTGGACCATCCCCGGCAAGATGATCAAGGGAATGGGCGGCGCCATGGACCTCGTCCACGGCGCCCGCCGGGTGATCGTCCTGATGGAGCACGTGGCCAAGGACGGCTCGCCCAAGATCCTGAAGGAGTGCTCGCTCCCCCTGACCGGTCGGGGGGTGGTGGACCGCATCATCACCGACCTGGCCGTCATCGACGTCACGCCGGACGGCCTGGCCCTGCGCGAGCTCGCGCCCGGTGTCAGCGTGGACGAGGTGCGCGCAGCCACCGAGGCGCCGCTCGCGGTGGAGGACTCGCTTCTGGCCTGCTGAACCGTCCGCCACAGGCCGCCGCACCCTTCCCCGGACGTCCGGGGAAGGGGGCGGCGGCCTGTCGGTCACTTCCGGCGCAGGCGCGCGGCCAGGCTCGTCAGCCCGCCCGGCATGAAGTACACCATCACGATGAACAGCACGCCGAGCACGAACAGCGGCTCCGACAGCGGCGCCCGCAGCACCGCCGGCAGGCTCGCGACGGCGTCGGAGGTGCCGAGCGCGGCGAGCCGGTGGTCGAGGTAGGTGTAGAGGACCCCGCCGAGCGTCGCCCCCCACCTGCTCCCGGTGCCGCCGAGCACCACCATCACCAGGAAGGCGAGGGTGAAGTTGGAGGTGGTGATCTGCGGGCTGGAACCGCCGACCAGGAAGAGGTGCACGACTCCGCCGAGCATCGCCAGGAAGGACGCGACGACGAAGGAGAGCAGGCGGAAGTGGTAGGACGGCAGCCCCAGCACCGACACCCGCAGCTCGTTCTCCCGGATCGCCTGCCAGACCCGGCCGGGCTCGGAGTTCACCGCCCACCCGATGACGGCCAGCACCAGGATCAGGTAGCCGAGCGCGAGCCAGTAGAGGTTGGCGGTGTTGGCCACACCTGACAGGAATCCGGGCAGCGCCGAAGGCGTGAGCGACAGCCCCTCCTCACCGCCGGTGAGGCGGCCCGGGTCGCTCATCACCACGATGGAACCGACCTGTGCCATGGCGAGGGTCACCATGGAGAAGGCGATGCCGTTCACCCGCAGGGCCACGGCTCCCAGCAGCGTGGGCACCACGAGGCCCACGAGCACGGCCAGGAGCAGGGCGGCGGGCAGCGAGAGTCCGAACTTGGTCACGGCGATGTTGACCGTGTAGCTGCCCAGGGCGATGTAGAGGGCGTGCCCGAAGGAGAGCAGCCCCGTGTGGCCGAAGAGCAGGTCGTAGGTGGCCGCGAGCCCGGCGAACACCAGGCAGATCGCCAGCAGTTGCAGCGAGCCCGGACTGTTGACCACGCCGGGGAGCAGCGCGGGCAGGTCCAGGGTGGAGAACGGCAGGATCGCCAGCAGGGCGAACACGGCCACCGGTACGGCGCGGCGCACCATGCGCCGCCTGGCCGGATCCGGGCGCGGCCGGATGTCGTCGACGGTCACGGCTCTCTCCACCACGGCTGTTCTGATCACGTGGCCCTCCCGGCCAGACCGCCCGGCCGGGTCAGCAGGACCACGGCGAGCAAGAGCACCACCGAGGCCTCCCCGACCCCTGCGGCGGCGTAGAAACTGGTGAACTGCTGGACCAGGCCGACCAGGACGGCGGAGACCGCCGAGCCGGTGACCGAGCCCATGCCCCCGATGACGACGACGATGAAGGCGAAGATGAGCAGGGAGGTGCCCTGCCCGGGGGAGACGTTGCCGAAGTAGACCCCGGCCAGTGCCCCCGCCAGCGCCGCCGCGGCGCCACCGATGGCGAACACCAGCGTGAAGGCGGTCCGCACGTTGATGCCGAGCGCGGTGACCATGGTGCGGTCCTCGACGCCCGCCCGGACGATCAGTCCGAAGCGGGTGCGGCGCAGGAACACCTGGATCGCGACCAGCACCACAGCGGCGGCGCCGATCAGCAGGAACCGGTCGTTGGGGACGATCGCGCCGAGAATGCGGGTGGTCTCCCCGGCCCACGCCGGTTTGGGGAAGTTCAGCGGATCCGCTCCGAAGGTGGCCTGCAACAGCGCCACCCCGGCCAGGCTGAGCCCGACGGTGACCAGGACCTGCTCGATCGTCCGGGTGTAGAGCGGCCGGATCAGCAGCACCTCGACCAGCACGGCGACGACCGTGCCGGCCACCACGCCGAACACGACGGCCGGCACGAAGGCGAAGCCCAGATGGGCCGAGGACCACCAGGTGCCGTAGGCGCCGACGGCGAGGAACAGGCCGTGGGCGAAGTTCAGCACGTCGGCCAGGCCGAAGATCAACGACAGTCCGGACGCGATGAGGAAGTACAGCGCGCCCAGGCCGAGGCCGGTGAGCGCGAGGAGAACGACGTTGCTCACGCCACCCCCAGGAGGTCGCGGGTGAGTTCGGGATCGGTGAGCAGCGAGTCGGCGTCCCCGGTGTGGACGACGCTCCCCTGCTCGATGACGACGACGTGATCGGCGATCCGGCGCACCAGGGCCAGGTTCTGCTCCACCAGCAGGATCGGCACGTCGTGGGAGGCGCGCTCCAGCACGTCGGCCACCTCGGTGACGATCCTCGGCGCGAGTCCCTTGGTCGGCTCGTCCACCAGGAGCATCCGGTTGTCGTTGAGCAGCGTGCGGCCGATCGCGACCATCTGCTGCTGCCCGCCCGACAGCGTGCCCGCGCGCTGCGCGCCCCGCTGCTTCAGCTCGGGGAACATCTCGTAGACCTGGTCGTAGCGGTGCGGGCCGCGCCCGCGTTCGGCGAGCCGCAGGTTCTCGGTGACGGTGAGGCCGGCGAAGACGTTGCGGTCCTCGGGCGCGTAGCCCAGCCCCCGACGGATGATCAGGTGGGTGGGCAGGCCGGTGATGTCCTGACCGTCGAGCCGTACGGTCCCGGTCTTCGGCACGAGGCCGAGCACCGCCTTCAGGGTGGTGGTCTTGCCCGCGCCGTTCCGTCCGAGCACGGCGGTGACCCCCTGGGGGGCGACCGTGAAGGCGACGCCCTGCAGGATGTGGGAGGTGCCGATCCGCACGTGGAGGTCGGCGACCTCGAGGAGGGGTTTCACAGGGCCTCCCCGAGGTAGGCGTCCTGGACGACGGGATTGGCCATGACCTTCTCCGGCACGTCTATGGTGAGCAGGCTGCCGTGGTGCATGACGGCGACCCGGTCGGCCAGGCCGAGCAGGACGTCCATGTGGTGTTCCACCATCAGGACCGTGCGGCCCTCCTGGCGGTGCACGGCGCGGATGACGTCGGTGAGGGCGGGCACGTCGGCCACGCCGACCCCGGCCATGGGCTCGTCCAGCAGGATGATGCGCGGGTCGGTGGCGAGCAGGATGGCGATCTCCAGCTTCCGCTTGTCGCCGTGGGACAGCGAGCCGGCGACCTCCGCCGCCCGGCCGGCGAGCCCGACGCGCTGGAGCGCGTCCGCGGTGGCCGCCCACGCCTCGTTGTCCGCCTCGGCCTTCCGCCAGATCCGCAGGCACGTGCCGCGGTGGGCCGCCGCGGCCAGCCGTACGTTCTCCGCCACCGTCAGCGCCGGGAAGACGCTGGAGGACTGGAAGGTACGGCCGAGGCCGCGCCGCGCCCGCCGGTGCGGCGCCGTATCCGTGATGTCGGCCTGGTCCAGTTCGATGGTGCCGGCGGTCGGCCGTACCAGCCCCGAGATGAGGTTGAACAGCGAGGTCTTTCCGGCTCCGTTGGGACCGATCACGGCGACGAACTCGCCCTCGGCGACGTCGAAGCCGACCTCGGAGACGATGTGTGCTCCGCCGACCGCCCAGCCGAGCCCGCGCACGCGCAGGACCGGCTGGGCGGGGACGGTCTCGGCTGTCGTCACTTCTTGACGACCGGGGGCGCGACGGCGTCGGCTTCGAGCTTCTCGACCAGCTCGGCGGTGGGCGTCTCGCCGCCGGTCAGCTTGGCCTGGAACATCGGCTGGAGCAGCGCGTGGTCCTCCGCCCGGACGGTGAGCTTGCCCTTGACGCCGTCGAAGCTCCAACCGGAGAGGGCCTGGGCCATCTTGTCGGGGTCGGTGCCCTGCTCCGCGGCGTGCACGATCATCTGGGCGGCGGTGAAGCCGTCACCGGTGAACAGGTCGACCGTGCCGCCGGCCTTGGTGACCCGCTCGGTCATGGCCTTCTCGATCTCGGTGCCCGCCGCTCCGGCGAAGTAGTGCGACAGGAAGTTGACCTTGTCGGCCACCTTTCCGTAGGACGGCCAGGTGGCGGTGATGTCCAGGCCGGTGACGACCTTGGTCGCGTCGAAGACGCCCTGCTGGCCGAGGGCGGTCCACATGGCCTGCGCGGTCGTGCCCGCCCAGGCGACGAACAGCAGGTCCGCCTTGGACTCCTTGGCCTGGGTGGCGAACGGGGTGAAGTCGGTGGCGCTCGCCGGGACGAGCAGCGGCTCGACCGTGGCCCCCTTCGCTCCCAGGACCGCCTTCACCCCGGCCACGTTGGCCTGGCCGAACGCGCTGTCCTGGGCGAAGACGACGACCTTCTTGCCCTGGGTGTCGCCGATGAAGGCGGCGGCGGTGCTGATGTCCTGGGAGGTCTGCCGACCGGACCGGAAGGTGTAGGCGCCGGCGCCGGTGACCGCGTCGGTGGCGGCCGGGCCCGAGACGAACAGCACCTTGTTCTGCTCGGTGATCGGAGCGACCTGCGTGGCCACTCCCGACGAGGTGGACCCCGCGATGATCTTGTAGCCCTTGCCGATCAGGTCCTTCGCCGCGGACCGCGCCTGTCACGGGTGGGCCGGAGCAGGGGGGACCGGCGTGAGCGCGCGATCGTCTCTGGCCGGTATGTCGCCGGGCCACATCCCCCTCCTCCACCCATCTCTCCAGCGCCTCGAAAGCCCACCGGTAGTAGGGCAGCATCGGCACCAGCCTGCCGGGGAACATGCCGCAGAAGCCGTCGACGTGGTTGCCGTCCTCGATCCGGTACAGCCGGTGCAGTTCCGGGCGGCCCTGCGACGCGATCATGTCCGCGTGCGCGTCCTGCGACCCGTGGTCGCGGTAGCGGGGGTAGCGCTTGAGCGCGGCCGGCAGGTAGGTCAGCAGGTTCGGCCCGTCCCGATGCCAGAGCGGCCCGTCCCAACAACGACCTCCGGGGGCATCGTCCGCGTTCATACGCCCGCCGGGATCACCGGATCGGGTGAGCCCTCCGGCCGGGCGGCGGAAGCCGTACCGTCTCCGGGGGTGGCGGAGCATCTCCGATGACCGTGAAAGCAAATCAGCGGATCGGGCGACAAAGGAGGACCGCCAACCGCGTCCGAAAGGGTGACATGACAGGAAGACCATCTTGACCGCGGTGTCCTGGGCCGCTCATCCGCAGGGGGACGCCGAAGTCATCCGGCTCTCCCTCGACGAATCCGAGCGGTTCAGCGCGATCTTCGACCTCTACTTCGGCGAGATCCACCGCTATGTCGCCCAGCGGCTCGGTGCCGACAGCGCGGAGGACATCGTCGCGGAGACGTTCCTCACCGCGTTCCGCAAGCGGGCGCGTTACGACCCGTCCCGTGCCGGCGTGCGGGCGTGGTTGTACGGCATCGCCACCAATCTCATCGGCAGGCACCGCCGCACCGAGGTGCGCACGTTGCGCGCGCTCGGACGCTACGGCCCCGACTCCGACACCCCGGGGCATGAGGAACGGGTCGCCGTGCGGGTCAGCGCGGAGAGCCTGCGGCCGAGCCTGGCGACGGCCCTGGCGGGGCTCCACCAGCGGGACCGCGACGTGCTGCTCCTCGTGGCCCTGGCCGGACTGAGCCACGAGGAGATCGCAACCGCCCTGGGCATCCCGTACGGGACCGTCGGGTCACGGCTGAACCGGGCCAGAAAGAAGCTGCGCACCGCGCTGGGCGGCACCAACCCGATGCTCGATCCCGAGGAGGCCGACAATGGATGAGCTGGAGAAGGTCCGCGAGCTGTACGGCGAGCCACCGGCCGACCCGATCCTTGAGGCCAGGGTGCGGGCACGGCTCGCGGCCGCACCCCGGCGCCGCCGGTGGCGGCTGTCGTGGACGGCGGCCGTGGCCGGGCTCGCCGCCGCGGCCGCGGCGGTGGCGATCACGTTTCCGGGGGTGATCGGGGAGGCGGGACGGACGGAGCGGGCCACGGAGATCTCCGGACGGTCGATCCTTCTCGCGGCGGCGACCAGGGCGGAGTCGGGCCCCGCCGCGACACGCGCCTACTGGCGCGTCAGGAAGCTGCATCGGCAAACGCACCCGGAGCCACTGGGCAGGGGTGAGAACCGCTACCGGATGGTGGAGTCGCGGCTCACCGAGCAGTGGGCCTCCAGGGACGGCAGGGTCTGGGCCGGCTCCCGGACGCTGGGGGCGCGGCCGAGAAGCGGAGCCGACGCGGAGGCCTGGCGCCGTGACGGCTCCCCCACCGAGTGGGCGGGCCAAGGGCTGTCCACGGCGCCGGGCGAGGGCCTCCTCAACGCCGTCACGGACAGGGCACCCTTCAGCATGGCCGGTCACGGGATGAGCTTCGAGCAGATCCAGAGGCTTCCGGCCGACCCCGTCGCTCTGAAGGACCGGGTCGCCGAGGTGGTGCGGGATGTTCCGGGCGGCTCGACCGACGGGGTCGTGGCGGACGCGCTCAGCGGTCTGCTGTGGAGCAAGCCCTCGCCACCCGACGTGCGCGCGGCCGCCTACCGGGCTCTCGCGGAACTGCCGAACGTCCGCTACCTGGGCACGGCCAAAGATGAGCGGGGCCGGGCGGGGGCCGCGTTCTCCTTCACCGTGCGGACCACCGCGACCGTCCAGCGGACGCTGATCATCGACCCCACCAGCTCCCAGGTGCTGTCCTCCACCGACACGGGCAGGCCGGGGACGGTGGGAGACGAGGTGGAGGTGGTCCTGGAGGCGGGCTGGACCGACGACGAGCCGACCGCCCCCGGACTCCCCTAGCCCGGCCGCCCTTCCCCGGCATCCGCCGCCTGGCCGTACCGCCGCCCTTGACGCTCTGTCACCGATCACCGATCACCGATCTGCGTGGACGGTGCTCGCCCGGGGCCGGTGACACGCCCGCCGGCGGCTCAGCCGACGGAGAGCGAGGGGTGGCGGTCCTTCCAGGGCATCGCCTGTTCCAGCTGCGCGGCCACCCGCAGCAGCAGGTCCTCCCTGCCGTGGGCGGCGACGAGCTGCACCCCGATCGGCAGCCCTTCACGGCTCTGCCCGAGCGGCAGGCTGATCGCCGGGTGCCCGGAGACGTTGAACGGCGCGGTGAACGGCCCGTACTCGAAGATGCGCCGCAGCCAGGAGCGGACCGTGTGGCCGGAGTCGTCGTAGTCGAGGGTGCCGTGGGGCGCCGGGAGCTGCCCGAGTGTCGGCGTCAGCAGCAGGTCATGGCGGGTGAAGAACAGGCCGATGGGCCGGGTCACCCGGTGCTGGGCGTCGATCGCCGCCATGACGTCGAGCGCGGTGAACGCCTCGGTCTCGGCGAGGACCTGCCGCGACACGGCCTCGAGCAGGGACCGGTCCGGCCGGCGGGGTGCCCTGAGCAACGCCGCACCGGTCGCCACCGCGCTGAGCATCGTCGCCTCGACGAGTGCGTCGGGGTCGACGGCCGGGCTCGTCTCGGTCACCGTGTGCCCGATCCACTCCAGCACGTTGCCCACGGTGACCGTGGCTGCGGCGACCTGCGGGTCGACCGCCGTCCCCGACCACGCGCCGGTCGTGACCGCGATCCGCAGACGGCCGGGATCGGCGCGCACCTCGTCGGCGTAGCGGCGGGCCGGTGGCGGTGCCGTGTACTTGTCGCCGACGGCCGGCGCGGCGACGGCGTCGAGCAGGTGCGCCGCGTCGCGGACGGTCCGCGTGAGCCCGAACTCGACGACCTGCCCGAAGCCGATCTCGCCGGCGAGCGGGCCGCAGGGGGTGCGGCCACGGCCGGGCTTCAGCCCGACGAGCCCGCAGCACGAGGCCGGCACGCGCAGCGACCCTGCCCCGTCGTTGCCATGGGCGAGCGGCACCGCGCCGGCGGCGACAAGCGCGGCCGACCCGCCGCTCGACCCGCCGACGCCCCGGTCGAGGGCCCAGGGGTTGCGGGTCGGCCCGTATCTCACCGGCTCGGTCGAGAAGCTGAGGCCCAGCTCCGGTGCGGTGGTCTGGCCGAGCGTCACCAGACCGGCCGCGCGGAACCGGGTCATGAGGTCGTGGTCGACCAGTGCGACGGCGCCGCGGATGCTCCGGCTGCCGAGCGCGAACGGCACGCCCCGCGCGAACGGGCCACTGTCCTTGATCACGAACGGCACGCCGGCCAGTGACCCGCCCGGCTCGTGGTCGAGTGCCGGTTCGAACAACGGCAGCGTCAGCGCGTTGAGGTCGGCGTGGGCGTATTCGAGGGCGCGCCGGGCGACGGCCTCGACCTCCGCCGCGCTCACCTCACGTGCCCGGATCAGCTCACGCAGGCCGACCGCGTCGAGGCTCGCGTATTCGTGCAGTTCCATCGGTCCGCCTCCGCACCTCGTGGCCGTGACCAGCGTGGCGCATGATCCGGTGCGGCACCACCGGATTTCGATGTCCCGCCGTCATCCCGGGAGCGCGGGTGGCGGCCCCTGCCGCGGGTGAGCGGTCCGGTGCACGCTCCGCACCGCGGCGACATCCGGGTGGGGGCGCAGCTCTGGTACGGCCTCCGCCGCCAGAGCGAGCCCGCGCTCACGGCCTTGACAGGGCCGAGCCAAGGTAAGCCCAGAAGCCGCAATACAAGATCGTTGAAGGGGTTCCGGACTGGCGGAGTCGCGTAATCAGCTATCGCGTATTCGTCCGGTTGTCGGGTTCAGATGTGACGGACGGTGATCGCAGCGGAAGCTCGGCTGTGCTGGGACATGCTGGAGTCATGACTGATGATCAGGTAGCCGCAGCTGTCCGTGTATTGATCAATCGGTACGACCCCGAAGGTCTGTTGGGCATGGGGGCTCCTGAAGACTCATTCATCCCATGTCTCACAAGAGTCTGACAGAGAGGGGGGCGAGCAGCCCCGCGTCGGTGAGCAGCGTCACAGCAGCCGCACCGATGAGTTTTCGCCGCTCGCCGCCTCTGTACAGGTAGGCGGTCAGCAAACGGCGCGGGCTGGCGGATCGCATGGTCGGTCCGCCGGTACGGACGGATGCCGTGCTGGTCGGTTCCTACCGTTTCTTTGATCAATTCTGAGTAGAAGGAGAAGGTCATGACTCTTCCACAGGTCGTGTCCCGCGACGAGTGGCTGGCAGCCCGGCTGAAGCTACTCGCGCAGGAGAAGGAGGCCATGCGGGCGCAGGACGCGGTCACCGCACAGCGCCGAGAACTGCCGAGGGTCAGGATGGACAAGGAGTACGTCTTCGAAGGCTCAGCCGGTAAGGCCCGCCTCATCGACCTGTTCGAGGGCCGCCGCCAACTCCTCGTCTATCACTTCATGTGGAACAATTCGGCAGCCAGGGCACGTGGAGACCAGGCCTTGGATGAGGGTTGCCCGAGCTGCTCGTTCACCATTGACCACGTGGGCCACTTGGAGCACCTGCACGCCAGCGACACCACATTCGTGCTCGTTTCCCGCGCACCACTGGCCGAGATCGAGAGGTTTCAGGCGCGGATGGGCTGGACGATCCCGTGGTACTCCTCGGCCGGGAGCGACTTCAACTACGACTTCCACGTCACCAACGACGAGTCCGTCGCGCCCGTCGAGTTCAACTACAAGGACAAGGCGACCTTGGAGCGCAGCCCAAAAACCTCGTTCGTGATAAACGGTGACGGGCAGGCCATAAGCGTCTTCGTCCGCGACGAGGACACCGTCTTCCACACCTACACGACGTACGGGCGGGGTACCGAGTTCATGATGAGCACCTACCAATTTCTCGACCTGACCCCAATGCGCCGCCCGCGCTACGTCAACCAATGGCCCTACCGCGACACGTACAACGGCGGAGCGGGCCATTCCCACCACGCCCACCACTGCTGAGCCGTTGAGGCAGGGCCGGTGGCGCCTTGCGAACCGAGGCGTCACCACTCTGTCTCGAACCATGGGAGTCATCGAATGATAATGATCGAGTCCATGCCACTGAGGTTGATACTCGTCCTTGTGTTCGCGGGCACCGGAGGGTGGTTCCTGTTCCGCAGCGTACGACCCGGCCCTGGTGGCGCGGCACCGGACGCCACGGACCGGATCTCCCACCTGGCCCACGCGCTCATGGCCACGACGATGGCCGCCATGATCTGGCCGATGGGATGAGTGGAGGGGCGATGACGCGTATGGCGCAGCGGCGGATGGACACGTCCCCCACCACGCTCGACGAGGGGTTCGCTCGGCTGAGCGAGCCGTACCGGCGGGAACTGGTGGCGTACTGCTACCGGATGCTCGGCTCGATCCACGACGCCGAGGACCTGGTCCAGGAGATCTACCTGCAGGCGTGGCGCGGCTACGGCGGTTTCGAGGGGCGTTCCTCACTGCGTACCTGGCTGTACCGGATCGCGACTAGGGCGTGCCTCAAGGCGCTGGAGGGCAATGGCAGCCGGCCGTTGCCCTCCGGGCTGGGCGGCCCGAGCGACGCCCCGGGCGACCCGTCGGGCCCCCGGCTGCCGGAGGTGCCGTGGCTGCAACCCGCTCCCGACGCGTTGTTCAGCGCCGATCCGGCCGTCGTCGTCGAGGCGCGGCAGACCATGCGGCTGGCGTTCATCGCCGCGTTGCAGCACCTGCCTGGCCGGCAACGCGCGGTGCTGATTCTGCGCGACGTGCTGGGCTGGCGGGCGGCCGAGGTCGCCGACCTGATCGACACCACGACCGCTGCCGTCAACAGCGCCTTGCAGCGCGCCCGGGCGCGGCTCAGCGAGGTCGCGCCCACCGCGGACGGCGTCACCGAACCGACCGATCCGCACCAGCGGGCGCTGCTCGATCGGTACGCCGCCGCCTTCGAGAACGCCGACATCGCCGCCCTGATGGGGCTGTTGACCGACGATGCGGTGTGGGAGATGCCGCCGATCCCGACCTGGTATGCCGGCCGGGAGACGGTCGGCCGGTTCCTCGCCACTAGGGTCCAGGCCGTCGGCGACCACCGGATGGTGCCGGCGACCGCCAACGGGCAGCCCGCGTTCGGCGCGTACACACGCGACCACGACGGCGTGTACCGGCCGCACGCGCTTCAGGTACTGACCGTCACCGCCGCGGGCGTCGCGCGGGTCGTCGCGTTCCTCGATGCGGACCTGTTCGCGCTGTGCGGACTGCCACCAGCGCTTGATGCCACCGGTGATACTGGGGTGTGAAGTCGACGCCTTCCTCGCCGTGCGGGCGGAGCCGGACGTCTCCGGGGCCGGGGCCCTCCCCACCGGGAGCGCGCAGCCGTACGCCTCCGGAATCCCGGCCCCCCGTCTGGGCCAGGAGCTGGCCCGGCACTGCCTGACCTTCTGCGGCGCGCTCCACGCGCACCACACCAACGAGGGCGGCGCGTTCACCGTCTTCGAGAAGCAGTTCCCCGATCTCACTCCGGCACTCGACCGGCTCCGCCGGGAGCACCACCTGGTGGCGCGGGCCCTGACGGACCTTCAGACACTGCTCGCCGACCTCACCTCCGCCACCGGTACGGCCGACGCGGACCGGCTCCGAGCGGAGCTGGAACGGCTGGCCTCCGAGCTGGAGGAGCACTTCGCCTACGAGGAACAGCAACTCCTTCCCGTGCTGGGCGCACGGCTCCGGTAGCCGCCCTCCCCTGTCCGGCCTGGATCAGAACCCCATGAGCGAGGGCATCAGATCGGACGCTCCGGCATGGAAGATCATGCCGAGAACGGTCCGCAGCCGCTCTATCTCGCCGGCTTCCAGGTTCAGGTCGACGGCGAGGACGGTCTCGGTCTCCATGGCGTCCGCCGCCTCGGGGGTGAGGCGCAGCTCGCAGGAGAACCAGGTACCCTCGCCGTCGCGATGGGACAGCTCACGGAGCCGATGGAACGGCTCCGCCAGCCCCTGAACACCGGCCTCCACCCCGTCGCGGTCCACCGTGATCAGGGAGAACCGGCCGACCTGGGCACAGCGGACCGTGGCGCCGGTCCAGCCGGAAGGTGCGGCGGCCCGGACCAGCTCGCCTGACGCACCCCTCCAGCAAAATCAGCCGTTTCGCCGCGTCCCCGGCGGCCAGGTCGCAGAGAGCCTTCAGCCACGGTGCGGTGGGGCCGCTCTCCCACTGCAGTGCCCGCCCCACCCCCTGAGCGTCGAAGATACGGGGAAGCATGAGGTCGAACAGCGGATCTTCGGACGGCGCCGGCAGCCTGCCGGCGGTTTCCAGCCATCCGACGACCAGCGGGTCGTGGATCGGGGCCTCGATCCCGGTCGCGCGCAGCAGGGTCGGCGCCAGTGCGACGCCGCGGTCCTCTCCCGTCCGGAGTCTCAGCACGAGCCGCCTGGCCAGTTCGGCCCGCCACTCCGGCGGCCGGGTCGCGAGGACCGCCACGATGCGGTCGGTGTCCTCGTACGGCGCGCCCCACCGGGAGGTGAAGTCGCGGCGGTTCAGCCAGGTCGCCACGGCGGCCGCGACGGCGGAGGCGTCCTGGCGGTCGATGAGCCCGCGGATCTCATCCCAGGCGATCATGCGCCGGCCCCCTCACGACGACGGACGGTCCGGAGGACGTCCGGGGTGACAGGTCGTCCGTCCGCTCAGCCTCGCCGGTCGTCCCTGAGCCCGCCGGGTTCGGGCCGCCACACGTAGCGGACGTCCGGCTCACGCTCCTCGTTGCCGCTCCCGTCGGTCCGCTCGACCGCGACGAAGCCGTGCCGTCCGTAGAACCGCTGCGCCGGCCCGTTGACCTGGAACGTCCACAGCTCCAGCCCGCCCGGCCGGCGTTCTTTGGCCAGCGCGACGAACCGGTCGCCGATGGTCCGGCCGCGCCAGGACGGATCCAGGTAGAGCTGGTCCAGATGGTCGCCGTCGAGCACCATCACCCCGACCACGGAACCCGCCACGGTCGCCACCCAGGTTTCCCGCGACGGCACGACCACGTGCAGAAACCAGTCACGCACCTGCTCATCGGCGTGCGCCCGGCGGACCGTCGGCAGCGCCGCCGTGTAGGAACGCAGCCACACCTCGGCCACGGCGGAGGCGTCGGAGGTGTTCGCGCGCCGGATGACGACATCGTTGGTACTCACGGTCAGGCACCCTCGCAGAGGCGCACGCTCCGCGCACCCGAATTTCCGGCGAGAGCGTCGAAGCCGTCATGCGCGATCAGCCGAGGGTCGCGGCGGTTCCGTTGCGGACGGTCCAGGCCACGTAGTGGGGGCGTTCGGCGATCGCCTCCCGGTGCGCCTCCATCGCGAACTCGGCCAGCTCCTGGGCGCGCTGGGCGAGCGGGCCGTCGCGGCGCCAGGCCACCAGGTGCCGCAGCCACAGAGGGTTCCCGGCGAGCGGGCGCACCACGATCCCGGGACCGTCCTGCACCGTGGCCTGGCAGGGTGAGACCGCGTGCCCGCCGGCGACCAGCTGCCGGATCACCGCCTGCTCGCTCATGCTGTGCGGGACCCGGGGTGTGAAGCCCGCCTCCTGGCAGGCGGAGTAGACGCATTCCGGCCAGCCGACGCCGTCGGGTGGCGAGATCACCCAGTCGTCGTCGGCGAGGTCGGCCAGATTGACCTCCTCCTCGGCGGCGAGCCGGTGCCGGCTGCTCATGAGAACGAAGACCGGCTCGGTGGCCACCAGGCGCATGCCGACCGAGGGAAGGGTGGGTAGCTCGTTTCCCGGGTAGTCGACGAGGGTGACCGCGTCGAGGCGGCGGGAGGCCAGCAGGTCGAGGAGGAGCCGGGGGGAGTACTCGGTGTGCACGGTGATCGACACGCCGGGGACCTCGAAGAGCCGGGTGAGCAGACCGGACAGCACGGGCGTCACGTATCCGCCGATGCGGACGAGGTTCGACTGGCCGTCGTAGGCGCTGACGCCGGTGACCAGCTCGTCCACGGTGAGCAGGATGGACCTGGCCCGGGTCAGCACGAACTGGCCGAAGGGGGTGGGGGTGACGCCGAGGCGACCGCGCCAGAAGACCTGCCCGCCGAGCGCCCCCTCGACCCGCTGAAGCTGGGCGGTGAGCGCGGGCTGCGACACACCGACGGCGGTGGCCGCCCTGCTGAGGCTCCCGGCGTCGGCGATGGCGCAGATCACACGCAGGTGACGCAGCTCCAGCTGCACGGCAGCCCCTCCCTTCACGCCTATAACATGAGGACTATACCTTTTCATGATTAACAGGACATTTCGGAGGTCACGCATGGTGGACGGCACATCAGACCGGTAACCCGATTTCCCCAGCCCAGCCGGGTGCCATGCGTGAGGGATACGCGAAGTGCGATACTTCCGCCACACCCGCCCGACGGAGCCATAAAGCCAGAGTTATCCCTGTTTGGGATGTGCGCCCGGGGCGCCGACGCACGATAGTGCAGGAACTCCCCGATTGGTCTCTGGAGGTTCCCCCCGCCATGCGTATCACCAGGCCGCTCACGGCCTTGGCGGCCGTCTCGATGACCGCCGCCTTGCTCACCGTTCCCATGGCACCCGCCAGCGCCGCCGTCGGCGGCGCCACCGTGGTGCCGCTCCAGGTCACGGGAGACCCTGCCAAGCGGTTCAATTTGATCATCATGGGCGACGGCTACACCGAGGGCGAACAGTCCACGTTCGCCGCCGACGCCGATCAGCAGCTCAACGTGATGTGGTCGATCGAGCCGTACAAGTCCTACCGCAATTACTTCAACGTCTACCGGGTGGACATCGTCTCCGGCGAGTCCGGCATCGACTGTGACCCCGATCTGGCCTCCGGGAAGAAGAACACCCCGCTGAGCATGGGTTTCTGGGGCGGCTGCAACCCCGCCAGCGTCCAGCGGCTGATCACCATGAGCAATTCGGCGGCCACCTCGTACGCCAACCTGGTGACGGGGACCAGCAGCGGCAACCGGCAGATCCTGGCCCTGGGCAACAGCGGGACCTACGGCGGAGCGGGCGGCGCCTATGCCACCTCCTCGGGCCACAACGCGATGTCGGCCCTCATCGCGCCGCACGAGATCGGCCACTCGCTGGGCGGGTTGCAGGACGAGTACACCTACTACACGCGAGGCGTGGACGGTGGCGCCTACTCCGGATCCGAGCCCGGCTCCACGCACCACACCCTGCTGACCGAGCAGCAGATAAAGGACCAGCGGAAGAAGTGGTGGCGCTGGCTGGGAGAGCCGAGCGAGGCGGGCGGCACCATCGGCCGCCACGAGGGCGGCCTGTACTACAGCAGCGGCGTCTGGCGGCCGAGCAAGCACTCCATCATGAGGACGCTGGGCTACTACTACGACCAGGTCAGCCGTGAGGTCATGACCCAGAAGATCTCCGCCAAGGTCGGCCTCATCCAGGACAGTACGCCCACGACGTCGCGGGTCGGCGCCGACCGGGTGCTCTGGGTCGAGCCGCTGCACCCCAACAGCCACTCGCTGACCACCACGTGGAGCGTCGACGGCACCGAACTGCCGGGCGACCGCACCACGCTCGACCTCCGCACGCTGAACCTGCCGTCCGGCACGCACACGGTGAAGGCGACCGTCGTCGACCCGACCGACTTCGTGCGGGACCCCGCCATCCGCTCCAGCGCTCTCACCGCGACCCGCACCTGGACGGTGGACACGACCGTGACCACCACCCCCGCCGCGGTCGGCGCCGGTCTGCTCTCCTCCACACCCACCGGCCGCGCCGTCGGCCGCGACGAGGTGGTCTACGCCGAGACCACCCACCCCGACGACGGCATCCCCGCCGTCACCTGGGCGCTGGACGGCGCGCGGCTTGACGGGAGCGACGAGGACCTGGATCTGGGAGGGCTCACGCTCGCCCCCGGCAGCCACACTCTCACCGCCACCTCCGGCGGCGACACGCGATCCTGGACCGTCGACAACACGCTGCCCACGACCGGCTACGAGCTCTCCGAGCCACTGGTCAAGTCCGGCGACGCCTATGTCTACAACAGCCCCTTCACCATGAAGCTCACCGGCGGCGACGACCAGGACGGGTACGTCGTGCACGAATCCCGCGTGGACGGCGACGGCTGGTTCAACTACTTCGGCTGGCCGACCTCCGCCGCCCTGCCGTGGACGTTCAGCGAGAGCGGCACCGTCATCGACAGCCTCACGTACGGCAAGCTGCCCCGCGGCAGGCACACCGTCGAGTATCGCTCGATCGACCCGAGCGGCAACTACGGCACGGCCAAGAGCTTCAGGGTCACGACCCTCGCGGCCCCGCCCGCCTGCACCACCACGATCACCGGCGTGAAGAACGGGTCGCTCTCCGTCCGCTCCGGCGTCACCTGCCTGAACAACGCCCAGGTCAACGGCGGGGTGACGGTCGGTTCCGGCGCGTCCCTGGTGGTGAACGGCGGCACGATCAGCGGAGCGGTCACCGCGTCCACCGCCGCCGAGGTGCACCTGCTCAAGGCTCGGGTCAGCGGTGCGGTCGTCATCTCCGGCACCACCGGCCAGCTGATCATCGCCAGCTCGGACATCAAGGGCGCGACGCTGCTGGCCGGCAACACCACCGTCGACGCCCTCGTCATGGCGGGCACCAGCATCCACGGCGCGCTGTCCTGCAGCGGCAACACGCCCGCGCCGTCCGACGCCGGGGTGTCCAACCAGATCACCGGTAGCGGCCAGTGCGCCGGTCTCGTCGACGACCCGCGGCCCAAGGCCCGGGACAAGGCCTACGAGGCCGTACGGTCCAGCAACGTCCCCGAGAAGGGCGTGGACGAGCACGACGACTGACACCGGGGACGACAGGGCGGGCGGGGCGTCCCTCACGATCAGGTGAGAGGCGCCCCGCCCGCATGTCGCAGGGGATCGCTCCGATTCTCCGCACCCACCCGCTCACGTCCGCCGGAGTGCGAGCGTGCCGTCCGGCTCTCGGTCGAATCGCGACCCGAAACCACGGCTGACCCGGTCGAGAACCGCCTGCAGCCACTCGGAGTCTCCGCTCGAGACGTGATGGAGACGCATCTGACGGGCCTGCATGGGCACCATCCGCAGACCGGCCGGCTTTCCCGGCTCCGGCTCCACCGACACCAAGTACAGCAGCCGCAGATCGTCCCGGTACTCCTCATAGCCGGTGATGCCCTCGTAGTCGTCGATGAAGTCACCGCAGCCATACAGGATGAGCCCGTCACGGTACACCTCGACAGGCCGGGGATGGTGCGAGGAGTGCCCGTGCACGACGTCGGCACCGCCATCGACCAGGCGGTGCGCGAAGCGCGTCTGATCTCGGGAGACGCCGTAACCCCAGTTGGACCCCCAATGAATGGAGACGACCACGACGTCACCGGGGCGCTTCACCTGCCGCACCCGGCCGGCCACCTCGGACGCCGCGGCGTCCGACAGCTCGGGGACGAAATCGACACCGGCACGGTCCGGGGCCGCCGCCCATTCCGGCGGAATGCCACTGGACGGCGTCCCACAGGAGAAGACCAGGACCCGCCTGCCCCCCTCGACGGTGACGATCGCCGGCCGCCGCGCCTCGTTCGCCTCCCGGCCGGCCCCCACCGCCCTCAGCCCCGCACCGGCCAGGGCGTCGAGCGTCTCCTCCAGACCTCGACGGCCGAAGTCCATGACGTGGTTGTTCGCCAGCACGCAGACGTCGGGCCGTACGGCGGCCAGGCAGGGAAGGTTGGCCGGATCCATCCGGTAGTGCACGGCCTTCCCCGAGGCGAACTCATCGCTCCGGGTGACGCTCGTCTCCAGATTCACCACCCGGACATCGGGCGCGGCCTCCTCCAGCGCCTGCAGGGCATCCCCCCACGGCCAGGAGGGGTCGACCGGTTGGGGAATCCTGCCGTTCACCGCCTCCGCCAGATCAACGTAGGTCCGGGCGTCCCGGACATGCCTCTCCCGCAGCGCCGGGTCACCGGGGTGCGGAAGGATCTGGTCGACGCCGCGGCCGAGCATGACGTCGCCGCAGAGGAACAACGTCACCGGACCGGCGCCCATGCTTCCATGCTAGCTTTCGCCCCCTCCAGATCACGCTTGGCCCGACGTCACGTGCATCGCCGAGCACAGACGCCGGCGCCGCCCGCGCGCCGGGGCCCGACCGACACCGGTTTGCACCACGGCTTTCGCACGGGCGACACTGATCGCGCGCGGCGAAGACCCTGCTCACCACCGCCCCGGACATCGCCGCGCCCCGCCTGCTGGGCGAGGGACGGCTGTTCGACGACGCCCCCGGCCCGTGGCCCTATCTGATCACCACGCGGATGTCCGGGGTCCCCTGGGAGAACGCCGCGCTGTCCGCCGAGCAACGGCTCGCGGTCGCCGCGGACCTGGGACGACAGGTACGGCGCGTGCACGCGCTGCGCCCCTCGGGCATCGTGACCGACGCCGGCTGGCCGCCCCCGAACGTGGCCGCAGCCGCCGAGCGAAGTTCGCTGCCGCCTCATCTGGTCGAGCAGGTTGACGACTACCTCGCCCGGCTCGAGCCGTTCGACCGCGTCTTCGTCCACGGTGACCTGACCGGCCGGCACGCCTTCGTCGAGAACGGCCGGCTCACGGGGATCATCGACTGGGGCGATGCGATCGTGACCGATCGGCACTATGAGCTCTGCCAGCTCCACCGCGCCGCGTTCCGCTGCGACAAGGCGCTGTTGCGGGTGTTCCTGGACGCCTGCGACTGGCCGGTCGGCAAAGACTTTCCCCGTCAGGCGCTGGGCCTTGCCCTGCACCGCCAGGCGCGGGGCCTCGCCCAGCACCACACGATGGACGTCTTCGAACCCGTCGCAGCCGTGCTCCCGCTCCACGACATCGCCACTCTCGACGAACTCGCGACCGAGCTCTTCGCCGTCTAAGAACTCGGTTCAGAATGAGCTTTGAGAGTCCGCAGCCATCACCAGGTATCCGCCTGCCACGATGACGTCGCAGCCTTCGGCAGCCGCCGACAGCGTGACGCATAGTTGATGTGAGCCCGCATGCGCGTCCGTCTCCGTGCTCCTGCCCTACCAGGGCTCCCCGTGGTCGAGCAGGCGTTCCAGCCGTGTCGCGTGCGGCCGCCAGTCCAGTCCTCTGCTCTCCGCCCAGGCGTCGTCATGGCAGGTCCGCAGGTGGCGCGGATCGGCGTCGCCGATCACGGTCACCACGTCGCCGCGGACGTGCTGGGCGCGCATCCGCGTGATGAGCTCCAGCGCACCCCACAGGTTCGTGCCCGTGGCGGCGCCGACCGGCAGTCCGGTGTCCTGGCGCACCCGGCGGGCGGCGGCCACGCTGGCGGCATCCGGCACGGGGACGACCAGGTCGACGAGGTCGGGGACGAACCCCGGCTCCATCCGCGGCCGGCCGATCCCCTCGATCCGGGACGGCATGCCGGTGCTGTAGTCGGCGGCGCCGCTGGCCCAGCCCGGGAAGTAGGCGGAGTTCTCCGGGTCGACCACGACCCAGTGCGGGCACTCCGCCACCTGCCCGAACAGCTCCTCCGCCAAGTCTCCCCCGTGCCAGTCGACAGCCGCGGCCGCGGCGTAGTGGTCCAGGTAGTGACCGCCGACCTCCTCGGCCAGCTTCTCGGCCTCGCCGTAGATGGCCAGGGGCGGGTCGACATGCCTGCAGGTGCCGCCCAGCCGTTCGACGCCCTCCCCAGAGGACTTCTCCGGCATGACCGCGATGTACGGCAGACCGAGCAGCCGGGCGAAATGGGCCTGGGCGACCGCCATCGCACCCCCGGTGGCCTCCACCACGGTGGTGCCCTCAGCGATCCGGCCCGAGGCGATCGCCTGACGGAAGAGGGCGCGCGCCAGCCGGTGCTTGAGGCTGCCCGTCGGCTGCGTCGACTCGTCCTTCAGCCACAGCCGCACCTGCCACCCGTCGGGCAGCGGGAACCGGCGCAGCGGCGTGGCGGGCGTCCGCTCCCTCTCCGCGTCCAGCCGTGCAACCGCCTCCACCGCCCACGCACTGATCATCCGGATAATCTACGCCGAATCAGCGGTTCCCTGCCTTCTCGACGATGGCAGGCTTCATAGGACCCCGCGCCGTCGGCGATGATGGCACGATGGACCCCGTGCGCGTCGAGGAGGGACTCGTCCTCGACAACCTCCTGGCCGACGACCTGCACATACCTCCCGGAGGAAAGGGAAGGCCGGGACATGACACGGACAGCGAGAGCGATCGGGAAAAGCGACTCGACCCGGTCGCGGCAACATGAGTACGGGGGTTCATGATGCGGACGCATTTCGATCCGGAGGAGACCGAGGAGTTCGAGTCGGCGAAGGACCTGCTGGTCCGTCGCTGCCTCGCCTGGGCAGATGAGCACGGCATGCGGGCCGACGAGGCGATGCTGATGGCGGCCCTGGACGCGCGGCACCGCAGCCGCGACGGGCGGCTGGCCCACTGGGACGCACGGCAGGTGCGGCGTTTCCTTCTGGAATGGATTCCCCGGCACCTCGCGGCCGAGCGGGATGTCCTCGCCACCGCACCGGAAAGCCTGCTGACGCTCCTGCGTTACCTCGCCGCGTCCGGCCTGCGCGACCCTCGGGGCGCCTCCCCGGCGGAGCTGGAGGCGGCCGTGGCCGAGGCCGCGGCGGAGTATCCGGCGGCGCTGGCCGACCCGGCCCGGCAGGGCATCGGGAAGTTCTGGGCGCAGATCGCCCTCGACAACGGCATCCTCCTCGACGACGAAAGGGCTGTGGCCAGGTTCCAGCGCGACATCGACACGGGCCGGATAGGGTTCGACGCCGGTGTGCTCGACAAGCTTCTCGAGGCCGAGTTCACCGGTGCCGGGCCCAACGACGAGCGGGCCTTCACCCAGCGTCCCGTCGCCCTCCCTCCCGCCGCCGAACTCGCCGCCGAGGCCGCCCGGAGCGAGGTCGTACGGCAGCTGGCCGCCCTGACCGGCTGGGTGGGGACAAACGGGCAGCCCCTCACCAAGACCGGAAACCTGCGGCTGGCCGGCGCCCGCGAGCTGGCAGCGCTGCTGGGCACCGGGGAACAGGATCTGCGGGTGCGCAGCTCCGCAGAGATGCCCCAGGTGAACCTCCTGCTGGCGTGGGCGAAGAAGACGGGCCTGGTGCGGGTGCGCACGGGCCGCCTGGTCCGGGTGGCCAAGGCCGCCCCCGTCCTGCGTGACCCGGAGGCGCTGTGGCAGCGCGCGTTCGAGGCGACCTTCGAGCTGGGCGCCGCGATCTGCACGCCCACCTTCGGGTGGACCCGCTCCTCGATGCTCGCCACGGCGTTCGACGTGCTGCTGCCCGACGTGCTGAACACGATGTACAGCATGCCGATCCCGATCCCCGTGGCCCGGCTGCAGGAGACGGTATGGCTGGCCTGCCAGGAGTACTTCCTGCTCGACTCCGAGGAGGACGGCTTCCGTCAGGACGTCTGGCGCCGCCAGGTCGAGAAGGACCTGCTCGCGGTGTTCGACGCCCTTTCCGGCCTCGGTGCCATCGAGCCGAGCCACGGCGTGCCCGACGAGCTGTACTCCAGTGACCTGCGTCCCGGCGTTCTCGGCGAGTTCGGTGAGTTCGGTGAGCTCACCGAGGACGACCTGCCGCTGCCGCCCGAGGCACGCGCCCGGCTCCTGCCACGCCTGGCGGAGCCGGGTCCGCTGGTACGGCTGACGCCCCTGGGCACGCGAGCCGTACGGGAGCGGATGCTCGCCGACGGCCGGGACGCCCCGCTGATCGGGGAGCTGGTGGACGCCACGGCAGGCGAACTGCTGGGCGTGCTCGCCCAGCACCACACCCGGGAGACGGCTGCGGTCGAGCTCGAAGGCTGGCTGGCGGCGCACGGAGGTGACGTCGAGCCGCTTCTGGACGCCATACGCGCCTGCCCCTTCCGTACCCGTGCCTCCGCCATGCTCTCCACCCTGGTGGAGACGCTCCCCCGCGGCCAGGCGATGCAGGCGGGGCTCCGGCATGATCCGGTGCTGGGGCCCATCGTCCTGACCGCCCTCCTGGAGGCGGGAGAGCTGCGCCCCGAGGATCTCGCCGCCGACGAGCACGCACTGCTATTGGCCGAGGGGTTGGTCCTCCTGCTGGAGCTGGGCGGTCCCGAGGCCGTCATGGAGCAGCTCAGCGAGTCGGCGGGCAGGGAAGCGCCCGAGTTCGTCGCGGAGGTGCTGGACTCGGGGCACCCCGCGCGAGCGGCCCTGGAGGAACTGCGCGCGCTGGTGTACGAGCCGATGCTGGCCCGGAGCAGCCGGCTGCGCCTCGTGCCGCACCCGGCGCCCGGCTCCCGGGGCCGCCCCAGCGGCCGCGGCAGGAAGCGCAGGCACTGACGGCCCTGCCGGAGCCCCGGTTGTCACCGGCCCACATGAGGTGAAATTCCGCAGACCGTGGGGCACCACCGATCCGAAAGGCAAGGCCGTGCGGTTAAGGCGTCCGGCCTATCGGCAGGTGGTACCTCACCGGTCGGACCGACCGTGAAGGAAGAGGCGGCAGCCGGAAGATCGTCGGCTGGGGACGGTGAGTTCTGCTCGATCCGGCATCGTCACACGGCCCCTCATCCAAGGTGGATCCGTTCCAGGAACGCTCCCCGCTCGGATCGTTTGGCCTCCGCCATCTTCTCGATGTCCGCCCACTCGTGCCCATGGACCTGAGCGATGGCCCGCAGCACTTCGAGCACGTCGGCGATCTCCTCCGCAACCTCGGCCGCCGGGGCCTCGCCGAGCTCCGTCGATTCCTCGAACAACTTCTCCAGCAGAGCCCTGCGATAGTCGGCATCGCCGAGAACGGTCACCACCGGGTCTCCGCCGTCCTCGCGGATGATCTCCGGAATCCTGTCCCGCACGAGTTTTCCCATGTCCGGCCGCTCCTCCGCGCGCACAGATTCCTTGCGAAGCCCCCAGAGACTACCTCGGCACCAAACTCCCCTGTCGTACGGGTTCCCACGCACCGACGGTGAAAATAGCCTGTATTTCGGCAAATAAACACCAGGGCGGCGGGGTCGTATGGACATGGGTTTCTTCCGTCTGGAGCCGACCGCGCGGTCCTCGTGGCGCCTGGCCATACTGATGGGGGCGAACACCCGCACGTACAAGTTCGCGCTCGGCGTCGCGCTCCTGGACGCCGCCGAAGGACGGTCGGAGATCCTTCTTCGGGACCTGGCGGTGCCGTACGCGATGGGGCTGGTCCGCCATCTCGGTCAGGCACCGCAGGTGTCCTCGAACGCGAAGACCGGAGAGTCGGACTTCCTCTCGGTGGCCGGAAGAGAGGCCACGGAGTCACTGAAACTCGGACACCCCACCGAAGAACTCCTGGCGGCCACCCTCCAGTCCATGCCCAGGATGGTGATGAAGAAATTCCACAACCTGCGTAGCGAAGGAGTGGAGGTGCCGCACCGCTTCTACGAGGTGACGGGAAGCTCCCGGGAGCGGGTCGTACGGCTGAGCGAACATCTCCGCGACATCGCCCGGTCGGAGCAGTCCGCGAGCCTGCGGAGCGAACTGTCAGCTCGCTGGAGCATCGTGGAGACGTCCTTCGCCACCGGGATCGGCCGAAGTCTGGTCCTTGAAGGGGTCGCCGTGGACATGGCCACGCTGCGGATCACCGACAGACAGCGGCGCCGATCGGTCACCGGCGTCACGGACGCGGTCATCGGCTTCCAGCACGGTCTCTGCCTGATCTGCGGGGAACCCATCACACCGGGCGTCGACGATATCGCCGTCGACCACGTCTTCCCCTACTCGTTCATGAGTCGTCTTCTCGGCCCCGGAGACCGAGGCACGACACCAGACCTGGACGCGGTATGGAACCTGGCCCCCACACACGCGCCGTGCAACAGACAGAAGAGTGACCGGCCACCGACGTCGGCGGAAATGACCAGGCTGGCGCGGCGAAACGAAGCCATCATGCAGTCGCCGCACCCGCTCAAACGAACCTTGGAGTTGACCCTGCAGCATAACGGTTACACCGGCACCCGGCCAGGCGAGTGGTTCACGTTCATCCAGCGGGTCCACGGCCTCCTTTGAGGTGCCCCGCGTCCTCCGGACACATTAAAAGCGACCCGCCTGCCGGATGTGATCGCAGGCGGTGAAGTGGCTGCGAACTGGGACCGGGACGATCCCTGTCACGCCATGACTGGCAGGCTCAGGGACGACGGAGTTCGCCGCGCTCGATGCCTCCGGTGAAGGCGTCGTACTCAGCGTCGGTGAACAGGTGCGGGGCCTTCTCGGGGTTCTTGGAGTCGCGGAGGGCCACAATGCCCTGATCCAGGAAGGCGACCTGGACGCAGTTGGTGCCGCCGCTGCTGAGGCTACTGGTCTGCCAGCGAGCGTCACGGAGCTGGGTCTCGATCCAGGCTGAGTCGAGGATGTTCTTGTTCATGAGAGGTCCTTGGCGATCGTGGTGAGGAGGGACAGCGACGCCTTCGGCGACAGCGCATCGGACTTCAGCAGGTCACTGGTGGTGCGGTAAAGGTCGACGGTCTCAGGTTCGTTCAGGTGCAGGGAGGCGCGCAGGGACTCGATGCACACGAGATCGCGACCGGCGGGAAAAGACATGATCATGAATGGGCCGTCCATTCCCGCATGGGCTCCGGCGGAGAACGGCAGAACCTGGATCGTGACGGCGGGGTTGGTGCGAGCGAAGTGCATCAGGTGCTCGATCTGGGCGCGCATGCAGGCCCGCCCTCCGACTTCCTGACGCAGCAGGCCCTCGGGAAGCACCGTCCAGATCTTCAAGGCCGGGTGGCGCTCCAGCATGGTGCGCTGATGCTCCAGCCGTAACGCCACGAAGTGGTCGATGTCTTCGGGTGTCTTCCAGACCCTGCTGCCTTCGGTTACTGCCCGGGCGTACTCGGGGGTCTGGAGCAGGCCGTGGACGGCGAGAGGGTTGAAGACGAACAGACCGCTGGCGCTCTCCACTTGTGAGAGGTAGTCACCGAGCGGGTCGTCGACCACACCCTCGTAGCGCTGCCACCAGTCGACTTCACCGGCCCGGCGCACGAGGTCGCGGAGTTCTTCTCGCAGGGCGGTATCGGTGATGCCGAAGACCTCGAAGAAGTGTGGAAGCTGTTGGATCTTGAGCCCCTGCAGCCCGTTCTCAATCTTGCTGACCGTCGATAGCGACTGGTATCCGAGGTGGCTTGCCGCCTCCTCCTGGGTCCAGCCGAGGGCCTCGCGGATGCGTCTGAGCTCTGCACCCAGACGCCGACGTCGTGGGGTGGGTTCGACGGGCATGACCACCTCCTTCCTCGTGGGGAGCGTAGTGCTCAGGGCAGCTTGAGGAAACACCATCTCTCCTAGAGGAAAGACTTTCTTCTAGGAATAGCTTGCTTAGAGGGTAACTTGCGCTGCATCATCGAGGCGTTGCAGCGGAAGGTGGCCAGAAAGTCACGGAAAGACATAAGCGCTCGTTCTATCCGTTCATCTCTCCGGAGACGTCCGATGTCCGCCACCGGTCCTCGCACCACTACCGACCTCGCGTTTTCTCACCAGAGCGAAACCTGAGCAAGCCCGCCAAGCATCTGCAGACCTGATCGCAGAACTGCCCCATCCCACCCGTTAGGAGCAACGATGCTCACCGAGCACGTTCCCGTCCCGGACCCCGGCGGGCATGGCAAACTACACAGCCGCTTCCGGATAACCGCCTGGTGCCTGCCTCCCACCGGCGCGGCCCGTCGCGCCCGGGAACTGCTCCGCCACCAGTTGTCCGGCCCGCCTCTCACCGCCGACGTGCTTGATGAGCTGGAGATCGTGGTCTCCGAGTTGGCCACCAACGCCACCCGCTACGCCCCCGGCCCCTACGAACTACGCCTCCTGCGCGACCACGGCCTGCCGGTCAGGGCCGAAGTGGTCGACGCCGGCGCCGGGGCCACCCTGATCGAGTACCTCCTGAACCGCCCTCTTCCTGTCCCCGATCGCATTGACGACTTCGAAGTCGGCGGGCGGGGCCTGCACATCGTCACCGAACTCACCCACGGGCGCTGCGGCGCCCAACGGACCCGGCTGTGCGGCACCGGCCAGCTCGCCACCGGCGTCTGGTTCGAGCTGCCGGCCCTACCCCACCGGCCCTAATCCCCCCAACCCTCCGGGCAGGCGGGACCATCCCCCGATCCCCCTGAACCCGGAGCTGGTCCACGCTCACGGCTCCCCGTGCCGAGCATGGACCTTCCAAAAGGCCGGCGTTCATGGACCTGATCCCACCCCTGTCCTGGACGCCGGCCTTCCCCATCCCAGCCAGATGAACGACGTCGAACTCCGGCACTCACTGCCAGGCATCGACGGCTAGTCTGCACTCCGCTGACTCGATCCAGAGATCGGGCACGCACCGATACCTCGTGATGGGCATCGGATCGATCGATCGCGGCGTACACCACGCCGGTGTCCAGCAGGACAACCGTCACGAAGGACGATCTAACCCCTCTCGGAGCAGCTCGTCATGCCGTTCGGAGACATCAGCGCGTCCGGAAGCTCCCAGGCCGATGAACGACAACTCCCGTCGCACGGTCTCGGAGCCCGGAGCCGCGACGAACCTGGCGAGCTCCGGATCAGACTCCACCAGCACGCGCAGCCGCCGCACCCCTGCCCGAGGAAGCCGGTCGACCAGGTGATGCATGTCCTCGTAGTCATGGGCAGCGGTCACATCTCCGATGTGTACGTGCCGCGCGGTCACGAGGCCGGATCTCCGAATCAGCTGATCCCAGTGGCGGGCGGCAACTTTCCGAAACCACTCACACACTCCACGTGACACGGTTTAGCCTTTACTTGTGATGGCTAAAGTAAAGGTTATGGAGCACGGCAAGAGAACACGTGCCAGGCGTACGGGGCCGGCGCGCATCTCCAGCAAGAACCAGGTGACCCTGCCGGCGGCGGTGCTGCGCAAGCTCGGTCTTCACGCGGGAGACCCGGTCGACATCGCCGAAGAAGGCGGCCAGATCATCATCCGGCGACACCGCAGCCGTCTCGACGGTGTGATCGGCACCATCCCGGGCTTCACCGAGGCCGTGGACGTCGAGGCGAGTCGCGAGAGCTGGAGATGACGGGTGCCGACCGTGATGCTCGACACCAACGTCATCGCCGGCCTGCTCAATCCCGACGACGCGCTGCACGACCATGCCTGTAACGCCGTTCGCCGCTGGGAGGACAAGGCGGCCTCGTTCACCATCTCCGTGATCACCTGGAGCGAACTGCGGGTGGGTGCGGTCCGCAGGGGTGTCGCGGCCGAGAAGATGCTCGGGGCGTTCCGTGCCGCCGTCATCGATCGGATCGTCGAGGTGGACGAGACGACGACTGAGAGCGCGGCCCTGCTCAGAGCCGCGGACCTGACGATTCGAGTACCGGACGCCCTCATCATCGCGACCGCCCGTGAGGTAGGGGCCGACGCGCTGCTCACCGCGGACCGGAAATTCCCGGGCATCGCCCCGGAACTCGTCGAACTGCTACGGCCGAGTTGATCCGGTAGACCGTCCGCCATCGCCCGATCACTGAGGCCGGCCGTCCGTGGATCTGATCCCACCCTTGTCCTGGAGCCGGCCTCCCTTATTTCGGCCAGGACGCCGTGTCCAGGGCCCTGCTCAAATGGAGCCGTGGATCTCTCCTGGGCTTATGGACGCCTCGGATATGGCGTGGTAATACGACAGGATGGGTCTTGTCTGGGTGGCGGTCGCCTGGGCAGTGTGGTTCACCGCGTACGGCTTGGCGATCCTCCTGAGCGACCGGAGAGAATCTCCGCAGGTCTTGTCCGGTCCGGTTCCCCCCAGCGTGCTTGGTCTGGTCAAGGGCCTGCCCGCCCGGCGCCTTTATGTGACGGCTCTGCTGGACCTGGCCGGACGCGGATGGCTCGACGTGGACCGGGCACGCGTCTCCATCTCAGCGCGGCAGCCCGAGGAACTGCTGTGGCCGTTTGAGAGATGGGTGCTGGAGCAGGTCACGGCCCGCATGGCAGGCACGGACGAGGCTCCGCTGGAGGCGGTGGTGCCGGACCCTGACCACCTGCAGGCGGAGTTCGCTCCTCTTGTACGGCGCCGCTCGGACGAGCTCGGCCTGACGGAGCGACGCTGGCACACCAGGACCGTCCCGGTACTGCTGGCAGTCCTCATCTTCGTCCCCGGCACCCTGACGTTGAATCTCGTGAGCTGGAACGTCGTGCAGTTCTTCGGCATTGTCGGGCTGGCCGGGGCAGCCTGGGTGATAGGCCGCGGCGTGCCGAGACACAGGGTGACTGCGGCGGGCAGGGCGTTCGCCGACGCGAACAGCGAGGCGGTGACCGGCGGCGACCAGCGCACCGACGCGGTCGCGGTGGCGCTCGGGGAGTCCAGGGAGGTTGAGACGTGGTCGTCGCTGGGCGGATGGCGCAAGGTCGAGGTCGACCGGAGCCCCTCGCCGGCCTCGCCATGGTCCTCCGCCCTCGGCGCGGTCATCGGCATCGGCGTCGGTGCCGGGGTGCAGTGGACCGGCTACTGGCAGGCGCGGGCCGTCGGCGGGCTCTTCCTGGTGGCGGGGATCATCGCCCTGGTCGGTGCGGTTCGCGAGTTTCGGCGCGTACGCCGGATGCCCGCTCGGGCAGATGTGACGGGTCAGGTGGTCTCGCTGTGGACTCATGAGGTGAGAACGACTTCGTCCACGGGACGCCGCTCACGCACGGATCACTACGTCGCGGTGGACGACGGGCAATCCAAACCCGTGCGGTCATACCAGGTGGACGGGCGTTTCTACCACCATGTGGGGCCAGGCGACTCGGTGCGACTGCTGGTCGACCCACGCACCCGAAGACTCGTCGAGGTCATCTCGCACGAACGGCACTCCTAGAACCTCCACCTGCGCATTCGCTGGAAAATCCGAGCGCCTCCCGCGCCCTGGATTCGTCAGCCGTCCAACGAGGAACCGACCCAAGCGAGCTCGCGATGACGATCCGGATTCTCGCTGTTCCAACGCAGCCGATAACTCACTGGCCGGGCGGTAGCCGTACATGGCACCGTATGACGGTGTCCGACCTGAGCGGATCCTCGCCGCCGAGCATCCCGGCGAGGCCAAGAGGCTCGGCCGCGAGGTCCATGGCTTCGACGAGGCCGTGTGGAATGAGCACCGTTACGAGATCGTGGTGCGTGGCAACCTCGCCGAGTTCGGCCGGCATCCGGAGCTGAAGGACTTCCTGCTCTGCACCCGCGCCCGTGTCCTGGTCGAAGCCGGCCCTGTCGATCGGGTCTGGGGCATCGGGCTCACCGCCGACGACGAACGCGCCGTCTCGGCTCGATCCGTCAGGAGTTCTATGCTCTCCGATCATGCGCTCCCTTCCGCCCGCCGCCGATCCCGGGCAACCTCTCCGACGCCTGGCCGCCTCCACACGACGGGTCCTCCTGCTGACCGTGTGCCTCGCCGTCCTGCCGTACGGGGTCGCACAGGCCGCTCCGTCCAAGAGCCCGTTGTCGAAGACCGGCAGGCTGGCGGCCATCTCGTGCCCGGAGCCACCGCTCATCGACGGAGGCATGCCGCGGACGCGCGAGTACCTGACGGCGGCCGTGGAATGCCTGAACAGATCATGGTCCGCCCACTTCGCCCACGCGGGACTGAGGTTCCGCAAGCCCACGGTCCGCTTCTACGAAGAACCCGAGCAGCGCGTATGCGGAGTACGTTGGCCCGCCAACGCGGCGGCCTTCTACTGCACGGAACGGGCCACGCTGGTGTTCCCGCTCACCGGTAACTGGATCGAGGGCCGGACCGACCTGTACCCCCTCAAGGTGGTGGCCCACGAGTACGGTCACCACCTGCAGAGCCTCACCGGCATCAGAGACGGCTACGAGGCCCGTTTCCACTCCGACCACACCCACCAGGCTGAGCTCGGCCGCCGCTACGAACTTCAGGCGGACTGCCTGTCGGGCGTGTTCCTGGGCAGCGTACGACGCTCTCTGCCACGGACCGGGCCGGACTGGGAGGCGCTGTCCGGCGCGCTCCGCGCCAGCGGCGACGACGCCGACTACCGCACCCACGGCACCGGCGCCAACCGGGTCCGCTGGTTCGAGCGTGGCTACCGCGCGGCCTCTCCCGCCGCCTGCGACACCTGGACCGCCACGCCGTCCCGAGTGTCCTGACCCGTGGAACACCGCCGGTGACGTACTGACGATCTGCCAACAAACCCTGGTGGACCGCCAGTAAATCGGACAGACAGGGGGATAAAGGAAGAATTATGGGTGTGGAGCGGATGGCCCCGGACGAGCGCCGGCAGCAGATCCCCACCGGCGCCCTCCCCCACATCGTCGGGGACTCCGGGGAAGGCGGCCACGGCGGATGCTGAGACTGGACCGGCTGGTGAACATCCTCGGCGGCTACGGGGCCCGGCTGTGCTGCGCTCCGGCGTCCCGGGACGTGGAGCTGCGCAGCGTGGTGGTGCACGATCCGACCGACACCCGCCCGGCGACCGGTGACGTGTTCCTGGCGGTCGGCGTGGATTCGGCGGCCGGCGCCGTACGGCTGGCGCGGGCGGCGCGTGCCGCCGCGGTGCTGGTGCGCGGGAGCCCGCCACTCGACGACAGCGCCCTGGTGGACGCCCGTGACGGCGGGATCGCCGTGCTGCTCGTGGAACCGGAGGTGTCCTGGAGCCAGCTCTCCGGCGTGGTGTACGGCCTGGTTCTCGAAGGCCGCGAGACCGAGGCCGGGCGCGGGCCGACCGATATGTTCGCCTTCGCCGACACCCTCGCGGCCGAACTCGGCTACGCGGTGACGATCGAGGATCAGATGTCACGCGTCCTGGCCTACTCCGGTTCGCAGCAGACCGCCGACCCGGCACGGCTGGAAACGATCCTGGGCAGGCGGGTGCCGGACACCATGCGCCGGCTGTTCGAACGGAAGGGCGTCTTCGCGCACCTGGCGGCCTCCGACGAGCCGCTGTTCGTCGAGCCCTCGCCTGCGCACGGCCTCCGGGGCCGCATGGTGGTCGCCGTGCGCGCCGGACGCGAGCTGCTGGGATCCATCTGGGTCGAGTGCGAGCGCCCGCTTCCCGGCGAGCGCCGGATGGCCCTGAGTGACGGGGCGCGGGCGGTCACGCTGCATCTGCTGCGGTCCCGGGTCAGCGCGGACCTGGAGCGTCAGGTGGAATCCGATCTCGTCATCCAGCTGCTGGAGGGCACCGCCGACGCACCCGCGGTGATCAGCAGGCTCGGCCTGCCCCGGGAACGGTTCCGAGTGATCGCGCTCCAGGCGCACATCGCGGCGGAGAGGCACGCCGCGATCCTGCTGGCCTTCGAACGCGCGACCACGGGCTTCGGCTGGTCACGGCCGGGACGCAGCGCGCTGTTCGGCAACACCCTGTACACCGTGCTGCCCTGCGGCGACGACGCCGCCTCCGCCCGCGACTGGCTCGCCGCGATCGTCAACGTCCTGCCGCGGCGGGTCACCGTGTTCGCCGGCGTCGGCGGGGTGGCGGGGCCCACCCAGCTGCCCGCGAGCAGGCAGGAGGCCGACGAGAGTCTCGCCCTGCGGGCGACCCGGCCCGGTGGCGTCCTGCCGGTCGTCTACGACGAGTCGTGGGACGAGATCCTGCTGCAGCGTCTCCGGGCGGCCGCCTCCGCCGGGCGTGTCCCCGCCCAGGGTCCGGTCGCCGAGCTGACCCGGCACGACGCGGATCACGGCACCCGGTACGTCGCGACGTTGCGCGCCTGGCTGGAGGCGCAGGGCGATCTGGCCGTCGCCGCCGGCCGCCTCGCCGTCCATCCGAACACCGTCCGCTACCGGCTCCGGAAAATGTCCGAGATCACGGATCTGCAGCTCGACCTGCCGGAGAAACGGCTCGCGATGATCATCGCATTGGCTGCCGGCCAGGGCAGGCAGCCCTGATCACCCGATGGTTGTCGGAGCCGGACAAAACCTCCCTCCACGCTTGTCCGAGGCGCACAGACCGTTCTCGTGTCACGGCGGCGATGCTCATGTCAGGCGGGCGACGCCCGCGGCAGGCAGAGGATGTCAGAGCGGAGAAGTGGTCATGGGTATCGATGGTGGGCCGCGCACGGCAGTGGTGATCGGCGCCGGCGTGGTGGGATTGTCCACCGCGTGGTTCCTGCAGGAACGTGGCGTCGACGTCACCGTGGTCGACCGTGACGGGGTGGCCGCGGGTGCGTCGTGGGGCAATGCGGGCTGGCTCTCACCGGGGCTGGCCATCCCACTGAACGAACCCGGCATCCTGCGTTACGGCCTGCGCTCCCTGCTCGACCCGAGCGCCCCGCTGCACGTGCCGGCCACCCCCGACGTGGGACTGTGGTCCTTCCTCACCCGTTTCGCCGCGAACTGCACCTGGAAGTCCTGGGGCCGGGCCGTACAGGCCAACCTCCCGTTCAACGAGGAGTGCCTGGAGGCGTTCGACGTGCTCACCTCGAGCGGCGTCGAGGCCCCCACGGTCGAGGCCCCGATCATGGCCGCGTTCGAGAACCCGCGGCAGGCCGTGGGACTTCTACACGAACTCCAGCGCATCAACCGGTCCGGGCTGGAGATCCGATACACCGCGTTCGACGGCGACGACGTCGGCAAGCAGGCGCCGCAGCTCTCCTCCCGCGCGAGGGCCGGGATCCGGCTGGACGGGCAGCGCTACGTCGACCCCGGGCAGTTCACGCAGTCGCTGGCCCGCTCCGTCGTCACCCGCGGCGCCACGATCCTGTCCGGCTTCCGGGTGATCGACGTCCACTCCGACTCCGGCAAGCTCGCTGTCCGGTCGAGCGAGGGGGACTCCGTCAGGGCCGACGCCGTCGTCCTGGCCACCGGCGCCTGGCTGAACCAGCTCGGCGGGTCATGGGGCGTCCGCGTGCCGGTGCGGGCCGGACGCGGTTACTCCTTCACCGTGCCGACCGACGAACCCGTGCCCGGGCCGATCTACCTGCCCGCCGTGCGCGTGGCCTGCACGCCGTACCAGGGCAAGCTGCGCGTCGCGGGGACGATGGAGTTCCGCGGCCCTGACGCCCCCCTGCACCAGAGGCGCGTCGACGCGATCATCGCGTCCGCCAGGTCGCTGCTCACCGGCGTCTCCTGGGACGAGCGCACCGACACCTGGGTCGGCCCCCGCCCCGTCACCCCCGACGGCCGCCCCCTCGTCGGAGCCACCGACGCCCCCGGAAGGTTCGTCGCCGGCGGGCACGGCATGTGGGGATTCACCCACGGGCCGGTCACCGGACGCATGCTCGCCGAGCAGATCACCACCGGGAAGCAGCCCGCGGCCCTGCGGGACCTCACCCCCACCCGCTGACCTGCCGCACCGCGAGCGGCGGTCCCGCCCACCCGCGACCGCTTGACTCAAGCGGCAAATCGGGATTCACTTCTTCGTATGGTCTACCGGCGTACCGAGAAGACCGAGCGGCGGCTCGCCGAGGTGCGGGAGCGGGTCGTCTCGGCGGCTCTGGCCGTGGCCGCGGAGCACGGCTTCGAGGCCACGAGCATGTCGGCCGTCGCCGAACGGGCCGACCTGTCGGCCGGCGGCATCTACCGGCACTTCCCCTCGAAGGGGGCGCTGCTGACCGAGGTCTTCAAACGCGCCTCCGGCCACGAGCTCGACGTGCTGGCCTCCGTGGCCGCCGTGGAGGGCGGTCCGGGACAACGCCTGGCGCGCGTGATCGAGATCTTCGCCCGTCGCGCACTGGACGGGCGCCGCCTCGCGTACGCGCTGATCGCCGAGCCGGTGGACCCCGCCGTCGACGCGGCCAGGCTGGAATACCGGCGGCGCTACCGCGACCTGTTCGCGGGCCTGGTCCGCGAGGGCGTGGCCGCCGGGGAGTTCCCCGCCCAGGACGCCGAACTGACGGGCGCGGCCCTGGTCGGGGCCGTGGCCGAATGCCTGGTGGGCCCCCTTGCGCCGGACCGCGCCCGGGGAGACGACGGACCACTGATCGCTGCCGTGACAACGCTGGCGCTGAACCTGACAGGAGTGAGTGCCCATGTCGGCTGAGCGGTCCGAGGTGGACCCGTTCGTCCAGGAAGCGCCGCGGCTCGCCAACCGCTGGACCGCGGACCGGGTGCTGCGCCAGGCGGTGCGGCGGCTCCTTCCCCCGGACGTCTTCCAGAAGGCGGCCGAGGACCTGGAGCTCGCCGCGGAGCGCTGCGTGACCGAGATGGCGCCCCTGGCGGCCAGGGCCGAGGCCACCCCTCCCCGGCACGTGCCGTACGACGCGTGGGGCAACCGGGTCGACCGGATCGAGGTCGACCCCGCGTGGACGGAGCTGGTGGCGATCCTGCAGGGGCTCGGCGCGGTGGCCATCCCCCACGAGAGGACGTACGGCGACCACAGCCGTGTCGTGCAGGCCGTCCTGTTCCAGATGGCGCAGGCCGTGAGCGCCACGGCGCTCTGCCCGCTCGGCATGAGCGACGGCGCGGTCACCTGCCTGCGGGAGCACGACGCGGACCTCGCCGCCGCGTATGTCCCCCTGCTGACCAGACGGGTGAACGGCTGGACCTCCGGCCAGTGGATGACGGAGAAGGCGGGCGGTTCGGACCTGTCGCGCTCGGGGACCGTCGCCACGCCCCTGGGCGACGGCACCTGGGCGCTCCGTGGCACGAAGTGGTTCACCTCCGCGACCACCGCCGACATCGCCGTCGCCCTGGCGCGGCCCGAGGGCGCCGGGCCGGGCAGCCGCGGCCTGTCGCTGTTCGCTCTGGAACTGCGCCGACCGGACGGCGGCTGGAACGGCCTGCGGGTGCGCCGGCTGAAGGACAAGTACGGCACCCGCGGCCTGCCCACCGCGGAACTCGACCTGGACGGCACGGTGGCGACCCCGGTCGGCGGGATCGGCGGCGGCATAGCCAAGATCTCGACCGTGCTCCACGTCGCCCGCATGGAGGCGGCCCAGGCGGGACCCGGCGCGACGGGCCATCTCCTGCAGCTCGCCCGCGACTACGCCCGCAGGCGCCTGGTGCGGGGCGCCCCGCTGGCGGACTCGCCCGTCCACGTCGGCTGGCTCGCCGAGATCGCGGCCGAGTACGAGGCCATGGTGCAGATGGCGCTGCGCACCGCCCAGCTCGTCGGCCTGCGGGAGTCGGGCTCCGGCGACGAGCGGCTGGCCCGTGTCGTCGTGCCGCTCGCCAAGCTGTCGACCGCCCGCCAGGCCGTGCGGACGTGCTCGGAGCTGCTGGAGTCGTTCGGCGGCGCGGGCTACCTGGAGGACACCGGCATCCCTCGGGTCCTGCGCGACGTGCAGGTCCAGTCCATCTGGGAGGGCACGACGAACGTCCTCGCCCTCGACGTCATGCGGGCGCTGGCCGACCCCGAGGTCGCCGCCGCGTTCCGGGACGACGTCGAGGCGCAGCTCGCCGCCCACCCGCATCCCCGCGTCGAGGCCGCCGCGCGGATCATCCGCGCCGCCGCGTGGGACGTCACATCGCGTGAGCCCGACCCCGCGGCCGGCCGCGAGGTGGCGTGGGGCATGGCCCGCACGTATCAGGCGGCGCTGCTGGCCGCGCAGGCCGGCTGGGCGCTCACCGCGCTCGGCGACGGGCGCAGTGCCGTCGCGCTGGAGACGTTCATCGCGCATCCGCTGGTCCCCCCCGCGCCGCACGCAGAGGCGAGGTCAATCGGATTGGAGTGACATGTCAGATCTCCCACCGGCCCGATCCATGCCCGACACCGTCGGGCTGAACCCCTTCACCGCCAGCCCCGTACTCCCCCGCGTCCTGCGCCGATGGCTGGACGGCGACACCGCGCGGTGAGCGGCCGACGAGTCCCTCCATCTGGCCTTCTACCGGGACGCGGTCAAGCTCGCGCTACAGCAACGGCCCGGGCTCGCGAAGAGCGCTGGGCGGGCTGAGCCTCCGGCCGGGGTCGCCGCTCCCCCGCTCCGGGTCCCTCCGGGTGGCCCGGATCGGGCCACCCGGAGGCGGTCCGGCTTGGGCGCCGCGGGGCGGGAGGTCAGACGGCCTGCTGCGAGGCGGCGGCCTCGGGGCGCAGGCCGGCGAGGCTCAGCCGGTGCGCCGGCTCGTCTGGCAGCACGACCCGGCGGGTGGGGCTGAGGCCCGGTCCGATGTGGAGCAGCTCGCCGGGCTCCATCGGGCGCCAGCCGGGATGGTCGTCCATACGTTCGCTGGCGACCACGGACGAGGGGACATCGGCCAGGTCGCGGGAGCGGATACGCATGCAGCCGTCGGTGCCGCTCTGGTCGAGGTGCCGGATGCCGTGGCGCCCGCCGGGGGCACGCTGGAGCACATGCAGTTCGTGGGTGTCGGGGTAACGCAGCGCCCACAGTTCCTCCGAGGTGGTGAGGACCAGGTTGAGGGCGTAGACGGGCAGGTTCCGGGCGATCCAGCGGGCGGCGCCCTCGATGCCGGCGGCGACGTCGCCACCGTGCGCCCTGGTCTCACGGGTGATCAGCGCGAAGAAGCGCTCGGAGTCGGTTTCTCCCTTGACCAGCCCTCGATACTCCCCCAGCTCCGCGTCGAGTTCGTCCAAGCCCTCGATCACCCCGTTGTGGGCGAAGAGCCGCCCGTCCTGCAGGAAGGGATGCGTGTTGCGGTCGTCCAGGCCACCGGTGGAGGCGAACCGGACGTGAGCCAGGAAGGTGGTGGATTCCACCTGCTTCGCCTCCTCGGCGAAGCACCGGTCCTCGTAGGCGGCGATGGGGGCCTTGTGCACCTTCGGGGTGCCGTCGGCGTCGAAGAAACCCAGACCGGTCCCATCGGGATAACGGAGGCTCTGCTTGCTCAGACTGTCCGGCGCGTCCAGGAGCCAGAAGATGGCACGCGTACGCCGAGGGGCGCTGCTCAAGCCAAACAGACGGCACATGCCAACGTCTCCTTCTCCTTCGACCACACTGGTCCCCCTCCGGCCGCACCGGTCGGAGGCCGCGGATCCGTTCCTCGCTGCGGCCCGGACGCGGCCGGCGGCCGTACGCCTTCAACCGCCGGCGTACGTGTACGCCTTCAGCCGCGACCGTGGCGCCGGGAAGTCTTGATCTCGGTACCGTGCGCGAAACCGCCGGCGTCATCGGCGGTGCGATGCGGTTCACGCTGTCCCTCCAGGTGGGGCAGGACCCGGTGCAGGTCTTCCACCAGCAGGTCGGCCAGATCGTGGCTGAAGCCGTTGCGGACGACGACGCGCAATACCGCCAGGTCCGTGCGGTTCTCCGGGAAGGTGTAGGCGGGCACCAGCCAGCCGCGTTCCCGCAGCGCGGCGGAGACGTCGAAGACCGTGAACGCGTCGTTCCCCTCCCGTACCCGGAAGACGAACGCCGGCACCTGGCTACCGTCGGTGATCAGCTCGAACTGGTCCAGCTTGGCGATCTCCCCGGACAGGCGGGTCGCCACGTCCCGGGACGTCTGCTGAACCCGGCGGTAGCCGTCGAACCCCAGCCGCAGGAAGTTGTAGTACTGCGCGACCACCTGGGCTCCCGGACGGGAGAAGTTCAGCGCGAAGGTCGGCATCTGCCCACCGAGGTAGTTGACGTGAAAGACCAGGTCCTCCGGGAGCGCGCCGAAGTCCCGCCACAGCGCCCAGCCCACCCCGGGCATCACCAGCCCGTACTTGTGCCCGGAGGCGTTGATCGACGCCACCCGCGGCACCCGGAAGTCCCAGTGCAGGTCCGGGTCGAGGAAGGGCGCGATCATCGCGCCGGAGGCGCCGTCCACGTGGATCGGCACGTCGAGTCCGGTGCGGGCCTGCAGGTCGTCCAGGGCTGCGGCGATGCCGGCGACGGGTTCGTAGCTGCCGTCGAACGTGGAGCCGAGGACGGCGACGACACCGATGGTGTTCTCGTCGCACAGTTCGACCGCCGTCTCGGGGCTCAGGTGGTACCGGTCGCCCTCCATCGGCACATACCGGGGTTCGACATCGAAGTAGTTGGCGAATTTCTCCCAGCAGATCTGCACGTTGATGCCCATCACCAGGTTGGGCCGGTCGGCCGGCCTCCCCTCCGCGAGGCGCCGGTGTCGCCAGCGCCGCTTGAGCGCCAGACCGCCCAGCATCGCCGCCTCGCTCGACCCAGTCGTCGAGCAGCCCGTCGCGCGGTGGGGGTCCTCGGCGTGCCAGAGCCGGGCGAGCATGTCCACGCACCGCATCTCCAGCTCCGCGGTCTGCGGGTACTCGTCCTTGTCGATCATGTTCTTCTCGGCGCACTCGGCCATCAGCCGCTGCGCCTGCGGCTCCGCCCAGGTGGTGACGAACGTCGCCAGATTCAGCCGCGCGTTGCCGTCCAGCATCAGCTCGTCGTGCACGATCTGGTAGGCCGTGTCCGGCTCCATCTGCCCGTCCGGCATGACGTAGCGCGGGACCCGGACGGGCTCCCGGCTGAAGATCGGGTTGACCTCCAGGTCCCGGCTTCCGCGGCGAGCGTGACGGGGCTGCTTCAGAGGCATCGTCCTGTGTCCTTCCCGAGCTGATCAAGCACGTCAGCTGGTCTTTCCCCCTCTGAGCCGGATACCCCGCCCGCCGTCGCACGACACCACCCCGATCCTTCGCGGGTTCGCCCTCGTGGATGCCGGCGACCGGGATGGGCGCGGTCTGGAACACGTCCTCGGGCAGGGGCAGGATGTCCGCCACCTCCTTCTCATAGGACAGGTGCAGCGTCGTCCAGGCCGTCGCCCGGTCGGCGGCGCCCGTCAGGTCGCGGCCGCCAACCGGCTGTTCGGAGGGCCCGCCGTACCGGGCATCGACACCGATGACCCCGGCCTGCTGCTGGAGTTCGCCGCGCGTACCGGCGAGCGGATCGGCTGGGAACCGGGCCGGACCGACTTCCGGTCCGACCGGCTGAACCGGGAGGCGCGGGAGGCGGCCGGGTTGGACCTGTCGAAGCGGCAGTACAACCGCCGATTCCGGGTGCTGCGCCGGATCGCCGCCGTCCTGCTCGACCGGTGCGGGAGCGCGAGCGGCTGGTGGATGATCGCCCAGGTGCGCGCCACGCCGGACGTGCTGGAACGGCTCGGCGAGGAGGAGCGCGGGCGGCTGCTGGACGTGGCCTGCCCCGGCAAGGCCATGCGGCTGATGGCCGCCGACCTGGCCTGGTGGCATCGCGGCACCGGCGGTGACGTCGACCCCGACACGCGGGTGTGGGCGTCGCTGCTGCGCCGGGCGGGCGCGTTCAGCGGCAAGCACGTCAGGCCCGACCTCGCGGGCCCCGCCGCCCACGGCCTGGCCTCGGGTGTCGTCGTCAGCGAGCTTCCCGGCGGGGATCCTCCGGCATGACACGGTGAGGCCTCGCCGCGACTCGGCGGCAGCCCGGCCCGGCGGAGCCTCACCGAGGGAAAACCGCTGTCCGTCCGTACGGGTGAAACGGCATGATGAACGTGGCTCCGTCGTAGCTCAGTGGTAGAGCGCCCGGCTCTTAGACCGGGTGGACGCCGGTTCGAGCCCGGTCGGCGGAGCCACCGCAAGCACCCGTCGGAGGGTACAGCCATGGCGCGCGGAACGGTGAAGTTCTTCAAGGAGGAGAAGGGCTGGGGAGCGATCTCCTCTCCCGAGCTTCCTGCCGGGCGCGGGGACGCCTTCGTCCATTTCAGCGACATCGTCGCAGACGGCTATCGCTCTCTCCGCCAGGGGGACGCCGTCGAGTTCGACATCGAGGAAGCACAACAGGACAGTTTCCGGTTCCGCGCGCTGAACGTCCGCACGCTGTGACGCCTCCCGGCTCATCAGGCTCGTCCGTGATCGGTCGAGCACCGGGCCGGCGACCTTCCATCGACCGGTTAGTCGTTATGCCGGGCTCCGTGGGATGGTTGCGCGTTATGAGCAGATCGTTGAAGATGACGCGCATCCTCCTAGTGGCCGCGTTCGCCGCCGGCCTTTCCGCCTGTTCAGCGGATGACAGCTCGTCTGCTTCCTCCGCGGTCCCGACCATCTCCGCGTCCTCGGCCGGACCCGAGACCGCCTCCGCCTCCGTCTCCGCGGAGCCCACGGATCCGGCCGCCTCCCCGGAACCCACCGCGGGTGCCCAGGACAAGGGCGACGGGGGCGGAGACTCGGGGCCCGCCGCCTATCTGCTCGGAGAGCTCAGCGCGAGTCCGGCGCAGCCGGGTCAGATCACGGTGCAGATCGGCGACGGGGACACCCAGCAGGTCAGGCTCAGCCCGACCGCGACGGTGCTCGACACGCGGGGAACGATCTGCAAAACGGGCAAGGCCCCGCACAAGTGCACCGTGGCGCAGTTGGAGAAGGCCCTCAACGCGCGCAAATTCCCTTATGCCAAGGTGACGCTCAAGGGCGAGATCGCCGTCCGGGTCGAGGCGATCGACAAGGGTTGACCGGCGCCCGCAGAGCCGGCATGGGTCCGTCGGTGGCGTTCGCCTGCGAGAGTCCGCCATGGCCGGGGTCGTGCGGGCGGTGACGGCACCGGACAGCGGGAGGTGGCGCGCGAGCTACCCGGATACGTCGCGGTGGTCCAGGAGAGGGCGTGGCGGGCGCTGGCGGACCGCGAGGCCGGACGCGACCAGGCCCGGCGGACCCGGCAGGCGGAGCTGGGACGGTTGCGTGACGCCGGACGGATTTCCGCGTACCGGTTCGGCCAGGCGTGGCCCATGACCTGGCACGACGATGAGGACGAGGACGGGGAGGACGACCGCTGGATCGAACCGATGCGGGTCGCGGGTGCGGGCGTGATCAGCGGCGCGGCGGCCGTGGTGACCTGGATCAACCGCAGGGAGTTCGATCGCTGGGATTTCACCGGCGCTCCGGCTGCGCACGCTGGCGGCCGAAGACCGGGTACGGCGGGCGCTGCTGCTCGACGGCTGCGGACGAGGCGCGCATGGTCATTTACCTCGACGGCCTACCGATCTTCGACGGTCACTGGGACGACGCAGACACCGGCGAGCGGTGGCCCGGCATGTCCGAGGCGATCGCTCAGAAGGCCCGCGCCCAGCTTCCCGGAACCGGCAGGATCGATCCACAGGCGTTTGTCGTAGCCGGACTGGCCCGGCAGGCAGGGGAACGCGCCGGGCAGACGCCGGGGCACGAACCGCAGCCGGCGGGCCTCCCGAGCGCACCCCGAGCAGCACGTGGGCCACGGCCAGGGTCAGCAGCTCGGCGTCGGACGACTTCGGCGGGCTGACCGAGTTCGGGGCCACCCCTCCGCTCTCCTCCTCCACGTAATGCAGGCGGTCGTCGAACCTCTCGACGCCTCGCGCGTTCTCCATCACCCAGTCCAACGGGAGTCCGTACTTTTCGAAGACCGGTCCCGGCCGCCTGTCGCTCCGCTCCTTGACCAGGGGTGCGTACGCGTTGAACACGAATTCGCCGCGTGGGAAATGGTCGACGACCTGCCGGAAGACCTGCCGCACGTCGTTTTCGGGGAGGAACATGAACAGTCCGTCAGCCACCATCATCATCATCACGGGTCTGTCGCCCGGGATCTGCTCGAGCCAGTCCGGATCGACGACCGACGCGCCGATCGTGCTGTGCTCCGCGTGTTCGGGGTAAAGCCGGTCGGCGATCTCGATGACGTCCGGAAAATCCACGTCATACCACCAGGCATGCCCCGGTTCCCCCGGACCACAGGCGGCACCGGCCTCCGCGGCATCTCTCCGGTGTCGCCGACCGGCGGGCGGACGGACTCACCCGCCACCTCTGCGAGAGTATCCGTAGACCCGTAACGCTCCACGAATGGTGAAGCTCACCGCAGGAGGAACGATGGCGAAGATCTGCGTGACCGGGGCGAGCGGCAAGCTCGGGCGGGCCGTCGTGCGGGACCTGCTCGACCACGGCTACGAGGTCGTGGCGACCGACGTCAGGCCGGGGCCCCGGACCTCGGAGTGCGGGTGCTGCTGGCGGATCTGACCGAGTACGGGCAGGCGGTGGAGGTCCTGCACGGTGCCGACGCCGTCGTCCACCTGGCCGACATCCCGGCGCCGGAGATCCACACCCCCGCCACGACCTTCAACAACAACGCGGTGATGAACTCGAACATCTTCCCGGCCGCCGCGCAGCTGAAGATCGACCGGGTGGTCTGGGCCTCCAGCGAGACCACCCTCGGGCCGCCGTTCGACGTGCCCCCGCGCTACGCCCCCGTCGACGAGGGCCACTATCCGGTCCCGACCTCGACGTACGCACTGTCCAAGGTGGTCTCCGAGATCACCGCCGAGCACATCGCCCAGTGGTCGGGCATTCCCTGGCGTCGAGATCAGGCGTGACCTCGGGGAGTTCGAGACACTGCTCGCGATCGACAGCGCCCGCGAGATCCTCGGCCTCACCCCGCGGCATTCCTGGCGCGACCACGCGCGAGCGCCCGCCCCGAAGGTCTGGGGGCGGGCGCCCGTGCGTGCCGGGTTAAGGCTTACGGCTGTACGGCGGGCAGCTTGCCGAAGCTGACCTGGCCGGCCTCGGCATCGCCGCTCCGGTTGTCCAGGGTGACCACGAGCCAGCCCTTCGCCGGGGTGGTCGCGAGCTTCGCCTGGTCGACGGTGAGCTGGATGGTGGACGAGGCGCCGGGGTCCAGCGGCACGTAGGCCCCCGTCGAGATCGCCGGAGCGAAGGCATCGAACGCCGCCGTCTCGGTCTCGTCGACGAAGCCCTCGGGAACCTGCGAGAAACCGGCCGCCGTGTAGGTGAAGCGGGAGGCGCCTTCGGTCAGGCCCACCTCGGAGGCGAGGACCGGCATCAGCAGCGTGCCGCCGTTCATCGGAGCGGTGGCGACCCACGCGTCCACCAGGGACCCGTCGGTCTTGAAGACGAACGTGCCGAACCGGCCGTCGAGGTCGCCCGTGGTGACCAGACCGTAGTCCGCGCCGACCAGGACGTAGTCGGGCGCCCCGTCACCGGTGGAGTCGATCGGGATGTCGAACTCGTTGGCCGCCGCGTTGGACCAGCGGCCCGAGGTGTTGACGGCGAAGACCAGCGCCCGGTCGGTGTCGGCTCCGCCGAGCACCGAGCCGGGGAGCGACTGCACCCCGACCGCGCGGATGTCCATCGAGTCCTCGGCACCGTTGACGTCGTCGGCATCGGTGATGCCCCAGGCGTAGACGTCCGCGGCGCCGGAGTGCTTGCCCTCGTTGCGAACCTTGATGGACGTGGCGAGCCCGCCGTCGCCCGGGGTGTACTTGCCCGGCTGGGAGGAGCGCACCTGGGACTGGGCGTCCGGGACGAGCAGGAACGCGGACCGCAGCGGGTAGACGCCCTCGGCGGCCTTCCGGGGCGTGGCGGTGACCGCGCCCTGGATGTGGACGACCGTGCCGAAGTTGGAGGCCTCGGCGGCGGGGAGCGCGGCCACGGCCTGGGCGCTGAGCGACAGCGTGACCCGCACCGTGCGGCTGCTCTCCGGGCCCACGGTCACGGTCGCGGGAGAGACCGCGACCTGCGCGCCGTAGGACTGGCCGTTGAACGCGGCGGCCAGGTCGTAGGTGACCGGGGTCCTGCCGGTGTTGCGGATGGTGAAGTCCTCGCTCTCCTGGAACACCCCGGTCAGCTTCTTCAGGCCGAACGACAGGTTGCCCGCGTCGTTCTTGGTCTCACCCACCACGGAGGCGCCGACCGCCTGCCGGGTGGCCACGACGCCGGAGCCGGCGACCCTGGCGGTGTAGCCCACGATCTTGGAGGTGGCGTCGGCGGTGCTGACGATCGCGGCCTTGATCCGGCCGGGCTTCCAGCGCGGGTGGGCCTCCTTCACGAGCGCGGCCACGCCGGTGACCATCGGAGAGGCCATCGAGGTGCCCGAGATCGTCGCGGCGCCCGAGCCGGTGCCGACCCCCGTCGAGACGATCGCGACGCCGGGCGCGGTCACGTCCGGCTTCAACGAGCTGCTGCCGTTGCCGGGGCCGCCCGAGGAGAAGGAGGCAAGCTGGGCGTAGGCGGGGTTGGGGACGGCCAGCGCCGACAGCGCGGTGCTCTTGCCGTCCAGCGCGGCGGCCGCGGCGCGGTCGGTGCCCTTGATGCCGAGGAACGGAATGGTGACCGTGTACTCCTCACCGGTGTCCGGGTCGGAGGTGATCGGGCCTTCCAGAGCAGGGTAGGCGGCATCGGTGTTGATCATCGCGACCGCGGCGGCTCCGGCCTTCTGACCGAGGATGGCCCGCTTGACCCGGGCACAGCTGCCACGCAGCGTGATCACGAGCTTGCCGGCGACGCCGCCCGGGTAGGCCGCGTAGTCGGCCGGGTCACAGCCCAGCGACACCGGGCCGGACGGGTAACCGGTGCGGAGCACCGCGATCGGCAGCGTGCCGGAGGGCAGGGCGGCCTCGTTGGAGTTCTGCGCGACGATCTCGGTGCCGTCCACCGAGATCTTCGCCGCGGGCAGCTGGGCACGTGCGACGTCGATGGCCGCCACCGAGATGGCGGTCGGGGCGACGGCGGGGGCTCCGGTGATGTAGGCGTTCGGTCCCGAGTTGCCGGCCGAGGCGACGAGGGTCACGCCCGCCCGGGTCAGCGTCCGCACGGCCTGCGCGGAGGGCTCGTCGACGCGGCCGAAAGGCGACCCGAGCGACATGTTGACGACGTCGGCGCCGTCCTTGAGGGCCCGCTCCATGGCCGAGACGATGACTTCCTCGGTCGCCGAACCGTTACAGCCGAAGACGCGGTAGGCCAGCACCGAGGCCTTGGGCGCCACCCCGGGGCCGATCTTGAAGGCCCGGGTGTGCGTGGTGGAGTCGTACGGACCGGTGTAGGTCTTGCCGTCGGCGTCCACTCCGAAGCCCGTCGAGCTGCCCGCCACGTGGGAGCCGTGGCCGTTGCAGTCGAGCGGGTCGGGGTCGGGTGCGGGCACCGAGTTCGGGTCGCTGCCGTCGTAGTCGTCGCCCACGAAGTCGTAGCCGCCGACGACCTTGGCGGTCGGGAAGGTGCCAGGCTCGATCACGGCGCCGTCGTTGCCCTCGAAGTCGGCCGGGTTGCCCGAGCCGCCGAAGTTGGCGTGGGTGTAGTCCACCCCGGTGTCGATGATCGCGACCTTGACGCCCGTGCCGGTCTTGCCGAGGTCCTGCCAGGCCTGCGGGGCGCCGATGTAGGTGACGGCGGCCGTGTTGTCACGGCTGAACGTGCGCACCGGGTGCACGGAGACGACCCCGGGGGCCTGCTGGAGTGCCGTCAGGCTGCGCAGCGGGATCATGGCGGCGATTCCGTTGAAGCTGTCGGTGTAGGTGGCGAGGACCTTTCCGCCCTCGGTCTTCACCTTCTGCTCGACGCCCTGCTGCTCCTTGTGGAGCGCGGAGCGCAGGGACGGCTTGTCGACGGACCCGCCGGTCTCCTCGGCATCGGCCACGGCGTCACCGACCGGCGTGCCGGTGACCTGGATGAGGACCTTGAGCTGACGGGTGGGATCCAGTGCGGCGGGTTTGAACTTCGTGTAGCTGAACGCGCCCTCCAGATGTTCGAAACTGGACGGCCGGGTGGAATCTGCGGTCGCCGAAGACGGGATCACCGTCAGCGGAATGGCGATACCCGCGGACGCGAGCACTGCAAGCAGCAGGCGCCTCTTCACGATCACCTCATGGGGGGGTGGGCGGAACATACGTGATCAGAAGCCTGAACCTGCCACACAAGGCATTGAATCCCTCTTTGGTAACAGATAGAACACAAGATCCGTAAAGTCGGATGTTGAGAGGTCCAGCCGGCGACCCGGGAGGCGGATAACTTGACCCAAGTTAGCGGATTCACTCAATACCGGGTGACGTCGGATGACGCGCGGTCGTCCGCGACCGCCTCGTCGACCTGGCTCGTACTTGTGGCGGAAATAGGCTCATCGAGTTTGCTACCTGGGGCTACGTCGCGAAAGCTGCTCCGAACTGAGATTTCACCGTGCATTGGTTTTCGTCGTTTGACAGCCTTTCTCGTGCTCGTGTGCCCCGGGTGTGCCCCGCTCCCCCGGCAGGAGAGCTCAGCCCGTTTGCTCGGCGAGGGTTTTGATGCCGAGTAGCGTGTCCTGAATGCCGGCGAGCAGGCCAGCGAGCCGGTGCCGAACGAGGGCCTCCTCCTTCTCCGGCATGCGGTCGATCGCCAGACTGAGTCCGGAACGCGCCGGGCCGATCCGCGCGCCATGCCGCAGCCGAGTGCCGCCGGCCTCGGGTTCGAGGTCGAACCGCCAGGCGGCCATCGGGGTTCGCGGGTCGGCCGTGCCTCCGCCGAACCTGCCGTCCGGATCGACCACGGCCCAACCGAACACGCGCAGGGCGTCCAGCTCAATCACGTACGAGACGGTCCGCCACTCGCCCAGCACCGCATTGTCGTTGTGGCCTTCGAAACGGGCATTCACCGCCGGCCGGTCGGCGTCGTCCAGCCATCGCACGCGCCGCAGCTCGGGGCTGAACCGGGCGGGCAGCTCGATGTCGATCACCAGCTCCCACACCCGAGCCGGGTCCGCCTCGATGTGCACATCGCACTCCACAGTCGGGCCGTCCGCGTAGCGCACGTCCTCGTCCCCTCTCGATGGCCGGCCACTCGGGGTAAGTATGTCCGGTCGGTCGGCGGTCCGCCTGTTGCCTTGCCCACCCGGCCACTGCCTGGCGAGCAGCGGATCCGGCACCGGCTCGACTGGCGACTACGCCGTCAGACCCGCGCTCGGCGGGGTCGCTACCGGCGGCAACGCGCTAAAGATCAATAAGTGCGGCTGGAACTCACAACCACTGAGTATCCCCGGCGGACGCCGCCCCGTTCTTGGGCGAGTTCACCCCGGGCATGGTCATGATCACTTTGAAGTGATGCAACCTGGCGTCGAGGGAGTCGTCCTGTGGGCCGGGTTCCGATCCCGCAGGATCGCGACCTGTACACGAGCCCCAGGCCGCCCGGGCGCTTTTATCGCGGGCCGCACCCCTTTCGCCAGGGAAAACCGCGCCCGAAAAGATCCTCGCGTTACGTCGCGCCCGCATTTCTTGATCAGAATACGACGTCTTCCGCTATTTCCCGGGTTGAGGTGCTAAGTGGAACTGTTTCCTGAAGAGAGTCAGTGGGAGCTGCTGACCGGCGCAGGGCTGCGGGAGGATTTCCAGGCTGTGTGGATCGAAGGCGACGACATCGACGCGATCGCCGCCGAGTTGAAGATCGACCCCACCACAACGCTCGAATGCGCCCCGGCCACCGCACTGCGCTGGAGCGATGCGGACGCGCGCACCCCACCCTCTGGGTGGGCAAGCACGCGCCCGGCTGGACGTTCGCTCTGGTGGTCGCCGGTTCGGCGTTCGACCTGAACCCGCCGGACCGGCGGGTCTTCGACTTCTGCTACCTGCGGAAGATCGACGAGTTCTACGGTGTCGGCGGCATTTACCGCGAGGAGGGGCTCGACGACCTGTGCCTCAACGATGATCAAGGTGACGAAGACGACCTCGATCCCCACCTGATCGCCGTCGGGCGGCTCACCGGCCGGTTCATCGACCGGGACTGGCCCGCCGAACGACGGACCCTGTGCCGGGTACCGGCAGGAGCGAGGACCTCATGACGTACGGGGAACAGTGGACCTTATGGATATATAGGGTCAAGCCATCCCCTGGAGGCATTGTGGCCCCTCACCCGCTGGTCGCCCTATGTGCACGATGACAGCTTGACCTGGTGGGGCCCGGTCTGGGGCAGCGCTCCAAGGTCTTCGCCCCTCCCCACTTCCGCTCCTTTCCCCGTCTCTTCGCGTGCGTCGCCTGCCGTGCTCTCCAGGCTCCAAACGTTCGGCTCATCGCCGTCTGCGTGGTCATGTGTCCCCCCTCGCCCTTTCGGAGAGATCCACATCGGCACCCCGCAGGACGACCGGGCCAGACAGCCGGCGGGCTGACCCGGCCCGGTTCCGTGGGCGGCCGTCAGCGCAGGTGCTCGCCAGCGGAGCCGGGATACTTCGCTGAGCGCCGAAGTATTTCCGGTTTAGCTTCGGCTGCGTGAGAATCTCGCCGGACACCGGCTGTCAGACGGAATCGCCCACCCTGGCCGCAGCAGGCGTCACCGCCGTGTTGTGGTCCTCGGTCTGCGGCTCCATCCGCGCAGCCGGCTGGGCCCATTCACCGGGAGCCCCGGCGTCGGGACGGCTCCTCGCCGGATCGCTGGTTCTGGGGTCGCTCGGTCCGGTACGCCACCAAGCATGGCCCTCGCGCGCCGCCTGGCCTGGCATGGGCGCCGATTCCGCGAGGGAAGAGACAGCGTGACGCCGTGGGAGATGCTCGCCGTCTTCGCGGCGGGCGCCGGCGCCGGCGCCGTCAACACCGTTGTCGGCTCCGGGTCACTGATCACCTTTCCCGTTCTGCTCGCCACCGGCATGCCGCCCGTCACCGCCGCGGTCTCCAACACACTCGGCGTGATCCCCGGCTCCATCAGCGGGGCCATCGGCTATCGCACAGAGCTCAGCGGCCAGAGCCGGCGCATCCTGAAGATGAGCGTCGGCGCCCTGCTCGGCGGCCTCACGGGCGCCACGCTTTTGCTGGCCCTGCCCGCCACGGCGTTCGAGAAGATCGTGCCGGCCTTGGTGGGCCTCGCCCTCGTCTTGGTCATCCTCCAGCCCCGGATCAGCAAAAGCGTGCGGCGCCGCCGCGAACGCACCGGCGGCTCCGCCCGCCCCGACGGCGGCCCGCTGCTTTTCACCGGACTGACACTCGCCAGCGTCTACGGCGGCTACTTCCCCGCCGCCCAGGGAATCATCTACATGTCCCTGATGGGCGTGCTCCTCGACGAGACCTTGCAACGCCTCAATGCCGTCAAGAACATCCTTGTTGCCGTCGTCAACGCCGTCGCCGCGCTCTTCTTCCTCTTCTCCGCGGATTTCGACTGGACGGCCGTCGTACTCATCGCGGCCGGTTCCGCTTTCGGCGGCCCGTTCGGGGCCAAAGTAGGCCGCCGCCTCAGCCCCGCAGTGCTGCGCATCCTCATCGTGGCGGTGGGTACCGCCGCCATCGTCCAGTTGCTGCGTCACTGACCCGGGACCTTCGTACTGCGCGGTCTCTGCCCCTAAGCGCCGGATCCGGTCCGCCTGTTCCTCAACCCCCGCCTTCAGCGCGTCAGCGGTGGCTTGACGGTGTGGTGAAAGTGCTCACTTGACGATCAATCAACTGCACTGTAGATCCAACGCGACATGCGCCCTCGCTTGCAGCGACGACCGGTGATCTTCATCGAGCTTGGGAACGCATTGGGAACGATCAGCCGCAAACAACCGGTGACAGCCATGGACAGCCGGACACAACGAAAGCGCCTCTGGCTCCAGACATGCAGGTCAGGGGCGCTTTCGTCATGGTCACGGAGGGTAGGGCGAGCGGGACTCGAACCCGCGACCCAGGGATTATGAGAGGTGAAGTCCCCCGCTTTCCTGAAAGCTTTCCCTCGGGTTGGGATTGATCCCGCCGATGTCCGCCCCGGTTGGCAGTCATCCGGCCATGGCGCGACGGCAGCGGGCAAGTTCCGCGCGCAGGTCGCGTCGCAGCGCCCGGTCCAGGCTGGGCTGGGCGAGCGCGTGGGCGAAGTCGCGGGCGGCCTCGTCCCACCGCCCCAGCCGCATCAGCGCCGTGCCCCGGTTGTAGCGGGGCACCGGCGCCGCCGACAGCGCCACCGCCCGGTCCAGGTCGGCCACGGCGGCGGCCACGTCGCCGCGTTCAAACCGGACGGCGGCCCGGTTCGTCCATGCCTCGACCAGCTCCGGATCCCAGGCCAGGGCCCGAGTGAGCAGCTCGTCGGCTTCGGCGAGGCTGCCACGCTCCGAGCGGATCAGCCCGAGGGTGCACAGCAGCGCGGGCTCCTGCGGGGCCAGCGTCAGCCCGGCCCGCGCGCCCACCTCGGCCGCGTCGAACGCGCCGCGCTCCACCTGCAGGTTGACCAAGGCGATCCGGGCGTCGAGGTGCCCGGGGTCAACGGCGAGCGCGCGCTCCAGGTCGTCACGCGCCCGATCGAGGCGGCCCCGCTCCTGCTGAAGCACGGCCCGGTTGTAGTACGCCTCGGGCAGGTGCGGTCCCAGGCGGATCGCGGTGCCATAGTCCCTGATCGCGGCCTGGGACCGACCCGCCGCACGGTGCAGGGCGGCCCGGTCCACGTAGTACTCACAGTTGCCGGGGTCGTGTGCGATCACGGTGTTGAGGTCGGCCAGGGCCTGTGCCGGATCGCCCAGGGCCAGGTGCACCTGCGCCCGGTTGTGGCGTAACCGGGCCAGGTCCTGCGGGCGCTCGCCGGGGGTGAGCACTGCCGTCAGCCGGGCCAGCCCGTCGTCGATCAGCCGCAGCGCGCGGGCGGGCTCACCCGCCCTGGTGTCCAGCAGCGCCAGGCCCTGCTCGTAGAAGACGGTGGACAGCACCCGCTGCCGCGGGTCGTTCAGTCCGGCGGCGAGGTGGAGCGCCTGTTCCAGCAAGTGCCGCGCCTGCGCCGGGTCCTGGTCGGCCGCCGACAGGTGCCTGGCGTACAACATGGCGGTGGCGTACGCGGCCGACATGGTGATCTTCGGGTCGTCAGTGGCGGCGCGCGCCTCGTGGTAAAGGTCGAGCGCTTCGGCGGCGCGGTCCAGCGCCGCCAGGGCGGTGGCCAGACCAGTGGTGAACGCCCACCAGTGCCGCAAGTCGCCGTCCGGGGTCACCGTGGCGCGCCCCCGCCCGGCAACTCGGGCCGCGTGGTGGTAGAAGCCGCGGGCCAGGCTGTCGCCCAGGGCCGTGCGCATCGCCTCCGGCGCCGGGTCGGCCGCTACCGGCTTGCGGGCGCCGCCGTCGCGCAGGTCCAGGCGCACCGGGGACGACCCGATCCGGCGGATCAGCGCGTCCAGCAGCTCGCAGGTGGTCTCGTCGGCATTGCCGACGTGGTCGAACCGCACCGTGACCGGGTGCCGGAGCGTGCCCGCCCAGGCCGCCACGAACTCCGCCGCGCCGTAGGCCAGGCAGGCGGTGCGCCGGGCGGGATGGAACCGGATCGGCTCCTCCTCGGCGGCCGGTCGTGCCGCGTGGTCGAGCCAGGGTGCGATGGCGTGCAGCTCAACCTTGTGGCGGGACGCCAGGCGGGGACGGTCGGCGGCGATCCGGCCGAGGAAGGCCGCGACCCCGGCGTACGGCCCGTGGTCGCGGTGGCAGTCGTAGCCGCCCGGCTCGCCGGTCACGGCCGGGCCGATCGCCGCAGGGGCGGGCGCCCGGGAGCGCCCGCCGTGCCGGCAGCTACCAGCACCACTCGATCCAGAGCCGGCGGGCGCCGGACAGCAGGCGCAGCGCGCTCTTACGGCGGATGGTCATCTTTCTCATGGGCACCTCCATGTGATCCACTTCAGGACTGCCCAGAGCATAATCCCGCTCAATGGAAATATGTAGACTGCTCGCGATCGCACCGGCGTGGTCAGGCCTTGCTCGGTGTGGGTGGGATGCGACAAGCAGGCGTTCGGCGACCTTCATGTCACCGCGCAGGACCGCGGTGCACCCTGCGGGTGCCGAATCTTGGTGCTGCGGCATTAGTTGGTGATAACGCAGCGGCAGGTGGCCAGGTCCGTGTTCACTCCGGATGATCGGTTTCTCCTCGCGGGGCTGCTCCACCGTCTGCCGACAAGCAGGAACGTCTCCCGATCCGGTGGCGGCCAGCCAACGCCGGTGGCTGGAGGGCCGTCGCTACCTCAACCGGAACCGTGCCGCCCTGGCTGCCGCAGCGTATGACCGGTACACCTCGGCTGTCCGTTACATGGACCCGCCCACCCTGTTCGAGAATCGGCCAAGCTACCGGCTGCTCGACCTGCGCTGGTCGAGCGGACAGGGAGAGATGACGTTCGGCCTGGCCAACTACTTCGACAAGCTGGATGTCTCCGAGGCCGTCGGCCACGAGACCGCCGCCGCGATGATGAAAGGGCAAACAGGCCTTTCATGGGAGGACCTCCCCTTCCGGGCGCTCATCAGAGACCCGTTCGGGTTCCATCGTCGGGCGGTCATTCCGGCCATCACGACGCTGATGCTCCGCCGGCGGCGTGCTGATGAAGAAATCTGGGCGTCTCGAGTTGCCCGAGGCGCTTGCCAGTACTGTTTGCCCAGGTGACAGCCTGGAGGTATGAGGTACTCAGCCTGAATCCACCGAGCGTCTTTGAATGATCGTTTCTAAGTTCGATTCCTCCATGAGGGCCGTTTCTCTCGGTGTTCGGCAGGTGGAGTCCTGTTTTCGGGCGTGATGGGGCCGCCGCTGGCGGGTTCTGCGGCTTGTCCGGGTCATGCGGTTCGGGGCGGTCGGTGGCGGTGTCGCCGGTGGCTGGGTAGGCCGTCAAGGTGCTGGCGGGGTGGTGCCTGTGAGATGGGATATCAAGCGGCTCGGGCGAGCGGTGGCGAGCGAAGCGCGTCGAAGAGGTTCATCCAGGCGGGCTGCCAGGGCCAGTGGCCGGGCAGGTGGAGGGTGATATGGCCGCGCCCGTGCCGGGCGAGGCGGGCGGGTACGGCGATGAGGTGGCGGCGCAGAGTGGCTCCACGTGCTCGTGCGCAGCGGGCTCCGGACAGGCAACCGGCGGCGCGGAGCAGGTTGTGGCTGATCGTGGCCAGTGCCAGCCAGGCGGCGTTGGCCGCGAAATTACCGGAGGGCAGGTGAGCCAGCGGCCCGGAGATCAGATCGGCGAAGATCTGCTCGATGATCGCGTGATCACGATGCTGTCCTTCGGCCTGGATCAGCTCATACGGAGTGTCGGTGAACACGGCGTGGTAGCGATAGCACGGGTGGTGGCCGGGGTCGGTCTGCTCACCCAGTCGTTTGACCCGGCGCACGATCAGGCGGGCGGTTACGGCCTGCCCCTTCTTGGAGGTGAACGCGGTGTAGCGGGTCTCGGCGACCTCGGCATCGGAGATCCACTGCCCGGATTCCTCGTCCAAGATGGCGTTGGGGTAGCTGATCGGGGTCCAGGCGCCCTGGGGGATCGCGGCGATCGCCGCCTTGATTTTGGGGTCCATCTTCGCGGTGAAGGAGAACCGGACATCGGCTCGCCGGCAGGCGCCGATGACCTTGGCGCTGTAGTAGGCCGCATCGCCTCGGCAGAGCAGGATGCCGGTGGCTCCGGCCTCCCGGGCCGTATTGATCGACTCGGTCACGAAGGTGTCTGCGCCGCGGGCGGAGTTGGCGGTGCCGCCGCGCAACCGACTGGCGGTGATGACCGGGGCGGCCAGTGGGGTGGACAGGGCCGAGGCGAGCACGTTGAGACCGCGGACCCGCAGGCTCTTGCCTTGAATCTTGGTGTGCCCGAACCCGGCGCCCTGTTTGGTCGGCCCGTAAATCCGTTTTTGCATCGAGTCCAGATCGAGGAACGCCAGCACGTCCACGCCGGGCAGCAGCGGTGTGTGCGCGGCCAGACGGGCCAGCAGGCGGCGGCCGACCTTCCCGATCTGCCGCACGTTGCCCCACGTCAGACAGCGCAGAAACGACCCGAGCGTGGAGGGGGCGCGGATCCCGGCAAACAACTTATCCATCCCGCCGTGGCGCAGCACGTCCAGATCATCGATGCTGTCGGCCCCGGCGATCATCCCGGCCACGATCGAGCCGATTTTCAGCGGGGCATTCACCCCGAGTCGGTCGGCGATGGTCACGTGCTCCTGAGCCAGACCGGCCAGGTCACAGCGCTCGGCCAGGCGCATCACCGGCAGCAGGCCTGCGTAGGCGACCGTGTGCTGGTCATCGAAGATCGCATGGGTGTGGGCGGGAGCGTGAGACAATCGCACTTACGACGTGCCCTCTTGATTCGGCGGCTGGAAGCGTAGAGAACTCCCATCCTGCCAGGTCAGAGGGCATCGTCATGTCTACGGTCCAGCCCTCACCTGATAACGCTCGGTGGATTCAGGCTCAGACAGAAGCGGAGTCCTGTTCTGCGGGATGGGTAGCCAACCAGCCCCAGCATTGAGAGCACCCTGAGGCCATCAAGCGCCGGCCCAGGTGCTGATGGACGGTGGTCTTTCCCGGAACTTCGGCACGTATTCGGCACAGCCAGCCGCAAACGATCGGCGTCAGCCGTGGACAGCTGGACAAGACGAAAGCGCCCCCGACCGCAAACAAGCAGGTCAAAGACGCTTTTCGTGTGGTACCGAGGGGTAGGGCGGGCGGGACTCGAACCCGCGACCCAGGGATTATGAGTCCCGCTCGCTACAACCGACAATCATGCCCACTGCCTGGGCAAACGATGCTGAAGCCTCGTGGTTACACAGAACTTCAGCACGCATTCGGCACGGCACTGCTCCACCGGGAGCTATTCGATGCGCTTGTTGCGCAGGAAGTGATGCCCGATCAAAGCGGCCTGTAGGCACCTGCGCGCCACTGCGCTGAGCCCGCTGTCGAACCGTCAGCCTTAGCCGCCGTCTGTCATCGTTGGCCTACCCCGGACGGCCCACAGACGGCCCAGCAGGGCTCCAGGGAAACATGCGGGCCGTGAATGGCTACCAGGGCTGCGCCGTGCCTCCCCCTCCTCGCCCCCGTGGTGATCCTGGGATCACTACTGCCTTGCTGCGAACCCCGTCCTGCTTCATTGTCAGCGTCCGGCGTAGAACCCCCTCCTTCTCCCCCTTCCGCCAGCTCGCCGTCTCTCCTCGGCCCGGCGTCGCCCCGCTCCCCCACCGTGAGAGCGACGGATTGAAGCGGCTTGAAAATGTACAGAAAGTCCTCATCCAGTGGTGTCGAGTCTCACTTGACTGGCTCCTGGTGGTGGCGTTGCTCTTGAACGACGCCAGAGCTTCGGAGGCGTCAGGGAACGTGACGTACGCCACACGATCACTGCGGGTCGCAGATCTAGAAGGTATCCGACACGCGTGACATGATCACTGTAAATCGACACGTTGGAGGTTTTGCGCATGAAGGTTCGCTTGGGGCGTATGTCCAAGGGGCTGTCCGTCATCGTCGCGACGGCGGCCGTCGGTGTCGCCCTCAGTTCGGTTCCGGCATCCGCACAGACAGTCATCAAGACTTACCCGTACACCGCGGCAGGCGCGAGGAGCTGCCAGATCGACCTCAAGCTGGCGCCCGCCGGGTACTACTGCACCACGATCAGCAGCCCCAGGCGCTACGCCCTCGCGCACTAATCTGACGCCACGCTTGAACGCCGCCTTCCGAAGTCTGAAGACGGCGTTCAAGCTCAAGGCGAGGGGCTCACGGAGTGCCGATCTCCTGGATCTTCACGATCTTGAACACCTACAAGAACAATTCGGCAAACTTCTTCCTGCTGGGCAAGGGGCTCTAAGCTGCCAGTTTGGCTGGCGGCAGGTGCAGGACTTGAATCTGCGCTGGCTGAGCCGACGGCTTTACAGACCCACCGCGAAACCGTTCTGACCAGCAGAAACGTATTTCCTGGTAGGAGTTTCGGCACGTACTCGGCACCAGTCGTGGAAATACAAGGCGATCCGGTGCGCAGCAACCCACCTTAACCGTATCGTTATATCGCAGGGCCGCGAAGCCCGAGGAACGGAAGCTCTGCGGCGGGCAAGCCGGAAAAACGGACCAGTCGCAAGGCTGGCACCGCGCTTCAGGCCAACCTCACAGCGGAGGCAACCGACTCCGCCATCACGTAGGTGATCTATCGACTAGTAAGCATTCATCAGGCCACGAGATCGAGTACGGCGTGAGCGGCTTGCCAGCCGTGGGATGATCTTCGTGTGCAGGCCGGGGATGGGCGTCCGTCGTATGACGAGCTTGCCGCCCTGGTCGTAGAGCAGGCGCGGATCATCGTCGAGTTGCGAGCCGAAAACGAGCGGTTGACGGCTCGGGTGGCGGAGTTGGAACGGCGGCTGGGCCGTAACTCGGGTAACTCCTCACTGCCGCCCTCGGCCGATACCTTCACCCGGCCGCAGAAGAAGGCGGTACCGGGGAGTGGCCGACGACGCGGTGGCCAGCCGGGCTCGGCTGGTGGCGGGCTGGCCATGGTCGAACGTCCGGACGCCGTCGCCGATCACCTGCCCGAGCGGTGTGGTGGGTGCGGGGCCGGGCTGGACCTGACCGGCAGCACGGGGTTCGAACGCCGCCAGGTGTGGGACATTCCCCTGGTCAGCGTGGCGGTGACCGAGCATCGGGCGCATCGGTGCCGCTGCACGTGCGAAACGACGACCCGGGCGCAGATGCCCGCGACGGTGTCGGGCTCGCCAACCTCTTATGGGCCGAATCTGCGCGCGTTGGCGGTCTACCTGCTGGTCTTCCAGCATGTCCCGGTCGAGCGGTGTGCGCTGCTGATCGCCGATCTGACCGGGGCGCACGTCTCGACCGGGTGGGTGTCGGGTCTGCTGGGCCAGGCCGCCACTGTGGTGGAGAGCAGCCTGAAGCTGATCCGGGCGCTGCTGACGCTGGGGCATGTGCTGCATGCCGATGAGACCACCACCCGGATCGGTAGCGGGCGGCGCTGGCTGCATGTGGCCTGCACCGAGAAGCTGACCCTGCTCGGGCTGGGGCCACGCTCGCGCGAGGGCGCCAACGCGCTGGGGGTGCTGCCGGACTTTCGCGGCGTGGTGGTCCACGATTCCCTCGCCTTGTACGACGGCTACCCCGATGCTCGGCACCGGTTATGCGGGGCGCACCTGATCAGGGAGTTGACCGCCGCGGCCGAGGACCACCCCGATGAGCGCCGGCCACTCCAGGTGCGCTGGGCGCTGGCGGAGTTGAACAAGCAGGCCAAGAAGGCCGCCGAGCAGGGACTGGCCGACATTGCGCCGGACCGGGCTCTGGTCTACCTGCAAGCCTTCCACCACGGGGTGGCCGTCGGGCTGTCGCTGCACCCCCGGGCGCCGGGCCGTAAACAGAGCCCGGCCCGCAACCTGCTGGAGCGCCTGCGCGACCGCAGTGCCGACGTGCTGCGCTTTGCCGACCAGCCGGGCCTGGTGCCGTTCACCAATAACACCGGTGAGCGCGCGCTGCGGCCGGTCAAGACCCAGGTGAAGATCTCCGGCTGCCACCAATCCGAGACCGGTGCCGCCGCCTGGCTGGCCGTACGCTCCTATCTCGACTCCGCTCGCAAGCACGGCTTGGGTGCCTTCGACGCGATCCACCGCGCCTTCACCGGCAGCCTCTGGATGCCCCCGATCGCTCTGGCCGACTGACCAGCCAGCATCACACAACGTCACAACGCTGTTGAATGCTTACCGGTCTGGAGGGTCGTGGATGGCTTGTTGATCCACACTCGGGTGGGCAGCGGCGGCGGGCAGGGCCGACGACCGCGGAACCGCTCGGGGTGGGCCAGGAAGGCCGCGTTCAAGGTGGCGACCCGTTTGGCGTGGATCTCGGCCGCGGAGCCGTCGTGCACGGACGCCGGGGTGTGCATTCCGATACCGGAATGGCGGTGTTCGTTATTGTAATATCGGAAGAACTGGCCGCAAAAGACGTTGGCATCTTCGATGGACCCGAACGTTCCAGGAAACGCGGGACAATATTTGAGCGTCTTGAACTGTGCTTCCGAGTACGGGTTGTCGTTGGACACGCGCGGCCGTGAATGGGACTGATCGATCCCCAGCAACGCGAGCAGGCCGGAAACGGTATTCGACGTCATCGACGTGCCGCGGTCGGCGTGAATCGCGCCCGGGGCAATCCCACCATTGGCCTCAATGGCGTGCTCGATGAACTCTCTGGCAAGGGTTCCTGTTTCCGTCGGCCAGATCTCCCACCAGACGGTTTTACGGGAGAAGATATCGATGATGACGTACAGGAGATAGTAGACGCCGCGCGAAGGTCCTTTCAGTTTCGTGATATCCCAGGACCACGCCTGGTTCGGCCCGTCGGCTTCCAGTTCGGGTTTCTTCTTCGCCGGATGGACGGCCTGGGCGCGGCGCTCGCCGGAGGAGCCGCGTTCGCGAAGGAGCCGGTACATGGTGGCCTGCGAGCACAGGTAGGTGCCCTCATCCAGCAGGATCGCCCACACCTGGCCCGGGGACCGGTCGACGAACCGGGGCGAGTCCAGCACCGCCAGCACGTGCGCGCGTTCTTCCTGCGACAACTCGGCCGGATGATGAAACGGCGTGCGCTCACGCGCCACGCGCGGCCGGGGATGGCGTTTCCGATACACGCCGGCGCGGGATCTCCCGAGGATCCGGCACGCGTGCTGCGTGCCGACGGCGGCTTCCAGGCCGGGGAAATACTCATCGAGGGCCTGGTTCAGCTCTCGTCGGAGTCCGCGCTGCTTGAGATGTTCTCCAGCAGCGCGAATGCTTTTCCCGCGATGTCCAGCGCTGTCCTGGTCTTTCCGAGTTCACCGGCGAGTTTGTCGTTTCGCGCCGCGAGTTTGGCCGCGTCCGCCTTGAGCTTCTTGTTCTCGGCCCGCAGCCGGGCCAACTCCTCCGATTCGGCGTCCTTCTTCGGTTTACCGGTCGACGCGGCCAGGGTTCCGTTGTCTTGCTGCTTGCGCCAGTGCTCGATATGCGAGTGGTACAGCTTCTCGGTGCGCAGCAGGGCACCGCGTTCGGGGCTGCCCTCGGGCAGCGCGTCGTAGGCCGCGAGGATCCGCGTCTTGTAGGCCGCGGTGAACGTCCGGCGCACCGGCCGGCTCGGCCGCTTATCGGTCACGTGACCATTTTGCCCCGTCATGGCGGCCTGATCAGCGAAGGTCATTGTCACTGTCTTGGTGGTCCCGTCTCGCCCTGCTTCACATCAAAAGGACTCATACGTCTATGTCTCACAGCAGTCTGACAGAGAGGGTGGCCGCCGTTGCCGCGCAGAAGCGGAGCGGCCCGAGGCTGGTGGCCTTCTTCGCGGCCCTGTACTTCGCCGGCCTGCGGCCCGAGGAGGCCATGGACCTCCGTAAGGCGAACGTGATCCTGCCCGCACTGGTCCGGAACGAGGAGACCGGTCGGTGGGAGGAACAGCCGAACGCCTGGGGAGAGCTGCGGTTGCGCACCGCGGCTCCAGACGTCAGTAAGGAGTGGACCGACGAGGGCACCCAGCGAGAGGAACGTCAGCTCAAGCACCGCGCCGAGGGCGAAAGCCGTTCCGTTCCCTGCGCTCCCGAGCTGGTTCGTTTCCTCCGCGCCCACGTGGCTGCCTTCCCACCCGAGAAGGATGGCCGGCTGTTCACCGGGGTCAACGGCGGCGACCTGCCGACCATCACCTACCGGCGCGCATGGGACAAGGCCCGAGCGGTGGTGTTGAGCGAAGCCGAGTACGCCTCTCCGCTCGGCAAGCGCATCTACGATCTGCGGCACACCTGCCTGTCCACCTGGCTCAACGCCGGAGTACCGCCCACCCAGGTCGCCACGTGGGCAGGGCACAGCGTGGACGTGCTGTTGAAGATCTACGCCAAATGCATCGTGGGCCAGGACGAGACGGCCAAGCGCCGGATCACCGACGCTCTCGGCGAGAGCTGACGACCTCCCCGAAACTTCGGCACGTATTCGGCACAGCGAGCCGCAGGCAACCGGTGCCAGCCGTGGACAGCCGGACATGACAAAAGCGCCTCTGACCGCGAGAGAGCAGGTCAGAGGCGCTTTTCGTATGGTCACGAGAGGTAGGGCGGGCGGGACTCGAACCCGCGACCCAGGGATTATGAGTCCCCTGCTCTAACCGGCTGAGCTACCGCCCCTCGCGCGCATGCCGTACTGCGGCATTCAATCAAAGGTCCGCCCTGTTCGCACATCCGCCGGGCGGTACGCGTTCAAGATGTGACCTTCGGCGGTGGAAGCGGTGTCCGGGGGACTCGCTAATCTACGGGGGGACGTTGTTGAGGAGTGTTGGATCATGCGCGTTGTTGATGCTTTCCGTGAGTCGTTCGGTGTGGAGCCGCAGGGGGTGTGGCACGCTCCGGGGCGGGTCAACCTGATCGGTGAGCACACCGACTACAACGACGGTTTCGTGCTGCCGTTCGCCGTGCCGTGGGGGATCACCGTGGCGATGAGGCCACGTGAGGACGACGTCATCCGGCTCCGGTCGCTCCAGGCGGGCGAGCCGTTGACCATCGAGACCCTCGACCGGGCCGAGGGCTGGGCACGCTACGTCGCCGGCGTGTTCTGGGTGCTCCGGGAGGCCGGACATCCGGTCAGAGGCGCCGATCTGGTGATCGACGGGGACGTGCCGCAGGGGGCGGGGCTGTCGTCGAGCGCGGCGCTGGAAGTGGCCGTCGGGACGGCGCTCAACGAGCTGTACGGCCTGGGCCTGGGCAAAATGGAGGTCGCCCTGGCGGCGCAGAAGGCCGAGAACGACTTCGTGGGCATGCCGTGCGGGATCATGGACCAGGCCGCGTCGGCCCTGGCCGAGCAGGGCAAGGCCCTGTTCATGGACTGCCGGAGCCTCGCCACCAGGAACATCCCGTTCGACCTGGCCCAGCACGGACTTCAGTTGCTGATCATCAACACCGGGGTCCGCCACGAGCTCGCCGACGGGCAGTACGCCCGGCGCCGCCGGGACTGCGAGAACGCCGCCAAGCACCTGGGAGTGGACGCGCTGCGCGACGTCACCGACCTGGCGGGCGCCCTGACCGAGCTGAGCGGCGACGAGCGCAGGCGCACCCAGCACGTGGTGACCGAGAACCACCGGGTCGAGGCGCTGATCGGGCTGCTGCGCGCCGGAGCGGTGCGGGAGATCGGGGCCCTGCTGAACGCCTCCCACCTGTCGCTGCGCGACCAGTTCGAGGTGTCCTGCGCCGAGTTGGACGTGGCCGTCGAGTCGGCGATCCGGGGCGGCGCCAGAGGGGCGCGGATGACCGGCGGCGGGTTCGGCGGGTCGGCCATCGCGCTGGTCGCCGACGACCGGGTGGACTCGGTGAAGGAGTCGGTCATCCGGGCCTACGCCGAGCGCGGCTGGACCGCCCCGGAAATCTACCCCGCCACCCCGGCCGCCGGAGCCCGCCGGCTCGACTGAGCCTCCTCTCACCGCCGCCGACGCACACCAGCCGGAGGAGGGGCGATAAGGGTCATCGGCACCCTCAGCGTCGGCCTCCCACCGCACGAGGCGTTCCGCCTGTTCACCGCGCGCGGCGAGAGGGACGGCCAGTAGACGGCGTGGAAGCGCACGACGCCCTTGCCCAGCACGTGGATCCGCCGGTCGGCGATCAGCGCGGCGTTGCGGTCGACGAGATCCCGTACGGCGAGGCCTTCGGCGTCGGCCGCCTGCACGTTCTTCAGCGAGTTGTCGTCGGTGCCCGTCTGCAGCCGTACCTCGTCGCCACGCAGGCGGTGATGGCGGGCGAGCACGTCGGCCTGGACCGGCTCGAGGGCGAAGCCCAGGTGCGGGCGCGCGTTGACGTACGGAATGGTGGCGGTCAGGAAAATTCGCGGCATCGGAACCTCCGATAGGGCTCCGAAACACATCGAGGCCCCGTCTCAGGGCCTCGGAAAAGACGTCCAGTGACCCGCGTTAGCGGGGCATCATCACCTGGAACGTCATGCCGCCATCATAACGAGCCGCCCCTCGTGACGGCAGGGGATTTCCGGTCGACCGAGGACCAGTCGGGCATCAGCGGCGGACCGCCGGCCTCCACGGCGCGGACCAGCCGTCGCAGCAGGCCGTCGAGCAGGTCGCGCTCACCGGGGTCGAGCAGGTCGAGCAGCGCTCTTTCCGACCGGTCTCCCTCCGCCATCCGCTCCTCCCACACCGCGCGCCCCTCCGCGGTCAGCGCGACGAGCAGGCGGCGGCGGTCGCCGGGGTCGGGTACGCGGGTGATGTATCCGGCCTGCTCCAGCCGGTCGAGCCGGTTGGTCAGCGTGGCCGGGTGGGTGTCCAGCCACTCGGCCAGCAGTGACGGCGTCACCCGGTAGGGCGGCCCGGCTGCGACGAGGTGGTGGAGCACCTCGAACTCCCAGGGCTTGAACCCGGAGGATGCCAGCCAGGCCTCCTTGCTGCGCCTGAGCAGCCGCATGAGCATCTGCATGCGTGTCACGATCCCCTCGGCCTGCGGGTCGAGGTCGGACAGCTCGCGTGACCAGTGCGCGATGTGGCGGTCGACCGAGTCCTGCTCTGACATGCCCACAGAGTAGCGACCGTCTTAATACGAATGTGTATATTTTGTTTTCGTAGTATTTTCCCCTCATGACCCCCTTGCGAGATCCACGCTTCCGCCTGCTCTGGACCGGCCAGGCCCTGTCGCACATCGGCGACGCCGTCACCCCCGTCGCCCTCGCCCTGGCGATCATCACCGCGACGGGCTCCGCCACCGACCTCGGTCTGGTTCTGGCCGCCCAGTCGACGGCCACGGTGGCGCTGATGCTGCCCGGCGGCGTCTGGGCCGACCGGCTCCCCCGCCAGCGGGTGATGCTGACCGCCGACGTGGTCCGCGGACTCGCCTACACCGCCATCGGCATCGAACTGATCACCGGAACGGTCGACATCGTCCATCTGGCGGTGCTCGCCGCGATCTGCGGCGCGGCGACGGCGTTCTTCCTGCCCGCCACCACCGGGCTGGTGCCCGCCACCGTCGACGCCGAGCATCTGGCCCGGGCCAACGCGCTCATGGCGATCGCCAAGCGCGGATCCATGCTGCTCGGTCCCGGGATCGCCACCGCCCTCGCACTGACCGCCGGGCCGGGCTGGGCGCTGATCCTCGACGCCGCGACGTTCGCGGTCAGCGCGGTGCTGCTGGGCCGCCTGCGGCTCGCGCCGATCCCGTCCGCGCCGCGCGAGCGGTTCGGCAGGCAGCTCGCCGAGGGCTGGACCGTGCTGCGCCGCCACCGGTGGTACTGGACGAACCTCATCGGCCACGCACTGTGGAACCTGGGCCGTTGCTTCCTGATCACGCTCGGCCCGCTGATCGCCGTCACCGGCCTCGGCGGTCAGCTGGCCTGGGGGACGATCGTGCAGGGCGGCACGGTCGGCGCCCTCTGCGGGGCGTTGCTCGCGCTGCGAGCCAGACCGCGCAGCCCCCTCGTGGCGGCCAACCTCGCGCTCGCGCTCGGCGCGCTCCCGCTGGTCACGCTCGCCGCCGGGGCGCCCGCCCTGGTCGTCGCGGCGGCCTACGGGCTGATGACCGGCGGCCTGGCGGTCATGTCCCCCTTCTGGGAGACCGCTGTGCAGGAGCACATCCCCGCCGAGGCGATCTCACGGGTGTCGGCCTACGACTGGATGCTCTCCCTGGGGCTGATGCCGCTCGGCATGGCCCTGGCCGGCCCGCTGTCCGCGGTGGCGGGGACGGCCCCCACGCTGTACGGCGCGGCGGCACTGATCGCCCTCTCCTGCCTGGGGGTGCTGGCCCTGCCCGACGTCCGCCGGCTCGGCCGGGCGCATGCCGAGGCCGGCCCGTCGAGCCGGGAACCCGCCGCCCTCCACCCCTCAGATGAGGGCCCCGGCGGCCCCCACCGGCCCGGCCCGACCGGTCAGGGCTCCGCGGACACGAGCGTGGGCACCGCGCCGAGCAGCTCACGGGTGTAGTCGTGCTTGGGGATGAAGAACACCTCGTCCACATGTCCCTCCTCCACCACCCGGCCCTCACGCATGACCAGCACCCGGTCGCTGATGTGGTGCACCACCCCGAGGTCGTGGGAGATGAAGATCAGGGCCGTCCCGTCGGCCGCCTGGATCTCCGCGAGCAGGTCGAGCACCTGGGCCTGGACCGACACGTCCAGCGCGGATACGGGCTCGTCGCAGACGATGACGCGGGGCCGGGGCGCGAGGGCCCTGGCGATGGCCACCCGCTGGCGCTGCCCGCCGGAGAGTCGCCGGGGGTGCCGTCCGGCGATGTCGGCCGGCAGGCCCACCCGCTCCAGCAGCTCGGCCACCCGGGCCTTCCGGTCCGGGAAAGACCTGCCGAGGGGCTCGGCGACCAGGCGGCCGACGGTGTAGCGGGGGTCGAAGGAGTCGAGCGGGTTCTGGGAGATCACCTGGATGGCGGACCGGCGGGGACGGCGCCCGCGCTCGGAGAGCGCCGACCAGGGCGCGCCGTCCAGCCGCACCTCGCCGGAGAGGGGGGTCAGCAGGCCCAGCACGAGCCGGGCGACGGTGGTCTTGCCCGAGCCCGATTCCCCCACGATGCCGACGGTCTCACCGGGGTGGGCCTCGAAGGAGACGTCGTCCACCACGCGTCGGGAGCCGTACCCGGCGGACAGGCCCGAGACCCGCACGACCGGCGCGCCGCGGTCCACGGTCCGCTCGGGCAACGGTGCGCGCAGGGAGACGCCTCCGGCGGCGACGGCGGACAGCCGGGTGCCGCGCGAGGCGGCCGAGGGGACGGCGGCCAGCAGCAGCCGGGTGTAGTCGTGCTCGGGCGTGGACAGCACGCGGACGGTCGGCCCCTCCTCGACGACCACGCCGTCCTTCATGACCAGCACCCGGTCGGCGATGGAGGAGACCACGGCCAGGTCATGGCTGATCATGAGCAGCGCGGTGCCGGCGGCCCTGCGTGCGGCGAGCAGGCGCAGGATCTGGGCCTGCACGGTGACGTCGAGCGCCGTCGTCGGCTCGTCCGCGATGATCAACGGCGGATCGGCGGCGATGGCCGAGGCGATGAGGGCGCGCTGGCGCAGCCCTCCGGAGAGCTGATGGGGGTACTGCCGGGCACGCACCTCCGGCTCCGGCACCCCGACCGCGTCGAGCAGCTCGATCACCTTCGCCCCGCGGCCGGCGCGCGGCACCACGTCATGGGCGGCGAGCACCTCGGCGATCTCATCGCCGACCGTGCGGAGCGGGTCGAGGGAGACGAGGGCGTCCTGCAGCACCAGACCCGCGAACCGGCCGCGCAGCCGCCGCCAGTCGCGCGCTCCGAACCGGAGCGCGTCCCCGCCCTTCACGGTGAACCTCCCCGCGGTCACCGCGGCGCCGGGACCGGTCAGCCCCACCAGGGTCCTGGCGGTGACGCTCTTGCCGGAACCCGACTCCCCCACGATCGCCACGCACTCGCCCGCCGCGATCGAGAGGCTCACGCCCCGTACGGCCCGCACCCCGGAGGCGGGGAAGGTGACCCGCAGGTCCTCGATCTCGATGAGACTCACCGGTGTCTCCCTTCGAAACGGCGCTGCAGGTGGCGTCCGGCCAGAGTGAGGCTGATGACGGTCAGCGTGACGGCGAGACCGGGGAAGAGCGCCGTCCACCAGGCGACACGCAGGTAGTTGCGCGCCTCCGAGAGCATCGAGCCCCACTCCGGGCTGGGCGGCTGCGGGCCCATGCCGAGGAAGCTGAGCCCCGAGGTGGCGATGATGGCGGTGCCCATGCCGATCGTGGCGAGCACCGGCAGGGGGCCCAGGACGTTGGGCAGCACGTGGCGCAGGACCAGGACCGGCCGGCGCAGGCCGAAGGTGACCGCCTGCTCGACGTAGCCGGATCGACGGACGACGAAGGTCTGTGCCCTGATCACACGGGCGTAGTTGGGCACCTGGGCCAGGCCGATGGCGAGGATGACGTTGCCGGTGCCGGTGCCGGTGATCGCGATGACCAGCAGGGCCAGCAGCAGTTCGGGGAAGGTGGCCAGCACGTCGAACAGGCGGCTGAGCAGCTCGTCGAGGTAGCGGGGGGACAGCCCGGCCAGCATGCCCAGCAGGGTGCCGGCCCCGGCGGCGAACAGGATCGCGGCGGCGCCGATGCCCAGGGAGTGCCCGGCGCCGTGGACGACCCGGGCCAGCACATCCCTGCCGAGGTGGTCGGTGCCGAACCAGTGTCCGGCGCTCGGCCCGGCGAGCGCGTGCAGCGGGTCGGCGGCCAGGGGGTCCACGCCGCTCAGCAGCCCCGGGGCCAGGGCGGCGACCGCGGCGAGGGCCAGGAACAGCAGGGGGACGGCCAGCCATGGCCGCACGCCGTACCGGCGGCCGGCGGGGATGGAGGCGGCGGCCGTGACCGGCGGCGCCTGGGAGAGGGCCGTCATCGGGGGGCCCGGGCCCAGACCCCCGGCTCGGGGACGGCTGAAAGGGCCGGCGAAAGGGGCAGAGGAAGGACCGGCGAAGGGACGGGTGAAGGGCCTCGCCCTCTTTCGGACACGGGTACGGCGCTCATCGGCTGCTCCTCAGGCGGGGGTCGATCGCGAGGTAGGTGAGGTCGACGATCGTGCTGACCGTGACGTAGACCAGGGCCGACAGCAGCACGACCGCCATCACCACCGGCATGTCCTTGCCGGTCACCGCGGAGAGGGTCACCTGGCCGAGCCCGGGACGGCCGAACACGGACTCCACGATGATCGCGCCGCCGAGCAGGGTGCCGGTGAACCAGCCGGTGAGGGTGACGGCCGGAAGCAGGGCGTGCCGCAGGGCGTGCCGGGCGACGAGCCGCCGCTCGGTGATGCCGCGCGAGCGCGCGGTCACCGCGAACGGCTCCTCCAGCGCCCGTTCCAGTCCCTCGCGCAGCACCTGTCCGAGCACGCCGCAGATCGGCAGGCTCAGCGCCACGGCGGGCAGCACCAGGGAGACGGGGCCCTGGTCTCCGGAGACGGGGAACCAGCCGAGGGTGAAGGAGAACACGGCGAGCAGCAGGATCCCGATCAGGAACGGCGGGACCGAGACCGCCACCAGCTCCGACAGGCCGGCCAGCCCGCCGAGCCAGGGCCGTCGCCCGGCGGTGGTCAGCGCGAGCGCCAGGGCGAGGACGCTCCCGAAGAGCGCTGCGGTGAGAGCGAGCCGGACCGTCGGCCCGATCTGTGAGGCCAGGATGTCGCCGACCCCGCGCTGCAGGATGTAGGAGTGGCCGAGGTCGCCGTGGAGCAGCCGGGCCAGGTAGTCGCCGTACTGCCGCAGGGCCGAGCGGTCCAGTCCCCATTCGGCGATGATCTGCGCCCGCCGCTCGGGGGTGTCGAGGCCGTCGCCGATGAGGACGTCGACGGTGTCGCCGGGGACGAGCAGCAGCGAGACGTAGGCCGCGGTGGCGGCGGCCCAGAGCACGGCGAGGCCGGATCCGAGCCGCCGGGCCACCGGGCCGAGCCACCCGACGACGGCCAGCCCCCGCCGCCGGGTGAGTGTGAGGGTGCTCATGTCCCTGTCCGGATGTCATAGGCGCTGTTGGGGGTGCCGGAGACCGGCTCGAAGGTGAGCCCGGTGACGCCGGCGCCGTAGGCGACCTGGTCGGCGGGCACGTAGAGCGGGAGGATCAGTGCCTCGTCGGCGACGAGCTTCTGCACCTTGGCGTAGAGCTCCCTGCGTTCTGCGGTGTCGGAGCTGGCCGACGCCTTGGTGAGGAGCCCGTCCAGCTCGGCGCTCTCGAAGTGGGTGCGGTTGATCGCGGCGCCCTTCGGCAGGATCAGGTTGAGCGCCGCCCCGGCGTCGGTGTCGCCGCGCGAGTTCTCGAAGACCTCGTACTGGTCGTCGTCGTAGGCCTTCTGCGCGGTGCCCTGGTCGACCAGTCTGACCTGGAAGTCGATGCCGCTGCTCTGTTTCACCGCGGCCTGGACCGCCTGGGCGAGGATGTCGCGGCGGTCCCTGACGAACGGGGCCGAGGCCACGGTCCGCACGGTCAGCCGCCTGCCGTCCTTGACCCGGAAGCCCTCGGCGTCGCGTCTGTCCCAGCCGGCCTCGTCGAGCAGCTTGTTGGCCCGCGCCGGGTTGCCGCCGAAGGTGTTCTCCAGCGAGGCGTCGTAGAACTGCGGGCTGCCCTGGCCGATGATGCTCCAGGCCCGCTTGGCGGTGCCCTGGTAGACCGAGTCGAGCACGGTGTCGACGTCGACGGCGTCCCGGAACGCCTTGCGGACCCGCCTGTCGTCGAACGGGGCGTGGGAGACGTTGAAGTAGTAGGAGAAGGCGCTGCCGGAGTTGAGGCTCGTCTCAAGCCTCAGCCGGGGGTCGGCCTTGATGAGACCGATCTCGGTGGCGGGCACGCCCTCGATCACCTGGACCTGGCCCGAGGTGAGCGCGCCGACCCGGACCGCCGCCTCGGGCAGGAAGCGGTAGGTCACCTCCGACAGGTATGCCGGGCCCTGGTGGGCCGAGCCCGTGGGCGGCCAGTCGTAGTTCGGGTTGCGCCGGTAGTGGACCTCCTGGCCCGGCGTGAACCGGTCAAGGATGAACGGCCCGGTGCCGACGACGTCGACACCGCCGGCCTTGAGGTCCTTGGCGTTCTTCAGCGACTTCGGGGAGACCTGGCCGGCGTAGGGCGAGGAGAGGAAGTCCAGGAACAGCCCGTCCGGCGCCTTCAGCGTGACCTTGAGGGTGTGCGTGCCGGTCGCCTCGGCCCTGCCGAAGTTGCGGAGCTGGATGGCGGCCACCGCCGCGTTGTAGCCCGGCACGAGGAACTGGTCGAGGTTGGCCTTCACCGACGCCGCGTCGAACTTCTCCCCGTCGTGGAAGGTGACGTCGTCGCGGAGCTTGAAGGTGTAGGTCAGGCCGTCCTTGGAGACCTCCCAGGAGGTGGCCAGCCACGGCAGGAACTCGCCGTTCCTCCCACGGGCGATCAACGAGTCGAACTGGTTGTGCACCAGCAGGCGGGCCTTGTTCTGGCCCCACTGCTGGGGGTTGAACGTGATGGGCTGCGTCTCCACCGCCCAGGTCAGCGACCCGCCGTCGCCTCCGCTACCGCCCACCGCGGCCGCCGGGGCCTGCGTCTGGGCTCCGCACGCCGTGAGTGCCAGTGCTCCGGCCAGCGTCAGGACGCCCCATCTCGCTTTCACGCTCTTCTCCTCAACGGCTCAGATGACTCAGGCGACATGTCTGATCGGGGTGGCGACGGCCTCGGACAGCACGATCCGGGCGAGCGCGTCGGCGTGCCGGAAAAGCGGGGCGTCGAGACCGGGCCGGGCGAATCCGCCGGTGGCCCGGCCGCCGACGACCCACGGTCCGAAGGCGAACCTGCGGGGGTGGGGGGTGTCCGACCGGTCCAGCAGGCGCCGGTCGGCGGGCCGTACCTTCAGCAGCCCTGAGTCCTCATCGGCCTCTCCCCGGTCCCGGAGCGCGGAGATCAGCGGGTCGGTGGCCCGGCTCACACTGGGCGCGGGCAGCCGGGCCTCGATCAGGGTCCGGGCCGCCATCCCGCCGGGGACGGTGGGACTGTGCGCCCACCATCGCCGGTCACGGTGCTCGACCCTCAGGTCCGCGCCGAGGAAGGTGACCACCCCCGCCCCGGCGAGGGCCCGCAGCTCCTCCAGCCGAGGGCCGGGCGGGCCGCTGGCGACGTAGCTGAAGAAGCCGTGGAACCACGGGTCGGAGACGCCCAGCTCGGCGAGGACGCCGTGGACGGACAGCAGCCCGAGGATCATGGCGTGGTCGGCGCTGTGCGCGGGGTCGGAGCGTCGCTGCAGGTCGGCGCCCAGGTAGCCGTTCATCCACCTGCGCAGCCCCGCGGAGTCGCCGAACCGCATGCGCTCCAGCGGACGGTCCAGCCGGTCGAAGTCCAGCCGGTCCAGATGCCGTGGTACGGCCCTGCGGATCAGGGCCCGCATCCCGGCGCTGCGCCACTCCTCGGCCGCGTATGCCTCCTCGAACTCCGGCCAGCCCATCCGGGACCGTCTCGGGTGGGCGGTGATGAGCTCGTGGTAGTACGCGAAGGCCAGTTCCTTGGCGACCAGCGGCCACACGTCCCGGCGGAAGTTCCACGGCCCCTCGCCCAGCGCCGCCGCGGTGAGGAAGCGCGGGACCGGCGGGCGCGCGCCCCGGAACGGGTATCCGGTCTTCGCGTGGTACGGCACGCCGCGGCGCGATCCCAGCTGAAGCAGCGGCTCCCGGCCGCTGGGCAGGTAGACCAGCTCCCCGTCGTACTCACGGATGAAGCGGCCGCCGCGGCCCGAGGTGAGCAGCACCGTCAGGTCGACGGAGGCCAGCCCCATGCCCCGCACGATCACCGGCTCGCCGCCGGGCACCTGGTCCAGGTCGAGGTCGGCGGTGTAACCGGTGGGCAGGTAGCGCAGCCCGTCGGCCTCCGCCAGGCCCGCCAGCGCCCGCTCCTGCCCGGTCGGGGTCACGTCGCCGTGCCCCTGGGCCAGGATCACCGCGTCCACCTCGATCGTCCGGCCGTCCTCCAGCCTCACCGCCTGCCCGCCGGGGACGTCGGCGAGGTCCAGCGCGCGGGTGGCGTGGACGTGGACCCGGACGCCGCGGGGAGCGGTGGTGACCGCGTGCTGGAAGACGTGCGAGAGGTAGGCGTTCTGGACCCGCCGGGAGGCGAATCCGCCGGGGTCGCCGCCGAGCCACTCGGCCAGCGACGGGCCGGGGCGGATCGGGCCCCGGCACTGGACCGACGCGTCGGTGAACAGCGTCACGTCGGCCGCGGTGGAGTTCATCCAGAGCAGTTCGGGCTGCTCGGCGCGCCAGACCCGCCCGCCGCCCGGCGGGTAGGGGTCGATCACGTGGATGTCCAGTGACGGCCAGTCGAGCAGGTCGGCGGCGTTGGCGCAGATCCGCTCCACCAGGCAGGTGCCGGTCGGCCCTGCGCCGACGACGGCGATGGAGGCACTCATGCGATCTCCTCACCCTGCGGCGCGGGGTGCGTCCCGCGCCGATCGGCCGGCTGTCTCATACGGCGGCGTAGTTCAGTGTGATCTCGGACATGTACTGCTCCCAGGCATGCCTCGGTGACCCGTTGGGGGGTCCGCGCTTGCGGCACGCCCACCGTGCCGCCAGGTCTTCCCCGGGGGCACCCCGCCGCGGCGCGAGGGTTGCCGGTCAGTTAGCCGGGTCTTTGCACTGACACTCTTAACCTAGTTAGAAGGTAGGAAATACATAAATACCTGTCAAGCCTTATTGTCGAGGGATGTCGCATGAGATGGTGAATGTGGTCTATCGGAAGTACGACGGCTCACTGCACTGGAACCACCGGGCCCTGCTCCTCGGCGAGGACGACCACGGCGTCTGGACGGGGTGCCTGGCCGGCGCCAGCGCCAGCAAGGGCATCGCGCCACCGATCACCTGGCAGCACGCGTTCGTGATGCTCTTCCCCCGCGACGCCTGGTGGACGGCCTCCTTCAACGCCGCGCCGCACAAGGCCGAGATCTACTGCGACATCTCCACGGTGCCCCAGTGGAGCGACGGCCAGGTGACCATGGTCGACCTCGACCTGGACGTGATCCGCATGCGCGACGGCCGGATCATCCTCGACGACGAGGACGAGTTCGCGGAGCACCAGATCCGCTACGCCTATCCCCCCGACGTCATCGAGACCGCCCGCGCCACGGCCGGCCTGCTCATGGAGGCCGTCACCACGGGCACCGCCCCCTTCAGCACCGCCCCCCACTGGCTCTCTCAGGTGACCTGACCGCCCCGCCCGCCGTACGGCGACGCCCTACAACGGCGGGAAGCCGGGGGCTCGGCGCTCGACGAAACTGGCCACCCCCTCGGCGAAGTCGGGGCGGGTGAAGGACTCGGCCATCAGGCGCACGGCGGCGGACTCCGCCGACTCCAGGGTCCGGCTCCCGTCGCCCCACACCTGGCGCTTGATCACGGCCATCGACGCCGGCGAGCTGTGTGTCGCCAGCTCTCGGGCGTAGGTCACGGTCTCCTCCAGCAGGCTCTCACCGGGGACCGACCGGTTGACCAGGCCGAGCTCGTAGGCCTCCGCACCGGTGAACGTGCGGCCGGACAGCAGCAGGTCCATGGCCCGCGCCTGGCCGGCGAGCCGGGGCAGGATCCACGACAGGCCGTACTCGGCGATCAGGCCGCGGCGGGCGAAGGCGGTCGTCCACTTGGCCTCCGCCGCGGTGAAGACCAGGTCGCAGACCAGGGCGTGCACCATGCCGAGCCCGGCGCAGGCGCCGTTGACGGCCGCGATGACCGGCTTGCCGATCGTGGTCGGGAAGGTGGGGGGACGCCTGTCCGGTTCCCCCTCATAAGAGCCGTCCTGGATGGCGTTGAGAGTCTGGAAGTCGGCGCCGGCACAGAAGCCCCTCCCCGCACCGGTCACGACGATCACCCGGACTTCCGGGTCCCGTTCGGCCTCCGCGAGCCGGTCGAAGTATCGCCGTCCCATCGCGTCGGTCCAGGCGTTGAGCCGGTCCGGCCGGTTGAACGTCAGCGTCAGCACGCCCTGCTCGATCGACGCCGGCACCAGATCCACCATTCCGCACCTCTTCCCTGAGTTCTGCAGAATATCGTTCTATACCTTCTCCTCTCCCGGCGAGAGCGTCGTGCGAGCGGGCCCGGGGAGCCGTTCAGGCTCCCGCCGGCGACTCCGTGCCTGTCCCGGGCGGACGGCGCCCCCGGACGGGCGGAACGGCCAGTTGACCGCCCGCGCCTCCCGGACCGGTCCCGTACCGTGCCGTACGGCCTCACCGGCGTCGTACGGCACGGCACGGCGGAACCCCGAGGGGGATCCCCGCGAGTGCGTCCCGTCCTGTTCCGCCGGAACTACCGCCCCGGCACCGTTCCGTGACCGAGTCCCCGTTCCAGGGCGTCGGGGTGGTGGACGAAGTTCGGCGAGAGCTCGGCCTCGTCGTAGTAGCGGTGGAAGACCGGCGTCGCGGAACCCGACATCGGTGGCACGATCCAGCTCCACTCGGCCGGGCAGACCCGGCCGGCGTTCTCCTCGCGCTTCAGATGGGTCAGGAACCTGCCGGACTCGGTGTGGTGGTCGGTCATCGTCACCCCCGCCCGCTCGAAGGAGTGCAGGACAGCCATGTTGATCTCCAGCAGGGCCTGGTCGCGCCAGAGCGAGCGGTCGTTGGCGGTGTCCAGCCCCAGCCGGCGGGCGACGGCCGGCATGAGGTCGTAGCGATCGGTGTCGGCGAGGTTGCGTGCGCCGATCTCGGTGCCCATGTACCAGCCGTTGAACGGTGCCGCCCCGTAGTGGATCCCACCGATCTCCAGGCACATGTTGGAGATGGCCGGTACGGCGTGCCAGCGCAGCCCGAGCTCTTCGAACCACGGGTGGGAGGGGTGGGACAGCGGCACCTCCAGTACGGCGTCGCCGGGCACCGTGGACATCAGCGGCCGCCCGTCCCCCACCGAGATGAACAGCGGCAGGACGTCGAAGGGCGTGCCCGGCCCTCCGGGCCAGCCGAGCTTGCATGCCATCGTGGTGAAGTCCACATACCGGGGGTCGCCGACGACGGACCCGTCGTCCATCGCGTACCCGGCGTACCGGATCAGCTGCTCGTTCCAGATCCTCGGCCCCGGCAGGCCCGGCCGGTCCGGGGCGAACACCGTGATCGTCGGCCGGATCCTGCGGCTGGGCGCCGCCTCCCTCAGGTGGTTGACGCACTCCACGGCCACACCCTCGGCCGTGTTCACCCACCGCCGGTCGCGCACCCGCAGCGACTGCCAGTAGAGCCGCCCGATGCACCGGGAGCTGTTGCGCCAGGCCACCCGGGCGCCGAAGGCGAGTTCCTCGGGGGTGTGCGTGTAGGTCCCCGTCCTGTAGATCTCGGCCCGCACCTCGCGCAGGCGGGGTTTCACCGGCCCCGCGACCGGGTTCTCGGCATGGAACAACCTCAGAAAGTCCACGGCCGTCGCGATGTCGGTTTCTTGCACGGCCGGAACATGCCCCTTCGTCTTCAAGAACGTGGATACCGATCGTTGGGCATCGTGGACCAGATCCGGTGCACGGCGCCGGGACCTCCGCCAGGTCAGCACAGAACAACCACCAATGTGTGGCTCACGGGCACGGCGGCCGTTCCGGGCGGCGCGGTGCCCTGTGTGCAGTGGCCCTTGCCCCACTGCGATCGCTGTTGTTCCGCGGCAGCCGTGTCATCCTCGCCGACTGGGGTCGCATGACGCGGCGCCTGTCATCTTCTATTACGGAAGATGATTTGTCTGCCAAATCAGGGCGTAAAAGAGCGAAGGCCCCGGGAGCTTGACTCCCAGGGCCTTCGAATGTTGCTCCCGCGATAGGACTCGAACCTATAACCTGCCGGTTAACAGCCGGCTGCTCTGCCGATTGAGCTACACGGGATCGTGCTCTGCGCTGCTCGGGCGGGATGTTTTCCCCGCTCCTTGCGGCGCAGGAATAGATTAGCGCACTCTGCGCGTGTGTGTCGCATCGATACACCGGGGTAGGTCCGAGAGGACGCGCGATCCGTGGGTAGGGGCCTGGCGGAGCACGGCTGTGGAGGTGGAGATGCGTTATCGAATGATGTTCGGGGTGGGTCTCGCGATTGGCTACGTCCTGGGAAGCCGCGCCGGCCGGGAGCGTTACGAGGAGATCAAGCGGATCGCCCAGCGGGTGTCCGACAATCCCTCGGTGCAGGAGACCGCGGGCCTGGTGGGCGCACGGATCTCGAAGGTCACCAACGTGGCCAGGACCAAGATGTCCCACGTGGCGAGGAACCGGCTGCCGTTCCTGCAGTCGGAGAACGGCTGGCAGTCCCAGAAGCACGACGAGACGGGAGTCGGCTGGCCGGAGGACGAGCGGGCCCACGCCCCTCATCCCTGACCGGTTGTGGAAGGCCCCCTCGGGGGCCTTCCGCGCGTCCCTGCCCCTTTCCGGCCGGCGGTTTCGGGGGCCGATCCGCGTCGGCGAGATCAGACGCCGAAGCTGCGGCGGATCTCCTCAAGCGCCTGCTCGGCGAGTGCCCGCAGACCGGGGTCGGCGGGATCCAGCCCCGCGTCGAAGACGAACTCCCAGATCACCCGGTCGTCGTCGGCCTTCCTGGCCACCAGCCTGACTCCCCCGCGCGCGTCCAGCGGGGCGTACTGGTTCACCAGGATCGAGGCGGTCACCCGCTCCCGTACGGCCTCGGGGATCCGCCCAGGCTCGGGCAGCAGCGCGCGGTGCGACTCCCCCGCCGTGGTGACGACCGTCAATCCCTGCTCGTCCCACACGCCGCGCTCCACCTGGAACCACGGCAGCCGGGTGCCGCCCAGGTAGAGCGCCCTGTCCGTGGCGATCACGTAGCCGTCCGGCCCGCCGGCGTAGGTGAGCACCCGGTCGGTCGGCGCGACGGCGGTGCGGACCTCGGCGGGCATGCGGTTGAAGAGCTTCATGGCGCAACGTTATCCGTGAGCAGGTCGAGGGTGAGCGCGGCCGACCAGGAGAAGTCCCGGCCGCCTCGCCCGCTGCCGTCGAAGGGGTCGAAGCACTCGCGGAATCCCGCCTGCCGGACCATGCGCAAGGTGGCCGCGCCGAGCAGTCCCGCCGCCTCCGTCAGGCCGTGTACGGCCAGCGCCTGCCGCAGCAGCCAGTTCGTGTTCACCCACGAGGGCCCCCGCCAGTAGCGGGACCGGTCGAACTGCGCTGCGCGGATCTCACAGCTCGGCACCGGATACCCGGCGGCTCCCATGAACCGGGGGGACTCGAGCACGCTCACCAGCCTCTCCACCCGGTCGGAGGGCAGGCCGGGGTCGAGCATCGGCCCGAAGCATCCGACCGTGCACACGGAGCTGAGCCGCCCGCTACGCAGGTCGCGCGAGCGGAAGACGCCGTCGGCCCAGAGCCGCTCCAGCAGCCCCGCACGGATCCGCTCGGCCGCCTCCCGGTACGGCCCGGGGTCCGCGCCCGCCACCGGGGCCATTTCGGCGAGCATCTGGCAGGAGGCCAGCCAGATGCCGTTGAACATCGGGTCCTCGACCGCGAACGGATGGTCCTCACGCAAGTAGGCGCCGTCGTAGCCGGTGTCGCGGTAACGCGTGGCCAGCCAGATGAAGCGGTCCTGGTAAGTGTCGAGATGATGGCTGGGAGGCCCGCCCCGCCGGTAGGCGTGGTGGATCGGGGGCAGCGCGGCCATCGGGGCGTCCCACGCGGGACTGTCGTCCATCCCCGACTCCCAGGGGTGCACGATGGCGGCCAGCCCTCCGCCGCCCAGGTCCCTGGTCCCGGCGAGATAGTCGTGCTGGGCCGCCAGCATCGGGTACAGCCGGCGGACGAGGGCGGCGGCCTCGTCGCGGTCTGCCGCGTACCGCCACACCCGCCACACGGCCAGGGCGTGCAGCGGCGGCTGGGTCAGCCCGGAGGTGGCCACCCGGTTGGGCGACGCCGGATGCTCCTGCGAGCGCCAGACGGAGGGGCCCGGGAAGTAGCCCTCGGTGCGGGCCGGCTGGAAGACGATGTGCGGCACCATGCCGGTGCTCCATTGCCCGGCCATCAGGCTGAGCAGTTCGGTCCCCGCTCTCCGCGGGTCGCATCGGGCCAGGCCGACCGCGACGAGGGTCGCGTCCCAGTTCCACTGGTGGGGGTAGAGACCGGGCGCGGGCACGGTGGCCGACCCCGTCCAGTTCGCGTCGAGCACGGACCACGCCTCGCGGCTGAGAGCGGCGTCGTCTATCGCCGACCGCACCTCCATTTGCCCAGTCTGCGCCTATATTCACCCAGATAACAGTGTTTATCAGCCCTAGTGTTCCTAAAGCTCCGCAGAGGGCTTAAAGCCTCCTGAGAGGCGTTGTCACTCTCATCGGCCCCGCGTGCAATCTGAGGGCTCCGGTGACAGTCACCGGAGAAGCCATCCAGCAAGGGGCATTCGTGAACATCAAGAAGAAGATCGCCGTCGGTGTGCTCTCCCTGGTCACCCTGGCGGGGGCGGCGGGCACCGTGTCCGCGGCCAATGCCGACACTCCCCCGGCCCCGACCCCGGGCACCGGCACCGCCACCCCCGCGCACCCCGACCAGAACAACCAGCAGGGCGAGCAGAGCGAGAACGAGCAGAACGAGCAGAACGAGCAGGACGAGAACGAGCAGAACGAGCAGGACGAGCAAGGCGAGCAAGGCGAGCAAGGCGAGCAAGGCGAGCAGGACGAGCAGGACGAGCAAGGCGAGCAGGACGAGCAGGACGAGCAAGGCGAGCAGGACGAGCAGGACGAGCAAGGCGAGCAGGACGAAAAGAGCGGGCAGAACGAAAACGAGCAGGACGAGCAGAACCAGCAGGACGACCAAGGCCAGCAGAACGAGTAGCCGTCGGCCCGCGGCGGAGGGCCAGACGGCGCAGCCTGGCCCTCCGCCGCGGAACCGGGTGATTCCGGCGTCCGTCCTCCGCGTGGCTCTCTCGAGCGGCCGCGTAGAGGACGGGCGCCTTCAGACGTGCTCTCCAGCCGGGCAGGACCTCAGGCGACACGACCGGGAACGGGAATCGGCAGGTTGTCAACGGCCATGGGCCCTCCTGAGGGGAAGCCGGACGTCACCCGGCACGCCGGGGGAGCCTGACGCGGAACAGAGCACCACCGCCCGGCGAGTCCGCCACCTCCACCCGGGCATGGTGTCTACGGGCGATCTCCGCCACGATGGCGAGGCCGAGGCCCGCCCCGCCCGCTTCGCGGTCCCTGGCCATGTCCACCCGGACGAACCGATCGAAGATACGGTCCCGATCCGCCTCCGGCACGCCGGGACCGTCATCAGCCACCTCCACGACCGCCATGTCCCCGTCGAGCCGCACCACCAGCGTCACCATGGTGCGGGTGTGCCGGACAGCGTTGTCCACCAGGTTGCGGACCATCCGGACGAGCGCCTGACGGTCTCCGGTGACCTTGACCGGTTCCAGACGGGCCTGTACCAGGAGCGTGCTCATACGGCGGAGCCTCGTCCGTTCCTCGGCGACGACGTCGTCCAGATCGATCTCCTCGCGTGGCGTCCCAGGCCGTCGCTCATCCGCACGGGCAAGCAACAGCAGGTCGTCTACCAGATCGCGCAGCCGTACCGCCTCGATCTGCATCATCCGCAGGGTCTCCGGTTCGGTATGCCAGCCGTCCTGCTCGGCGATTTCGAGGCCGCCCAGCACGCTGGTCAGGGGGCTGCGCAGCTCGTGGCTGGCATCAGCGACAAACCGCCGCTGAGCGGCCTGGGCCGATTCCAACCTGGCCAGCATCTGGTTCATCGTGACAGCCAGGCCCGCGACCTCGTCCCGTGTCCCGGTGACCGGTACTCGAGCGGACAGGTCGCCGTCCCCGATCGAGGCGACCTGCCGCCGGATTCCCTCGACGGGTGCCAGCGCCCGGCCCGACAACCGGTAGGTGAGCCCGCCGACGAACAACAGCGACACCGGCACAGCCAGGGCCAGCAGGCCAAGGGCCGTCCAGGTGGTGAGGTCGACGGACTGGAGCGAATCGGCGACGATCACCGTGTAGGAGGCGCCGGCGACGTCGACGCGCTCGGCCGCCATGAGCATGCCTCCGGTCTGCTCGACGACGGTCCGTCCCTCGGCCGAGGGACGCAGGCGAGTGAAGGGCGCCTCATCGGGGAATCCCCAGATGACTTTGCCCTGCGCGTCGACGATCTGCGCGACGCCCGTGCTCCGGCGCAGCGTCCACGTCACTTCCTTGAGGTCCCCCTCGTCGGACTGGCGCGCCTTGCTCGCGAGATCTCTCACCCCGGTGGTCAGGGTGTCGGCCGTCGAATCCACCAGCATCCGCCGCAGGACGAACACCCCGCCGATCGCCTCCAGCACCAGGACCACGGCGGTGACCAGCACGGCCACCCGCGTCGTCCGCCAGCGCACCCCTGCGCCGCCCCCGATCCGGGACACTGTCACCCTCCGGCCGGGTCAAGCGCGTATCCCACCGTACGGACGGTCCGGATGGCACATCTACCGAAGGGTTCATCGAGCTTCCTGCGCAGGTAACGCACGTAAACCTCGACCACGTTGTCGCCGCCCTCGTAGTCGGCGTCCCAGACTCCGGCCAGAATGTCGCTCTTGGCGACGGCCTCCCCCTTGCGCCGCATGAGAAACTCCAGCACCTCATACTCCCTCGGGGTGAGACCGACCTCCACATCTCCTCGGGCGACCCTGCGCAGGGCCGGATCGACCGTCAGATCCCCCGCGGTCATGATGACGGGCCGTTCGTGCCCACCGCGCCGTGCCAGCGCCCGCAGCCTGGCCACCAGCACCACAAAGGAGAAAGGTTTGGTCAGGTAGTCATCAGCGCCAAGGTCGAAGGCGTCGGCCTCGTCGTACTCTCCATCCTTCGCGGTGAGCATCAGCACCGGCGTCCAGATCCGCCGTTCCCGCATGCCACGGACCACGTTGTAACCGCTGAGCCCCGGCAGCATGATGTCAAGGATGATCACGTCGTAGTGGTCGTTCTCGACCGCCGCACGCAGTCCCTGGATTCCGTCGGCACGGACGTCAACGGCGACGTGGTGAACGGCGAGCCCCCGGCGCACGATGTCGACGATCCTGGGCTCGTCCTCGACCAACAGAACCCGCATCCTATTTACCCCCAATTATCCTTTTTAGGATGCCGAGGAGGATGTAAAGACGCCCTAAAGCCGTCCTGGCCGCCGACGGACGCACAGTCAGGCCAGGAGCGTCTCACCCCAGAACGAGCCCGGCCGTACCCCTCCCGGACATGCGAAGATGCCGGAGCCGACATGCTGGATGTATTCGTTAAGCGCGTCCTTCGCCGCCAGAGCCCGCTGGATCGGGATGAACCCCTTCTCGGGGTCGCGCTGGTAGGCCAGGAAGAACAGGCCCGCGTCCAGCCGCCCCAGGCCGTCGCTGCCGTCGGTGAAGGAGTAGCCCCGGCGCAGGATGGTCACCCCGCTCAGGGCGGCCGGGTTGGCCAGCCGCACGTGGGCGTCAACCGGCATCTTGTCCAGGACCACGGGATCATGCTCGCGCGCGCCTCCGTACGGGGCCCCCTCGCGCTTGGTCCGGCCGAAGACGTCCTCCTGTTCCTTCAGCGAACTCCGGTCCCAGGTCTCGACGTGCATCCTGATCCGCCTGGCCACCAGATAGGAGCCTCCGCGCATCCACTCGGGCCCCTCGGCCCCCACCCAGACGTGCTCGTCCAGCTTCCTGCCGTCGGTGCCGGCGATGTTGTTGGTGCCGTCCTTGAAGCCCATCAGGTTGCGCGGGGTCTGCGCGTCCGGCGTGGTCGAGGACGTCTTGCCGAAGCCGAGCTGGGACCACCGGATGGAGGCCGTGCCGAAGCCGATGCGCACCAGGTTCCGTACGGCGTGCACCGCCACCTGGGGGTCGTCGGCACACGCCTGCACGCAGAGGTCGCCACCGCTGCGGGCCGGGTCGAGCTTGTCCGCGGGGAAGTGCGGCAGTTCCTTGAGCAGGTCCGGCCTGGGCAGCTTGAGCTTGTCGAAGAACGAAGGGCCGAAGCCCACGGTCAGCGTGAGCCGTGAGGCGGGCAGGCCGATGGCCTCGCCGGTGTCGTCCGGCGGGGCGAGCTCCGTGCCCGTGGCCCCACCTCCGATCTCCTGCGCCGCGGTCATCCGGGCGGCCGCGGCGGTCCACGCCTTCAGCATCGCCACCACCTCCTCGCGGGAGTCGGTGCTCAGGTCGAAGGCGGCGAAGTGCAGCCGGTCCTGGACCGGCGTGGCGATACCGGCCTGGTGGGGGCCGTAGAACGGGACCACGACGCCCGCGGGGTCAGGCCGGGCCGGTTCCGGCTGTCGTACCAGACCGGCTCCCGCGACCGCGGCGGCGCCGGCGCCCACGGCGAGGCCGGCCCCGGTCAGGAGCCTGCGTCGGCTGAGATCAGGCATGTCTTCCCTTTCCGGAAGGATCAGCTCGCGGCGACGGCGGCGAGACCTTCACCGGCCGGACCGCGGGCGGTGCGTGCGGCGGCGGCGAGAAGACCATGGGCGGTGACGGGGCGGAGATTGGAGGGCAAGGAGGCTCCCGATAGTCAGTTAGGCGTCCCTAACTTAGCTTCCCCTTACCTCGTATTGCCAATCCAGGGGCATCCAGAGCGATGTGACAAGCACCACCTCCGGCCGCCGGGGAACCTGACCGGAGAACGGCGAAGGCCCCCGGGAACAGAACCAGGGGGCCTTCGCCGTACGGAATCTCAGTCGAGATAGTCGCGGAGCATCTGCGCTCGGGTCGGATGGCGGAGTTTGGCCAGGGTCTTGGACTCGATCTGCCGGATGCGCTCCCTCGTCACGCCGAACTCCCGGCCGACCTCCTCCAGTGTCCGGGGATGACCGTCGGCGAGACCGAAGCGCAGCTGGATGATGCGCTGCTCACGATCGGACAGCGTCGCGAGGATGTCGTCGAGCTGGTCCTGCAGCATGATGAAGGCCGCGGCCTCCATCGGCACGACCGCGTCCGCGTCCTCGATGAAGTCGCCGAGGTCGGAATCCTCCTCACCGATCGGCGACTGCAGCGAGACGGGCTCCTGGGCGATGCGCTGGATCTCGACCACCCGGTCGATCGGGAGGTCCATCTCCAGTGCGATCTCCTCGGGCATCGGCTCGCGCCCGAGATCCTGGTGGAGCTGGCGCTGCACCCGGACCAACTTATTGATCGTCTCGACCATGTGCACCGGAATACGTATGGTGCGCGCCTGGTCGGCGATCGCCCGCGTGATCGCCTGACGAATCCACCACGTGGCATACGTGGAGAACTTGTATCCCTTGGTGTAGTCGAATTTCTCAACCGCCCGGATGAGCCCGAGGTTGCCCTCCTGGATCAGATCCAGGAACAGCATCCCGCGCCCCACATATCTTTTGGCGATCGATACGACGAGCCGCAGATTGGCCTCGATCAGCCGCTGCTTGGCCCGCGTGCCCTGCCAGACCAGTTCCTTGAACTCCGGAAAGGCCAGCCGCGAGACGACGCTCGTCAGCTTGTCCTCGGCGAACAGTCCCGCCTCGATGGACTTGGCGAGCTCCACCTCCTCCTCGGCCGTGAGCAGGGGCACCCGCCCGATCTCCCGCAGGTAGATGCGGACCAGATCGCTGGTCGGAGCCCTTTTACCGACATCCTCCTCATCGGAGCGGGTGGTCTCCTCGTCGCCCTGGGGCTCGAGGACCTCCACTCCGTGCTCGGCGAGCATGCGGACGACGCGTTCGAGCGCGTCCGACGGCAGCTCGGATCTGTCGAGAGCGGCGGCCACGTCGTCAACCGTGACGCTTCCGCGCTCTCTTCCTTTCGCAACGAGGTCGGCCACCTGGTCTACCGATGGCGGCCCACTTGGCAGCACCGATGCACCCACGGGACACAGTCTGCTGTATTGGGCCCCCAAAATGGCAGACCTATTTTTGTCACCGAAGGTAAGGCCCCGATCATTATCGAACCGAGACCTTATTAAGGTTTGGTCGAATCAGCGCATGGAAATTAAAGCCAATTACGCGATCAGCTTCCGGTGGCGCGTTCCTTCAGCACGCGCCGCTGCTGCTCCAGCGCGACCAACTCACCGAACAGCCGGTTGTAGGCCTGCTGCTCGTCGACCGGGTTGGTCCGCTGCATGCGTGACTTCAGCTGCTCGATCGCCCGGGTCACCGAGACGAGCTCCAGCGCGGCCAGCATGGCCGAGGCGTAGCGCTCCTCGCTCGCCACGTCCGCGCGCAGCTCCTCCACCGCGAACCGGGTGACCACCCCGCGCAACGCGTCGGTCACCCCGGACAGCAGCCGGTCGACCCATTCACGGCCGCCGTGCCCGGCCGCGGGGGTGCCTCCGGCCTCCATGACCAGCGTGTAGAGCGCGGCGTGCTCGGGCAGCGTGAAGGCCCCGGAGCCGATGGCGTCGAAGCCGGGCCCGATCAGCGCGGGGCGCTGCACGGCCAGCTTCAGCACCTCGGCCTCGATCCGCACGCCGGGATCGGTGAGATCGGCGACCTTCCGCGGCCCGGTGGGCCGCTGCGGGCGCGACTGGGGCGGGGCGGAGATCTCGGCGATCCGGCCCATGACGAACTGCTCGTTGTTGAAGCCCAGCCACCGGTCGAGGTCCACCCCGTAGAGCTGGCGGAGGGCCCGGTCCTTGATCGCGGCCACGATCGGCGCGGCGGCGTCCAGCGCCGACAGCCGGCCCTCGTTGGTGCTCACGTCGTAGCGGGAGATCACGCTGCGGATCGCGAAGGCGAACAGCGGCTCCCGGCTGGCGATCAGATCCCGTACGGCGGCTTCGCCCTGCTTCATACGCAGGTCGCACGGGTCGAGCCCGTCGGGCTGGACGGCCACGAAGGTCTGGGTGACGAACTTCTGCTCGTCGGCGAAGGCCCGCAGCGCCGCCTTCTGCCCCGCCGCGTCACCGTCGAAGGTGAAGATCACCTCGCCCTGCGACCCCGACTGGTCCAGCAGCAGCCGCCGCAGCACCTTGATGTGCTCCGCGCCGAACGCGGTGCCGCAGGTGGCCACAGCCGTCGGCAGGCCCGACAGATGACAGGCCATCACATCGGTGTAGCCCTCGACGATCACGGCCTGGGCACGCTTGGAGATCTCCCGTTTGGCCAGGTCGATGCCGTAGAGGACCTCGCTCTTCTTGTAGAGCGGGCTCTCGGGGGTGTTGAGGTATTTAGGACCGTCCTCGGCCTCGTTCAGCTTCCGCGCGCCGAAACCGATCACGTCCCCGGTGATGTCACGGATCGGCCAGACCAGCCGCCCCCGGAACCGGTCGATCGGGCCCCGCCGCCCCTCCTTGGCCAGGCCGCCCTTGATCAGCTCCGCGCTGGTGAACCCCCGGGCCATCAGGTGCCGCGAGAGCGCCTCCCACTCGGCGGGGGCGTAACCCACCCCGAAGTGCTCGGCGTCGGCCCGCTCGAACCCGCGCTCCGACAGGAACTTGCGCCCGATCGCGGCGTCCGGCCCGGCCAGCTTCGAAGCGTAGAACTCCGCCGCCGCCCGGTGCGCCTCGATCAGCCGGCTCCGCTCGCCCTGCTCCCGGCCGGGGACGTAACCGCCCTGCTCGTAGCGGAGCTGGATGCCGGCCCGGTTCGCCAGGCGCTCCACGGCCTCCCCGAACGACAGGTGCTCCAGCCGCCGGACGAAGGTGATGACGTCGCCGCCCTCGGCACAGCCGAAGCAGTACCAGTATCCGCGGGTGGGGGTGACGTTGAAGGACGGGCTCTTCTCGTCATGGAAGGGGCAGAGCCCCTTCAGGTTTCCGCCGCCCGCGTTGCGGAGCTGGATGTGCTCACCCACGATGTCGGCGATCGGCGAGCGCTCCCGCACGAGCGCGATGTCCTCGTCACTGATCCGGCCTGCCACGCCGTGAGTCTAGTCCGGCCCCCCGGCAGCTCGGAGCCGGACGACGGAGGCGACTTTCGGGAACAGGTCGTGACCAATCGGAAGGTCCGTTACAAAGGTAAAGGCGGATTCTCGATAAGTTACCTGGGTGGAGATCATGCGATCGGGGCATATAGCACGATTGACCGCCGTGACCGGCGCGGTGCTCGTCACGGGGGCCTGTGCGTCACCCGGCGGCGTGGCAGGCGTCGGCACCCTGCCTCCGGCCTCTGCGGCCGAAGTCGTCGCGGCACCTGGCGCGGTGACCGCGACGATTCCATCGCCGACGCGGACGTCCGTCCCAAAGGTGCCGATAGTGGTGAAACGCCCCAAGGCCGACGATCCGGTGCAGGTGCCGCCGCCGAAGGTGTCCGACTACACCTATGTCTTCCCCGTGAAGAACTGCAGGGTGACCTACGAGAGCAGGCTGCTGGTCCTGCCCAAGACGACGATCTGGGCGGGCAGGGGATGCTCGTTCGTCTCTCCGGTGAACGGCGTGGTCGACGAGGTCAACACCAAGAACCAGTGGAAGCCCTCCACCGATCGGGGCGCCGATCGCGAGGGCCGGTTCGTCACGGTCATCGGGGACGACGGCGTGCGCTACCTCGGCGGGCACCTGGACAGAGTCACCCCCGGGATCGCACCGGGGACACGGGTCAGCGCGGGCCAGCTTCTCGGCCAGGTCGGCAACTCGGGCAACGCCCGCTCCACCGCCAGCAACCTCTACTTCGCGATCTCCTGGAAGACCTCCCCCTCGCTCTGGTGGGTACGGCGCGGCATGGTCAAGCCGTGGAACTACCTGGACGCCTGGCTGAACGGCAACCGCACGCTCTCCCCCAAGGACGAGATGCGGAGCGTGATGAACCAGACGGGGGCGGCGCCCAAGTGCGTGACCCTGTGCGCTTCCAAACCGGGCGCCAAGCCCAAGCCCACGGAGAAGCCCCCGAAGCCCGACGACGAGCACATCACGGTGGGCGGTTAGCACCAGCGGGCGGTCGGCCGCCCGCCCCGGCGGGGTCAACGTCCGGTCAGGTGCCTCTGCCAGGTGACCGCGGAGGTGTCGGTGAGCGAGGCGATCTGGTCGACGACCACACGCAGCCGCGCGGCGTCGCTCCCGGCCCTGACGAACAAGGGCCGGAGCGCGGGCTCCAGAGTGCCGGGCGCGCCCAGCATGATCAGGTGGGCCAGGTCGTGGATGAGCTCGCGCTGCCTGGCCTGGTTGGCGTTGTGTGCGTCCCGGGTCATCACGTAGTGGGCGGTGAGTCCCTTCAGCAGGGCGCACTCCAGCCGGATGGCCCTGGGCACGACCAGATCGGCGCTGTAGCGGCCGGCAGCCTGGCCGTGGGCCTCCTGGGTGGCCAGCTGCGCCGACCGGCAGAGACGGCCGATGAGCGAGCTGGTGAGACTTTTGATCGCGGCGAGATCGGTGAGCGAGCCGTCGAAGTGGCGGGGCCAGAGCGGCTGGGCGACCAGACGGCCGAAGATGTCCTCCAGCTCGCCGGGGTCGGCCTCCGGGACGTACCAGGCCCGGGTGGTCGCACAGACCTCCCTGCGCTCGGCGGGGTCGCGCAGGTTCTGCGGCACGACGGCGCCCGAGTGGACGGCGTCCTCCAGGTCGTGCACCGAGTAGGCGACATCGTCGGCCCAGTCCATGATCTGAGCCTCGAAGCTGACCCGTCCCTCCGGGGCGCCCTGCCTGATCCACGCGAAGACGGCCATGTCGTCGTCGTAGGCGCAGTATTTGGGGCTCCTCTCGCGGGTCCAGGGGTATTTGACCGCGGCGTCCAATGACGCGCGGGTGAGGTTGAGTCCGGCACTGCGGCCGTCCTCGGTGAGGACCTTGGCCTCCAGCCGGGTCAGCAGGCGCAGGCTCTGCGCGTTCCCCTCGAACCCGCCGCACCCGGCGGCGAGCTCGTTGAGCGCGGTCTCCCCGTTGTGCCCGAACGGCGGATGCCCGAGGTCATGGGCCAGACAGGCGGTCTCCATCAGATCGGGGTCGCGGCCGAGCGACTGACCCATCTCCCTGCCTATCTGGGCGCACTCCAGCGAGTGGGTCAGCCGGGTACGCGGCATGTGCTGCCCGCTGCCGAGGGTCTCCCCCGGCCCGACCACCTGGGTCTTGGCGGCGAGCCGCCGTAGCCCCGCGCTGTGCAGCACCCGCGCCCGGTCCCGCTCGAACGGGCCTCTCTCCAGGTTGCCGGGAGATTCCGGTACCCATCTCGCCTGATCGTGCTCGTCATAACCGTGCATAAGTGCAGTGATTTTATCCATGAAAGCGACACCCCATACCTAACGGCGGGGAAACACCTGGTGGCCGCTGACCTGCGGTCATCGGGCACAGCCCGCCTCCGGGGCACCCGCCGCCTGCGCGTGGAAGGCGCCCCGGGGGGAGAGAGGTCAACGGGTGCCGGAGTCCCCCGCCGCCAGGGCCGCCCGGCCGGCCTCCAGCCGGGCGACCGGGATGCGGAACGGCGAGCACGACACGTAGTCCAGCCCGACCTCGTGGCAGAAGTGGATGGAGTCGGGGTCACCGCCGTGCTCGCCGCAGATGCCGAGCTTGAGGTCGGGACGGGTCGCGCGGCCCTCCTCGGCGGCGATCCGGACGAGCCGGCCGACACCGTCGCGGTCCAGGGACTCGAACGGGGAGACCCCGAAGACGCCCAGGTCCAGATACTTGGAGAAGAACGCGGCCTCGACGTCGTCGCGGGAGAAGCCCCAGGTCATCTGGGTCAGGTCGTTGGTACCGAAGGAGAAGAACTCGGCGGCCTCCGCGATCTGCCCGGCGGTCAGCGCCGCGCGCGGCACTTCGATCATGGTGCCGACCAGCGCTCCGACTCCCACCTCGGTGAGGATCGCCCGCGCCTCGTCCCTGACGCTCTCCAGTTCCTGGACTGCGGCGACGAGCGGAATCATGATCTCCGCGCGGGTCCCCGGGACGGCCTTGGCCGCCTCGGCGATCGCCCGGACCTGCATGGCGAACAGGCCGGGGATGACCAGACCGAGCCGTACCCCGCGCAGGCCCAGCATCGGGTTCTGCTCGTGCAGGCGCTTGACGGCGGCGAGCAGCCTGCGGTCCTTGTCGTCGGCCTGCTCCCCGGCGAGGGCGACCTTGACCGACAGGTCGGTGAAGTCGGGCAGAAACTCGTGCAACGGCGGGTCGATCAGGCGGATCGTGACGGGCAGTCCCTCCATCGCCTGGAAGATCTCGGTGAAGTCCGCCTTCTGCAGCGGCTGCAGCGCGGCCAGCGCCCGCTCCCGCTCCTCGGGCGAGACGGCCAGGACCAGGTCCTCGACGAGCCGGCGGCGGTCTCCGAGGAACATGTGCTCGGTACGGCACAGCCCGATCCCCCGGGCCCCGAAACGGCGGGCGCGGGCGGCGTCCTCGGCGTTGTCGGCGTTGGCCCGCACGTCCAGCCGCCGGGACGCGTCGGCGTGGCCCATGAGACGGTGCACCGCCTGGACGAGCTCGTCGCCGGTGTCGCCCGTGCCCTCGAAGTACTCCACGACCGGGGAGGCGACCACGGACACCTCGCCCAGGTAGACGGCGCCGCTGGAGCCGTCGATGGAGATGACGTCTCCTTCGGAGACCACGACGCCGCCGGGTGCGGTGAACCTGCGCTCGTCGGCGGAGACCTCCAGTTCCTCAGCACCGCAGACGCAGGTCTTGCCCATGCCCCGGGCGACCACCGCGGCGTGCGAGGTCTTGCCGCCGCGGCTCGTCAGGACGCCCTGAGCGGCGATCATGCCGGACAGGTCGTCCGGATTGGTCTCGTGCCGGACCAGGATGACGGCCTCACCCCGGGCCGCGAGCTCGACCGCCCGTTCGGAGGAGAAGACGGCCTTGCCGACCGCCGCCCCCGGGGAGGCGTTCATCCCGGTGGTGATCTGTGTGCTCTCCGTGCCCTTGGCGAAGCGCGGGAACATCAACTGGGCGAGCTGGTCGCCGGTGACCCGGCTCACGGCCTCATCGAGGTCGATCAGGCCCTGGTCGACGAGCTGTACGGCGATGCGGAACGCGGCGCCCGCGGTCCGCTTGCCCACACGGGTCTGGAGCATCCAGAGCTTGCCCCGCTCGACGGTGAACTCGATGTCGCACAGGTCGCGGTAGTGGTTCTCCAGCTTCTCCATGATCTGCAGGAGCTCGTCGTAGACGGATTTGTCGATGCCCTCCAGCTCCTGCAGCGGCATGGTGTTGCGGATGCCCGCGACCACGTCCTCCCCCTGGGCGTTCTGCAGGTAGTCGCCGTAGACGCCCGGCTGCCCGGTGCCGGGGTCGCGGGTGAAGGCGACACCGGTACCGGAGTCCATGCCGCAGTTGCCGAAGACCATCGAGCAGACGTTGACCGCCGTACCGAGGTCGGCCGGGATGCGCTCCTGACGGCGGTAGAGGATGGCGCGCGGGGCGTTCCAGGAGTCGAAGACCGCCTTGACGGCCATGCTCATCTGCTGATGTGGGTCGGCGGGGAAGTCCTGTCCGGTCTGGGCACGGATGATGCCCTTGTAGGTCTCGACGAGCCGCTGGAAGTCGGCCGCCTCCAGGTCCAGGTCGTCGCGGCCGTTCTTGAGTTCCTCAAAGGCATCGTCGAACAGCGCGGCGTCGATGTCCTGGACGGTCTTGCCGAACATCTGGATGAGACGCCGGTAGGAGTCCCAGGCGAAGCGCTCGTTGCCGCCGGACTGCTTGGCCAGGCCGTGCACCGACTCGTCGTTCAGCCCGATGTTGAGAACGGTCTCCATCATGCCGGGCATGGAGAACTTCGCCCCGGACCGTACGCTGACCAGCAGCGGGTCGTCGGCCTGGCCCAGGCGACGCCCCATCCGCCGCTCCAGTGCGACCAGGTGGCCGGAGATCTCCTCGTCCAGGCCGTCGGGGAGCGCGCCGTCCTCCAGGAACCGGCGGCACGCGTCGGTGGTGATGGTGAAGCCGGGGGGCACCGGCAGTCCGAGATTGGTCATCTCCGCCAGGTTGGCGCCCTTACCTCCGAGTAGATCCTTAAGATCTTTATTGCCCTCGGTGAAGTCGTAAACGTACTTCGGCACGGTTGCTCCTTCTGCGACTTCAAACGACGCGTGGTTCGCCTCACTTCGGACTCTACCGACGAATAAGACGATAAAACATCACCCAACACAAGACGCTACGTTTGCGCACGTCAGGACCCACATAGCGGTCTAATCCAATTCAAATCGGCGCCAAATCAACCACCGTATCGGCCGTCCCTAGAATTGGTATAAACCAATTGGTATAAACCAATTATCCGGCATTCGGCCGCGTTCACCCGCGGTTCAGGCGGGGATGAGGAGCGCACGCCGGCCACCCCCGCCTTCCGTGAGCCTCGCGTTCCGCTGGCCCACCGGGGGGCGCTGTGGGATTGTCACCTTTGTGATGAATGTGGGGCCGGGAGAACAGCGGCCGTGGGTAAGTCCCGACCATCGGGAAGAGCCGTCGTGGACTCCGTATTCGCCGCCGGGACAGCGGCAACCGTGGCCGCCCTCCCCGGTGTTCCCACCCCTCGCGCCGCTGCCGCGCCGCCGGACGTTACCGGTCGTGCTGGCGGCCCTCGCCGGAGTGCTCGTCCTGGCCGTCCTGATCGGCGGCACCGTCGTCTTCGCCCGGCGCTTCGTCCCCGCGCCGCAGGAGGAGGGGACAGGGGGCGCGGACACGTCCTTCACCACCTCCGACCCCGCGCCGGGACAGACCGGGGAGCCGAGGGAGACCGCCTACATCAACGACGTCATGCCGGGCACGTGTGTGGACGACGTGTTCGATAAAACCGTGGGGGACGTGTTCCTGGCCGAGTGCACCGACGCGCACGAGGGCGAGGTGCTGGCCAGGTTCGACCTGCCCTCCGGCAGATGGCCGGGCCAGAAGAGAGTCGACAGCCTGGCCGAGGAGGGCTGCGACCGGCGCCTCGCCCCGCTGTTCGAGCGCAGCCCCATCAAGGACCGGCTGAGCTCGATGCCCGTCATTCCCGCCCGGGAGGACTGGCCGGGCGACCGCCTGGTGATCTGCGTCGCCGTCCACAAGGCCACGAGGTCACTCCTGTTCCGCGCGGTCAACCCCTGACAGACGGGTACGGCTCCCGCCTGTGTGGCGGGAGCCGTACCGGATCTGGTGACGATCAGTCGTTGAGATGCTGGCGGAAGTAGGACTCGACCTGGTCGAGGGCCACGCGCTCCTGGGCCATCGAGTCGCGCTCGCGGATGGTCACCGCGTGGTCGTCGAGGGTGTCGAAGTCGACGGTGACGCAGAACGGCGTGCCGATCTCGTCCTGGCGGCGGTAACGGCGGCCGATCGCGCCCGCGTCGTCGAACTCGACGTTCCACCGGCGACGGAGCTGGGCGGCCAGGTCCTTGGCCTTCGGCGACAGGTCGGCGTTGCGCGACAGCGGGAGCACCGCGACCTTGACGGGCGCGAGGCGGTGGTCGAGGCGCATGACCGTGCGCTTCTCCAGGACGCCCTTGGCGTTGGGCGCCTCATCCTCGGTGTAGGCGTCGAGCAGGAAGGTGAGCGTGGCGCGGTCGACACCGGCGGCCGGCTCGATCACGTAGGGGACGTAGCGCTCGCCGGTGTCCTGCTCGAAGAAGCTGAGGTCGGTGCCGGAGGCCTTGCCGTGCGCGGTCAGGTCGTAGTCGGTGCGGTTGGCGACACCCTCAAGCTCGCCCCACTCGCTGCCGGTGAAGTTGAAGCGGTATTCGATGTCGACGGTCCGCTTGGCGTAGTGGGACAGCTTCTCCTGCGGGTGCTCGTAGATGCGGAGGTTCTCCGGGTTGATACCCAGGTCGGTGTACCAGCCGAAGCGCTCGTCGATCCAGTACTGGTGCCACTCCTCGTCGGTGCCCGGCTTGACGAAGAACTCCATCTCCATCTGCTCGAACTCGCGGGTGCGGAAGATGAAGTTGCCCGGGGTGATCTCGTTGCGGAACGACTTGCCGATCTGGCCGATGCCGAACGGGATCTTCTTGCGTGCCGACTGCTGCACGTTGAGGTAGTTGATGAAGATGCCCTGGGCGGTCTCCGGCCGCAGGTAGGCCAGGCCGGACTCGTCCTCGACCGCGCCGAGGTAGGTCTTCAGCAGGCCGCTGAACTGCTTGGGCGCGGTGAAGGAGCCCTTGTTGCCGCAGTTGGGGCAGGTGATGTCGGCCAGGCCGTTCTCCGGCGCCTTGCCGTGCTTCTCCTCGTAGGCCTCTTCGAGGTGGTCGGCGCGGTAGCGCTTGTGACACGCCTGGCACTCGGTCAGCGGGTCGGTGAAGGTCTCGACGTGGCCACTGGCCTGCCACACCTCACGGGCCAGGATCACGGAGGAGTCAAGGCCGACCACATCGTCGCGGCCCTGCACCACGCTCTTCCACCACTGCCGCTTCACGTTGCTCTTGAGCTCCACACCCAGCGGACCGTAATCCCACGAGGCCCGCAGGCCGCCGTAGATCTCACTGGAGGGGTAGACAAGGCCACGTCGCTTGGCAAGGCTGACGATGGTGTCCATGATGTCCGTACGGCGTGCCATAAGGGAAAATCTCCATCCGGCTGGAGGTCGGCGAGGAATAGTGGAGTTCCCAGCTTAGGGGAGTCGGAAGGGAGCACAGGCGCGCATGGAGCATCACGCCCCCCTTGTCCCGAAAAGCCGTCAGGACCGGTCCACGTCCTCGAAGGCGCTCGGCTCGTTGATCATCAGCGTCATCAGCGGATACATCGCCATCCGCGCCGCCCCCAGCGCCCTCCGGTAGAAACCGGCCCCCTCCCACTCGCTGACCAGCGCCCACAGCGCCGGCTCGTCCACCGACCGGACCACCCGGCCGCGCACGTAACCGGGCTGCGCGGCGAGGGTGTCGACGATGTCGTGGGCCTGGGCCAGGAACTCCTCGGTCCTGCCGGAGGGCACCGAGTAGCGGATGAGAGCAAGCATCCGCCCAGCATGCCAGAGCCCTGCCGCCCCCTCACCCCTACGGAGCGGGAGATCCCGCCGCCCACACCCGCAACACACGCGAGCGCACCACCGCAAGCCGGAGAGGGCACTCGCTCCGCCGGGCGCCGAAGCGTGTCGCTCCGGACGTCCCGGTATTAGGCTCGGGCCTGTGGCCGACAAACGCAGCGAGCGTCCCGCACATCCTCTGGCTCGGCACCGGCCTCAGCAGCGGAGACAACGCCCACTCCCGCCCGGTGAGCAGTTCCTCACGCCGGGCGCGACCGGCCTGCGGCAGAAGGTCGAGCAGCGCAGCGCGGCCCCGCTGGTCTTCCTGTTCCAGCTCCCCCGGTGGATCGCCCCGGTCGCGCTCGTGATCCTGCTCCTGGTCGGCTTCGCGGTGCCGTCCTTCTGGGGCGGCCTCGCGGTGCTGCCGGTGCTGGGGTTCGTCGGCTGGCTCGCCTACATGTCGTGGCCGTCACTCGGCGTCCGGGGCCGCCTCCTGCGCATCGTCCTGCTCACCTTCCTGATCCTGCTCATCGCCGATCGTTTCGGGGCCTTCTAAGGTCGGGACCTTCTGGTCATGCCGTGGGAAGCAGCGTGTAGCCGGGGAAGTTGCCCGGCAGGCGTTCGGCGCCGGTCCCCTGGGTGACGGCCCGCACCAGCAGTTCGCCGCCGACGAACGCTCCCCGCCACGACCCGCTACTGGTGCCGCCAGAGGTGGTCGCCGCGCTGCCCGACCGGCTCCGCTCGGCGCAACGGGTGTTCGACCGGACCGGGGGCTTCACGCCGCCGGGATTCCCCTGCTCGCCGCCGTCTCGGCCCCCTCCTCGCTCGCGGTGGAGCTGGCCGCGGAGACGGGGCCGACGCTCATCGGGTTCGTCAGGGGCAACTCGATGAACGTCTACGCCGGGGAAGGAAGAATCGTCCCGAAGTCTCACTGAGCCCACCCCTCGGACGGCTCACCCCCGTGAACATCGATGCCGGGGAGCGGCGGCTCACCGGCGCGACGACGAGAGGTCGGTCGGCGGCTCGCCCCCTTCGCCGACCGACCTCGCCGCACTGATTTTGACAATCGTTTTCATTTGCGTTCATACTGGTCCCCATGATGTCCGACTTCTCCCGACGTATGCGTATGCGTGCTGTGGGTGCGCTTGCTCTCTCGACCGTTCTCGCCACCACCGCCGCCTGCGGTTCCGGCTCAGCCGACTCCGCCCGGCCGGGCGGCGCGCCCGGGGGGAAGATCGACGTCGCCGCCGCCATGTATCCCCTGCAGTGGCTGGCCGGACAGGTGGGCGGCCCCGACGTCGCCGTCACGGGCCTGACCAAGCCCGGCGTCGAGCCGCATGATCTGGAGCTCACGCCGATCCAGGTGGCCGGCCTGGAGGAGACCACCCTGATCGCCTACATCAAGGGCGTGCAGCCCGCCGTGGACGAGGCGGTGGAGCAGCACGCCGCCGACCGGAGCTTCGACGCGGCGACCGCGGTCACGACTCTCCCCGCGGTCGCCGGCGAGCCGGCCGAGGGCGAGGAGCACGGCCACGACGTCGGCTACGACCCGCACCTCTGGCTGGACCCCTCCCGTTTCGCGACGGTCGCGACCAAGCTCGGTGAGAGGCTCGCCACCGCCGACCCCACGCATGCCCAGGGTTACCGGCAGCGTGCCGCCGCGACCGCGGCCGCTCTCAGCTCCCTGGACGGCGAGATGGCGCGGGGCCTGAGCTCCTGTGGTTCGAAGGCGATCGTCACCAGCCACACCGCGTTCGGCTATCTCGCCGACCGCTACAAGCTCCGCCAGATCGGGGTCAGCGGCCTCGACCCGGACGCCGAGCCCTCCCCCGCCCGCCTCGCCGAGGTGGCGAAGGTGTCCAAGCAGGAGAAGGTGACTACCATTTTCACCGAGACCCTCGTCAGCCCCAAGGTCGCCGAGGTTCTCGCCCAGGAGGTCGGTGCCAAGACCGCGGTCCTCGACCCGGTCGAAAGCCAGCCGGCGACCGGTGACTACCTGTCCGCCATGCGCCAGAACCTCACCGCACTTCAAGCGGCCCTCAGCTGCTCGTAAAGGCGACTCGTGACATCCAATCAGGCAGTTTTCACCATGCGCGGCGGCCAGGTCAGCCTGGACCACCGTCCGGTGCTCCGCGGCGTCGACCTGACCATCGATCCCGGCGAGGTCGTAGCCGTGCTCGGTGCGAACGGGTCGGGCAAGTCGACCCTCATCCGCGCCCTGCTCGGCCTGACGCCGCTGACCCGCGGCTCAACCCTCCTGTACGGCACGCCACCCGCGCGGTTCCGCGAGTGGCGACGGATCGGATACGTCCCCCAGCGGCTCTCGGTGGGCGGCGGCGTGCCGACCACCATCCGCGAGGTCGTCGCCTCCGGCAGGATCGCCCGGCAGCGGCGGCTCCGTCCGACCGGCTCCGCCGACCGTGAGGCGACCGCCGCGGCGCTGGAGGCCGTCGGCATGGCCCATCGTGCCGGAGATCCCGTCCAGGCTCTGTCCGGCGGGCAGCAGCAGCGGGTGCTGATCGCCCGCGCCCTGGCCGGAGAGCCCGACACCTTCGTGATGGACGAGCCCACGGCGGGCGTGGACGCGGAGAGCCAGCAGCTCCTGGCCGACACCCTGGCGGCGCTCGTCGGGCAGGGCAAGACGGTCCTGCTGGTCGCCCACGAACTCGGCCCCCTGGAACCGCTGATCACCCGGGCGGTGGTGATCAGAGACGGATGCGTCTGCCACGACGGCCCGCCACCCCATGCCGTCGGCACGCATGCGCTGCCCGGCCATGACCATGTGCACCCGCACGCCGAGGAGAAGTCCTCAAGCCCGCTCGACTGGAGACCGGTATCGTGATCGACCTTCTGCGGTTCGACTTCATGCAGCGGGCGCTGATCGCCGCTCTCCTGGTCGGCCTGGCCGCTCCGGCCATCGGCACGTTCATCGTGCAGCGCCGGCTGGCCCTGCTGGGCGACGGCATCGGGCATGTCGCCCTGACCGGCGTGGCGCTCGGCTTCCTGACCGGCACCGCACCCGTGCTGACCGCCGTGGCGGTCTCGGTGCTCGGCGCCGTGGCGATCGAACTGGTCCGGGCACGCGGCAGGACCAGCGGTGACGTGGCGCTCGCGCTGCTCTTCTACGGCGGCATCGCCGGAGGCGTGCTGCTCATCTCGCTGGCCCCGGGCGGCAGTAACGCCACCCTGATGTCCTACCTGTTCGGCTCGATCAGCAGTGTCAGCGCCCAGGACGTGTGGGTGATCGGCCTGCTGGCGGCCGCCGTGCTGGGTGTGGTCGCCTTCTTCGGACGCGAACTGTACGTGCTCTGCCAGGACGAGGAGGTCGCCAGGGCCAGCGGCCTGCCGGTGCGCTTCCTCAGCCTGCTGATCGCCGTCACCGCCGCGCTGACCGTGGTCATCGCCATGCGCGTGGTAGGACTGCTACTGGTCAGCGCGTTGATGGTGGTCCCGGTGGCCGCCAGCCAGCAACTCACCCGGGGTTTCATGAGCACAATGGGACTTTCCATGGTTTTCGGGATGATCGCCACGGTCGGCGGGCTGACCTCCTCGTTCTACGTCGAGGTCCCGCCGGGCGCCATCATCGTGATCGTGGCTCTTGCGGGCTTCGTCCTGGCCCTCGGGCTCGGTAGATTCGTACGCCGGAGCCGAGCAGAGGAGCCCAGCCGATGAGCAACAGACGCGATGCCGTCCACGAGATTCTCCGCCAGAGCGAGGGCTTCCGCAGCGCGCAGGACGTCTACGCCGAGATGCGCGCCGAAGGGGCGAAGATCGGGCTGACCACGGTCTACCGGGCGCTTCAGGCGCTGGCCGACAGCGGCCATGTCGACATGCTCAGGACCGACGACGGCGAGTCGGTCTACCGCGCGTGCACCAGCAGCGATCACCACCACCACCTGGTCTGCCGCCGCTGTGGCCGCACCGTGGAGGTTGCCGGACCCGCGGTGGAGCGCTGGGCCGAGGCGGTCGGCTCCGAACACGGCTTCACCGAGATCACTCATACGATCGAGGTCTTCGGCACCTGTGGCTCCTGCTCGATGGCCGTCAGGCCCGCGAAGGCGCCGAGCCGGATCTGACGGCTGGCGGGCGGGGCAGTCCCCCACCCGGCGGGGATACCGGAACCGGGAACGGCCGCGGACCCCGCCCCGGCCGCGCACGCCGTACCTCGTGGCGTCGCGCGATCGTGAGAGGCCCACGGACACCCGCCGGAGAGATACTCTTCCGAGACGGCGAGCCGCCGTACGGGTTCCCTAACGCTGAAACCGCATTCAACGGGAGTCAACATGCCATTCGGACATGACATGGTGCACTCACTCGCCACGGTGGTCGATCTCGTCAACACCTCTCCCTCCACGGGAGGTGAGGACGGGCTGACCGACCTGGTACAGCTCTGCGAATTCGTGGAACGCCGGCAGGTGAGCGGCGTCGGTGAGCTCGGCGCCGCGGACCTGAGCCAGGTGCGCGCCCTGCGCGAGGCCTTTCACAAGGTTTTCACCGCTCCCGATCAGGCCACCGCGGTCATCCGGCTGAACACGCTGCTGAGCGGCAGCCGCATCACCCCACACCTGACCGAGCACGACGGCCACGCCCTGCACGTCCACTACTTCGCCCCCGACGCCTCGCTCGCCGAGCATCTCTCCGCGGACCTGGGCGTCGCGCTCTCCCATCTGCTCGTGGATGGCGAGTGGGAGCGCCTGCGCACCTGCTCGGCCCCCGACTGCGATCACGTCTTCGTGGACGAGTCGCGCAACCGCTCACGGGTCTACTGCGACAGCCGTACATGCGGAAACCGCATGCACGTCGCCGCCTACCGCGCCCGCCGCCGCGCCTGACGCCACACTCCGTAATTACCTATTGACTAAGTAGGCAATAGGGGTAGGTTGTCCTGTGGCGGCCCGCCCCCAAAGGACGACCCCTTCATCCCCCACACCGACTCCGTACGCGGTTTCGTCTACGAGGTCGAAACCGGCCGCCTGCGCGAGGTCAAGGCCTGACCGCCCCCTCAGATCGCACCGAAGTCGCCGTGGCGTCCGGCTCCCGAGGTGAAGCGAGCGGCACCGGCCACCGCGCCGGGCAGGACCTCCATGCCGTGGTGCAGCTCACCCGCCATGGCCTCCTCCTCGCTCAGCCCCTCCTGCTCCAGTACCGACATGCGGTCACCGCGCATGCAGGCCTGTGGGAAGCGCGCGATGCCGGCGGCGAGGCTCTCGGCGGCCTCACGCGCCTGGCCGACCGGGACCACCCGGTTGACCAGGCCCATGTCGCAGGCCTCCCGGGCGGGCACCGGACGCCCGGTGAGGATCATGTCCATCGCGCGGCCGGTCCCGATCAGCCGCGGCAGCCGGACGGTGCCGCCGTCGATCAGCGGAACGCCCCAGCGGCGGCAGAAGACGCCGAACACCGCGTCGCTCTCAGCCACCCGGAGATCGCACCAGAGCGCCAGTTCCAGGCCGCCCGCGACCGCGTACCCCGCGACCGCCGCGATCACCGGCTTGCCGAGCCGCATCCGGGTGGGGCCCATCGGCCCGTCACCGCCGGGAGCCACCCGATTGCCCCGCTCGGTGCCGATGGCCTTGAGATCGGCACCGGCGCAGAACGTGCCGCCCTCACCCCACAGCACGGCCACCGCCGCGTCCGGATCGGCGTCGAAGTCACGGAAGGCGTCGGCGAGGGCCGCGGCGGTGGGTCCGTCCACGGCGTTGCGCGCCTCGGGACGGGACAGGACGACGGTCGCGACGGGGCCGTCGCGTTCGATCCTGACAGTCAACGGGTGCACCTCTCGGGGGACGACCTCATCGGGGACTCTCGAACCAACCGCTCTCCCCTCGCGGGAACCTCCCATGCTTGTCCTCGACTCAGAATTTCATCCTGTTCAGGCTCCTCTGAGAAGTTTGACGGAGAGCGCTATGGCTGCGCTCGAAGGATACGAGACTCCACCCCTGAGTGTGACCTCGGTCATAGGTGAGGAGCGGTGCGCCTTCCATCGGCTGCGCCCATGCCAGGACGTCGTTCGAGCATTTCCCTCCCCGCCAAAGCGCCCTCGCCGTCATCTATGCCGACGCCGGCGGGCAGTCGCCCTACACGACGTCTGCAGCGAGCGCCTGCGTCGACAGGAGTGGCTGCCGACGATCAGCCGCAGGGGCGGATCCGGGAGGCCGACCAGCTCCATGACGACGGGGGCGGTCGTCACGGGCCTCACCTCCTTGTGATCGCTTCTAAGAGTGGTGCTCAACAGCGTCATGACCCGCAACAGAGCGATCGGCCGCGGCGCCAACCCGGCACGGGGCGGCACGCCCGGCGGGGGCAGCGGTCTCCTCCACCCTCCGCTGAGCCGGAACGTGCCCGGCGGTCTCACCGGCCGCCGGGCGGGGGTGAGGGCCCCGGGGCGGAATCCGACCCGCCCGGGCAGGAGGCTCAGACCTGGTTGGGCACGGCGCCGCCGTACCGTCTGTCGCGTTTGGCGTAGGTCTCGCAGGCCTCCCACAGGTCCCTGCGGTCGAAGTCGGGCCACAGACGGTTGAGGAAGACCATCTCGGCGTAGGCCATCTGCCAGATCAGGTAGTTGGAGGTGCGCTGCTCGCCCGAGGAGCGCACGAACAGGTCGACGTCGGGGATCTCGGGCTCGTCGAGGTAGCGGGCGAAGGTCTCCTCCCGCACCCGGCCCGGCTTCACCCGGCCGGCGGCGATGTCCTCGGCCAGCCGCAGCGCCGCGTCCACGATCTCGGCGCGCCCGCCGTAGTTGACGCAGAACTGCAGGGTCAGCGTGGAGTTGCGCTCGGTCATCCTCTCGGCGTCCTGCAGTTCGGAGATGACGCTCTTCCACAGCCGTCCGGGGCGACCGGCCCAGCGGACCCGCACGCCCATGGCGTGGAGGTCGTCCCTGCGGCGGCGGATGACGTCGCGGTTGAACCCCATCAGGAAACGCACCTCGTCCGGGGAGCGCTTCCAGTTCTCGGTGGAGAAGGCGTAGGCCGACAGATAGGGGATGCCGAGCTCGATCGCTCCCTCGATCACGTCGAAGAGCGACGCCTCGCCCGCCTTGTGGCCCTCGGTCCGCGGCAGGCCACGCTGCTTGGCCCAGCGGCCGTTGCCGTCCATCACGATCGCCACGTGCTGGGGCACGAGGTCGCGGGGGATGGGGGGCGGGACGGCACCGGAGGGGTGAGAGGCCGGGGGACGGACGTTCACGAGGCAGGCTCCCTTTCTACGTGTCGGAGAGAGCGTATGCCGTGTTCCAGGTGCCACTGGAGATATGCGGCGACCAGCCCACTGCATTCGGCGCGGTGCCGGCCCTCGGAGGCGTCGGCGGTGAGCCAGTCGCCCTTCAGTAGCGCGACCATCAGGGCGAGAGTCTCCCCGGCCGGCACGGCGGCGCCCGCGGGACGACAGCCCCCGCACACCACGCCCCCCGCCACGATGGCGAACGCCCGGATCGCGGGGGCCCTGCAGCGGGCGCACGACTCCAGCGCCGGGGCGTAACCGGCGACGGCCAGCGAGCGCAGGAAGTAGGCGTCGAGGACCAGCCGGGCCTCGTGCTCCCCCGAGCCGAGCGTGCGCAGGCCGCCGACGAGCAGCAGGAACTGGCGGAGCGCCGGCTCCTTCTCCCCCAGGGTCAGCCGGTCTGCGGTCTCCAGCATCGCGCTGCCCGCGGTGTAGCGCGGGTAGTCTGCCACGAGTGCCTCGCCGTACGGGCGGACCGTCTCGGCCTGGGTGATCACGTCGAGCGTGCGGCCGGTGTGGAGTTGGAGATCCACATGGGTGAACGGTTCCAGGCGGGCGCCGAACCGTGACATGGTCCGCCTGACCCCCTTGGCGACCCCCCTGATCTTGCCGGTGCGCCGCGTCAGGACCGTGACGATCCGGTCGGCCTCGCCCAGCTTGTGGGTGCGCAGCACGATGCCGTCGTCACGGTAAAGACTCACCGGGTCAGTCTAGTGGGATGCCCTACGTGTCAGCGTTTCAATCATGATCAAGTGGCACAGATGGATCACGGGTGCATGTTGTTCATCCAAAACTCACTAAACTTTGACCTCTGGCGACCTCCCCGCGCCACGTTTTACCCCGCCCCCGCACGAAAGGGTGCCATGCCCCGCGTGGTCCTGCTGGGCTCATCGCCCGGCCCCGATGCCGCTCCGGCTCAGTCGACGCCGCCCGCCGCGCTGACTCTGCCCGCGCTCCCCGGCTGCCCCACTGTGATCGGCAAGCTGCACGGCCAGCTCGCCTCGCTCGACTCCGCGCCGGTGACGATCGCCCGCACCGGCGACGCCCCGGCCTACCGGGGCTTCCCCGGCAGTCTCGTCGAGACCTCCGACCTCGCCGGCGACCTGCGTGCCGTGGCCGACGCGGTCGAGCACGCCACGGAGAACCTGCTCATCCTCCCGGCCAACTCCCTTATCCACGACGAGCTGATCTACCAGATCACCAAGTCGAAGCGCGGAGCGCTCGCGCTGATCGCCAAGGAGCCCCACGAAGAGGACGAGAACGGCGACACCATCGTCCCCGACGTCCCGATCGACGAGGCGGAGCCGGAGATCGGCGACCGGACCTGGGAAGACCTGCCGGTCCGGGCGCGCGCCAGCAAGTCCCGGGTGATCTCGGTGGGCTCGGCCTACCACGCGGTGACCCGGCCCAACGCCGTCCTGCTCGGCCCGCTGCACCTGCACCACAAGCACGCGCCCACACTGGCCGAGGCCGCCCGCGAGCTCGCCGACATGGCGCACCTGCTCGGCCCCGAGGACGACCTGGTCCAGCTCCTGGTCCTGGGGTTGGTACGGCGAGGCGTCTCGGTCGGCATCCGAGGCCGTCGCGACCTGTTCTTCCGCCGGCTGGTCAGCCAGGAGCAGGCCGACGAGTCGGCGGCCGAGATGTCCATGATCAACGAGGACAGGGCCCGGCTGAACAACGCGGTCAAGGGCGCCGACGGCTTCTTCACCACCTATTTCGTCAGCACCTACTCCCGATTCATCGCCCGCTGGGCGGCCCGCAGGGGACTGACGCCCAACCAGGTCACATTGATCTCCATCGCCCTGGGCGTGGCCGCGGCGGCGTGCTTCGCCACCGGCGCGCGGGCCGGGATGGTCGCCGGCGGCGTCCTGATCTACTTCGCGTTCGTGTTCGACTGCGTGGACGGGCAGGTCGCACGTTACGCCCGCAAGTTCGGCGTGCTCGGGGCCTGGCTGGACGCCACCTTCGACCGCTTCAAGGAGTATGTGGTCTTCGCCGGCCTGGCGGTCGGCGCGGCCGTCTCCGGCGTGGGTGACGTGTGGACGCTGGCGCTGATCGCGCTGAGCCTGCAGTCCGGCAAGCACCTGCTGGACTTCTCGTTCGGCGCTGCCAACCGGCGCAAGCCCCCGTCGCCGCTGCCCTCGGTGTCGCTGACGATCAGCGCCGACACCGAGCTGCGCGCGGCGCTGGAGCAGCGCAAGATCGCGCGCAGCGGCGGGATCAGGGGGCTGCTGAAGATGTGGAGCAAGGCGGGCAAGTACCGGGCCGTTTACTGGGCCCGCAAGATGATCGTCTTCCCGATCGGTGAGCGCTTCGCCGCCATCGCCATCGTCAGCGCCCTCTTCGACGCCCGGGTCACCTTCCTCACGCTGATCATCTGGGGCGGTATCGCCGCCACCTACACGCTCACCGGACGTCTGATGAGGTCACTCGCATGATCACCCAGCCGCAGACCAGCCCCGTCCCCGACCCCTACGAGGAACGGCTGCGCATCCAGACCGCGCGGCTGCTCGCCTACCGGGACGACGGCCCGCTGGTGATGGCGCTCCGCGACAAGGTGGGGCCGGGGCTGCCCCCGGTGCCGGCCGCGCTCGCCGCGCTGCTCGCGATCGTCGCGATGGCGGTGAGCGGGATGCTGGACGAGGGCCCGGTCCTGCTCGTCCCGGTCCTGGTCATGGTGGCCCTGGTGCTGCCGACCGTGGCCCGTGACCACCTGGGCAGGCTCGACTGGCTGATGCCGCCGCTGATCCGGACCATCGAGTTCCTCACGATCATCCTGATCGGCCTGGCCGCGGACGCGCCCAAGTGGCTGCTCTTCGTGCTGATCTACGTGATCGGCTACCACACCTACGACACGGTGTACCGGACCCGGCAGAGCATCTGGCCGCCCGACTGGGTGTTCAAGGCCGGACTGGGCTGGGAGCTCCGGCTGCTGCTGATCGGTGCCGGCGCCGCGTTCGGGGTGCTGACCTGGGTGCTGGCCGCGCTCACCCTCTACCTCGGCGTGCTGTTCGCCATCGAGAGCGTGACGAGCTGGGTCCGCCTGGACAAGCAGTCGGCGCTCGCCCAGGCAGGCGACGACCTGGAGGCGTCTCCGGAAGAGGCAATGGAGCAGGCCACGGGCGAGGCCGAGCCCGCCTGAGCGCATCCGAGCCCGCCTGAGCCCGCCTGAGGCGCGCGACATCCGGATGGCCGGGGACCGCAGAAGAGGGTCGTGACATTCCGTCGCGGCCCTCTTTCCGCGTCGCGGAGAGGCCACCCGTTTTCCGCGTCGTGGAGGGGCCGTCCGCCGTTTCACGACCGGCGCGGCCCACCGCGTTGCCGAACGGCGTGAAGTGGTGTGTTACAAAGCAGCGTGGAACTGGATCGGCTGGATCGTGACATCATCGGGGCGCTCGTCGAGGACGCCCGCAGCACCTATGCGGAGATCGGGCAGAGGGTGGGCCTGTCGGCGTCGGCGGTGAAACGGCGGGTGGATCGGCTACGCGAGACGGGGGCGATCACCGGGTTCACCGCGAGGGTGGAGCCCGCGGCGCTCGGCTGGACCACCGAGGCCTACGTGGAGCTTTTCTGCGCGGGCAAAACCTCTCCGGCGGAGATCGGGGTGGCCGTCGCCCGCCTTCCCGAGGTGGTCTCCGCGTGCACCATCACCGGTGAGGCCGACGCGTTGCTGCACGTCAGGGCAACCGACGTGCGCCATGTGGAGCAGGTGATCGAGCGCATCGCCTCGGAGCCGTTCGTGGTGCGGACCAAGAGCTCCATCGTGCTCTCCCGGCTGATCGACGCCCCGTTGATCACCACACACAACGGATCGCCGTCGATTACCTGAAACACGCAAGAGAGCTGCGCAAACGCGCACGATCGGACTCTTGGCCCGCGCGAACCTCCGTTCCTAGGCTGTTGCCATCCCCACCACGACATCCTTTGCGGAGCTCCCCCATGACCAAGCACTATCTCATGTGCCGGCCCGACTACTTTGCGGTTGAGTATGCGATCAACCCGTGGATGGACCCCGAAGCCGGTGCCGACCGCAAGGTGGCGGTCCGGCAGTGGGAGGGGCTCAAGAGCGCCTATGAGGAGCTCGGGCACCGGGTCAGCCTGATCGACCCGGTGGAGGGCCTGCCGGACATGGTCTTCGCCGCCAACGGCGCGCTCGTCGTCGACGGCCGGGTGTACGGCGCGCGGTTCGCTCACCAGGAGCGTGCCGCCGAGGGGCCGGCGTATCTGAAGTGGTTCGTCGCCAACGGCTACGACCGGGTGCACGAGGCGGCCTTCACCAACGAGGGCGAGGGAGACTTCCTCACTCTCGACCACCTGGTGCTGGCCGGGACGGGGTTCCGCACGAACATCACCGCGCACAAGGAGGCCCAGGAGTTCCTCGGCCGCCCGGTGGTAACGCTGCAGCTGGTGGACCCCCGCTTCTACCACCTGGACACCGCACTGTTCCCGCTAAACGGACATAACGTGGCATACTTCCCGGGGGCCTTCTCGGCGGGGAGCCAGGAAGTGCTAAAGAACCTGTTCCCCGACGCGGTCGTCGCGGATGAGAGCGACGCGACCGTGCTGGGCCTCAACGCGGTCAGCGACGGCACCCACGTGGTGATCAACCTCGAGGCGGCCAACCTCCAGCTGGAGCTCAAGCGCCACGGTTTCGAGGTCATCCCGGTCGACCTGTCGGAGCTGCGCAAAGCGGGCGGCGGGCCGAAGTGCTGCACGCTTGAGATTCGGGGATGAAAGTAGACATAGCAGCCAAAAGCAAAGAAACGGCGAATATCGGATGACCACCACAGACCAGTTCATCGAGCTCAGCGAACGCCGCAGCGCGCACAACTACCACCCGCTCCCCATCGTGATCCACGAGGCGCAGGGCGCCTGGGTGACCGACGTGGAGGGCAAGCGGTTCCTGGACTGCCTGTCCGGTTACTCCTCGCTGAACTTCGGCCACGGCAATCCGAAGATCGTTGAGGCGGCGCAGCAGCAGCTGGCCAAGCTCACCCTGACCAGCCGCGCCTTCTTCCACGACCAGTTCGCCGCCTTTGCCGCCGGGCTGGGCGACCTCACCGGCAAGGAAATGGTCCTGCCGATGAACACCGGCGCCGAGGCCGTGGAGACCGCGATCAAGGTGGCCCGCAAGTGGGGCTACGAGGTCAAGGGCGTCGCCCCGGAGCAGGCCAACATCATCGTGATGGAGGACAACTTCCACGGCCGCACCACCACGATCATCAGCTTCTCCACCGACCCCGACGCCCACGACGGTTTCGGCCCCTACACCCCGGGCTTCACGGTCGTGAAGTACGGCTCCGTCGAGGCGATCCGCGAGGCCGTCGACGCCAACACCGTCGCGGTGCTGCTGGAGCCCATCCAGGGCGAGGCCGGCGTGCTGGTCCCGCCGGACGGCTATCTCACCCAGGTCCGCGAGCTCTGCACCGCCGAGAACATCCTGATGATCGCCGACGAGATCCAGTCCGGTCTCGGCCGCACCGGCGACACCTTCGCCTGCGACCACGAGGGGGTCGTCCCCGACATCTACGTGCTGGGCAAGGCTCTGGGCGGCGGGGTCGTCCCGGTCTCGGCGATCACCGCCAACGAGGACATCCTCGGCGTGATCAGGCCGGGCCAGCACGGATCCACCTTCGGCGGCAACCCGCTCGCCTGCGCGGTGGCATGCGCGGTCATCGAGCTCCTCAACACCGGCGAGTATCAGGCACGGGCCAAGGAGCTCGGAGCGGTCCTGCACGAGAGGCTGCGCGGCCTCATCGGGCAGGGCGTGGTGACCGTGCGCGGCCGCGGCCTGTGGGCGGGTATCGACATCGACCCCTCCCTGGCGACCGGGCGCGAGATCTCCAAGGCGCTGATGCGCCGCGGTGTCCTCGCCAAGGACACCCACGGCTCCACCATCCGCCTGGCCCCGCCGATCGTCGTCTCCGAGGAGGACCTCCTCTGGGCCGTCGACCAGCTCGCCGACGCCCTCGCCGAGTTCGCGAAGTGATCCTCCGTACGGCCCGCGCCCCGGGGCGCGGGCCGTACCGGTTCCGGGGGTCCGTCAACCGTGGTCGGGGAGCTCCACGGTGGTGACCTCCGACAGGTTGGTCCCGGTGGCGGTGTCCCAGCGGACGGACAGGGGTGTGGTGTCCAGGGACAGGGTGGCCAGCGCGTTGGAGAACCAGGGACCGTTGGTGATCCGCCACTTGAACGGAGGTCTGGGGATCCTGGCCAGGCGGGAGAGCCAGCCGCCGATCAGTGTGGCGACGCCGAACTGGGCGACGATGTTGGCCAGGCGGAGCGTACGGCTCAGCGGGTTGCGGATCGGGGAGCAGACGAGCTGGTAGACGGGCAGCCCCTTGGCCTTGGCCACGTAGGAGTAGTGCACGTCGCCGGAGAGCACGATCACCGGCTTCCCCGTCCCGGCCAGCAGTTCGGACAGGTCCTCGAAGGAACGCCGGAAGGCCGCCCAGTGCTCCAGGTCGACGGCCTGGCGGAGCGCCTCGGACCAGCGGGCCGCCGTCCTGCCCCAGGCACCCTGGGCCAGCGCCTCGTTCCAGTTCTGGATGTGGTGGATGCCGGCCGGGAGCAGGAACGGCACCGACGTGCCGATCACGAAGCGCTCCACCCCGCCCCTGCGGAGCTCCTCGGTCAGCCACTCCCACTCCACCGGGTCGATCATGCGCCGGTCCCCCTGCGTGAGCTGCCGGGCGCAGCGGGAGTCGAGCATGATCAGGCGGGTGCCGCCGAGGTCGCGGGAGTAGCTCCACCGGTTGTCGGCGGGGACGTCGTAGGCGCGCCGGGCGAAGGTGTCGAGCGCCTCGCCCCCGTCGCCCTCGGCCGCGCACAGCTTGCTGAGCAGCTTGTCCGAGGAGCGCTCATCCGGTGACATGTTGCCCAGGTGCTGGTAGATCCAGTAGGCGCCGAGCCCGGAGGCCACCCGGCGCGGCCACCAGGAGACCGCAGCCATCTTCTCGCGCCAGGAGGCGGAGGTGTTGAAGTCGTCGCGCAGGTCGTGGTCATCGAAGATCATCGCGCTGGGCACCGTCGAGAGGATCCAGCGGATCTCCGGGTCGGTCCACGCCTGCCGGTACAGCTCGGCGTACTCCTCGAAGTCGGCGATCTCACCCACCGGCTCGCCGTCCCTGCGGTCCTTGATGAACTTCAGCATCTCCACCGACGGCTCGTCGGCGTAGACCTGGTCGCCGAGCAGGAGCAGCATGTCGGGCCACTCCTCCTCGGGGCTGTCCATCATGCTGCGGCCGTACGCACGCAGGACGTCGACCCCGTGCGAGACGATGTGCATCGTGTCATGCGGCACGCTGGTCCGGCAGGAGCCGAACACCACCCGGTTCGGTCCGCCGGGGCCGAGAAAGCGGATACGGCCGGGCCGCTGGTCCGGCAGGGGCCACACGGTCTCCCCGGCCAGCCGGACCTGGTAGGCGCCCTCGGCGGCGACGTCCACGATCGCGTAGTGGTGGCCGTGCACGGTGAACGTCAGCGCCTGTGACCGTGCCTCACCGACCTCGACCGTCACCTCGCACGGCTCGCTGGTCTCCACCCACACCGATGCGCTGGTCTCATTCACGTAACGCAGCAGTGGCCCGACCACAAGTTCCGGCACGTTGATCCCTTCAGCACTACAGAACGGCAGGCATGCCAACGGCAGCCTGCCATATTGGCGCGTTGCCCTCACCGTGCCCATCCGCTCTGATCGATAACGACAGAGCAATCCGGAAGTGAGGAAAGACACAAAACGCATCCACAAGTACGCAAAGTTTCACACGACCCGGCAAAGACTCCGGCAATCGTGTGATCATTACCAGCAGCCCTGAGCGGAGCAACGGCGCTCCGCTCCCGTACGGAGGCTCTCCTTCATGACTCTCACGGTGCCGTCAACGACGCCGGCAGCCACCCCCTTCATCAGCCCGGGCCGTCAGGCCCTCGACTCCGCGCTGTTCCAGCTCGACCAGGCGGCCGACCGGCTCCACCTGGACGACGGCATGCGCACGATGCTGGCCACCCCCCGACGCTCGCTCACCGTCGCGGTGCCCGTCCGCCGCGAGGACGGCCGGATGGACGTCGTGCGCGGCTTCCGGGTCCAGCACAACACCACCCGCGGCCCCGCCAAGGGCGGGATCCGCTTCCACCCCTCCACCGACATCCACGAGGTCACCGCGCTGGCCATGTGGATGACCTGGAAGTGCGCGCTGGTCGGCATCCCGTACGGCGGCGCCAAGGGCGGCGTCTCCGTGGACCCGGCCTCGCTGACCACGCGGGAGCTGGAGCGGGTCACCCGCCGTTACGTCAACGAGATCCTGCCCATCATCGGCCCGGACAAGGACATCCCGGCACCCGACGTCGGCACCGACGAGCAGACCATGGCCTGGATCATGGACACCTACTCGGTGAGTGCGGGCTACCCCGTGCCCGGCGTGGTGACCGGCAAGCCGACGGCCCTCGGCGGCTCCCTGGGCCGGGCCGGAGCCACCTCCCGCGGTGTGCTGATCGCCACGCTCAAGGCCCTCCCGGGCTCCCCCGAGGGCCGCACCGTCGCGGTCCAGGGCTTCGGGAAGGTCGGCGCGCCGGCCGCGCGCTACCTCGCCGACGCCGGCTGCCGCGTGGTGGCGGTCTCCGACGCCACCGGCGCGGTGGTCAACCACTCCGGCCTGGACGTCGACGACCTGCGGGCGTGGGTGCAGGAGACGGGCGGCGTGTACGGCTATCGCCACGCCGACGCCCTGTCCCACTCCGACCTGCTGGAGCTCGACGTGGACGTGCTCGTCCCCGCCGCGCTGGAGGGCGTGATCACGGCGGAGAACGCGCCCAAGGTCAGGGCCCGCCTGATCGTGGAGGGCGCCAACGGCCCGACCACCCCGGAGGCGGACCGGATCCTGGGCGACGCCGGGACCACGGTGGTCCCGGACATCCTGGCCAACGCGGGCGGTGTGATCGTCTCCTACCTCGAGTGGGTGCAGAACCTGCAGGCCTGCTCCTGGAGCGCGGCCAAGGTCGACACCAGGCTCCGCGAGCTCATGGAGGACTCCTTCGACGCGGTCACGGCGATGTCCGCCGAGCGCGGGATCAGCCTGCGCCAGGCGGCCCACCTCATCGGCGTGGGCAGGGTCGCCGAGGCCCACCGGTTGCGCGGTCTCCACCCCTGACGGACCGGCCCGGTCTCCCCGGCGGACCCGGGAGGCCGGGCCCTCCACCGGCGGAAGACGCTCCGGCCATGCCGGGCGCGTCACGAACGGGCGGGATCGGCCGGCTCCGGCCCCGCGACGGATCGGGAGGGCTCGTCCAGGGCCACGACCAGCCTGTGCAGGTCATGCATCAGCTGCTCGGTGCGCTCGGTGCCGTAGGCGGCCTCGATCAGCCGGTGGTGGCCGGCCACCCCGCCCTCCACCCGGGCGAGCAGCTCGGCCCCCCGGTCGGACAGGAAGACCGCGACCTTGCGCCGGTCGGCCGGATCGTGCCCCCGGTAGACGAGCGAGCGGTCGATGAACCGGTCGATCGCCTTGGTCAGCGTCGGATGCGGCATCAGCACGGCCTCGGCGAGATCGCCCATCGAGTGCCCCCGCCCGTCGGCCAGGGCACGCAGGATGCGCCACTGTTCGACCGTGACATCCTCGGCGGTCACCGCGGCGGCGAGACCGCGGTTGACGCTGCGCTCTGCCCTGCTGAGCAGGTAGGCGAGCGAGGATCCCAGTCCGGTCGTCACCACGTGAGGCTCCCGCCTTTATCCCAGTTGCATAAAAGGTCTGCCAAGGCTTCTTTTGGGAGGATACTCGTCTGTGTGGCAGAAGCCGTCACACCGGTCATCGATCCTCTGGAAGCCCAGCTCATCCAGAGCGACGCCCTGCGCGTTGGACTTGTGGTGCCGGTCTCCGGGGTCCTCGGCCTGGTGGGACCATGTGCGATCAACTGTGCGATCCTCGCCGCCGACGAGGTCAACCTCGCGGGCGGGATGCTCGGCAGGCCGATCGAGCTGGTTCTGATCGACGGTGGCCGCCCCGCGCGGCGGGTGTCCGCCGAGGTCGGGATGCTCGCGGACAGCGGAGCGATCGACGCGGTGGTCGGCACCCACGGCAGTGACGTGCGGATCGCGGTGGTCCGGGCGCTGGCCGGGCGGGCGCCGTTCGTCTACGCCCCGCCGTACGAGGGGGGCGGTCACACGCCCGGGGTCTACTTCCTGGGCGAGACGCCTGACCGCCAGCTCCGGCCGGGTATCGACTGGCTCATCGAGCGCCGGCGCGCCCGCAGGTGGTTCCTGCTCGGCAACGACTACATCTGGCCGCGTCTGGTCCACGAGGCGGCCCGCCGCCACCTCGCCGCCCGCAACGTCACGGTCGTCGGCGAGCGGTTCGTGCCGTACGGCATGCGCGATCTCCCCCGGATCCTGGAACGGCTCGCCACCAGCCGGGCCGACGCCGTACTGCTCAGCCTGATCGGCAGTGACCTCGTCACCTTCAACCGGGCCTTCACCGCGGCCGGACTGTCGTGCCCGAGACTCTGCGGAGCGCTGGAGGAGCACGGCCTGCTCGGCATCGGCGGGGATGCGACCGGCGAGCTCTACGGGGCGATGGGCTACTTCGCCAGCATGGTCACCGACGACAGCCTGAGCCTCGGCGAGCGCTACATCCGCCGCTTCGGCAGCAGCGCGCCCCTGCTCAACGGGCACGGGCAGGGCTGCTACGAAGCGGTGCTGATGCTCGCCGCGCTCGGCTCGCGCGCCGGGACGCTCGCCGTACCCGCGGTGGACGCCATCGCCGACGGCACCTCCATCGTCACCGCGCGGGGGCGGCTGACGCTTCAGGGCCGGGGAGTACGGCGGCACGCGCACATCGGGCGGGCGGACGGTCTGGACTTCGACATCGTCCACTGAAAGCTTTCGATTGGAAACTTTTCCTTTTCAATAAATGGTCCTATTGTGACGGTTGCCCCCCTTCTCTGCTGTTACGGCTGCACCCACATAGAGGAACCGTCCATGGCCACTGAGCCCTCCCTGGAGCAATTCGGCTACCAGCAGGAACTCCGCAGGTCCCTGACCTTCACCGACCTGCTCGTCTACGGCCTGATCTTCATGGTGCCGATCGCGCCCTTCGGCATCTTCGGCAGCGTCTACCAGGGCTCCGGCGGCATGGTGGCGCTCGCCTACGTCATCGGCATGGTGGCGATGGCCTTCACCGCGCTGTCCTACGCGCAGATGGCCCAGGCCTTCCCGATGGCCGGGTCGGTCTACACCTACGCGGGCCGTGGCATCGCCGCTCCGGTCGGTTTCCTGTCGGGCTGGGTGATCCTGCTCGACTACGTGCTGGTACCCGCCCTGCTCTACCTCATCGCGAGCGCGGCGATGGCCTCGTTCATCCCCGCCATCCCGATCTGGGGCTGGCTCATCGTGTTCGTGGTGCTCAACACGGTCGTGAACTACAGCGGCATCCAGATGACCGCCCGGATCACGAAGATCATGCTGGTCGGTGAGCTCATCGTGCTGGCGATCTTCATCGTCGTCGGCCTGGTCGCGCTGGCCCAGGGCAAGGCCCAGGTGAGCGCGCTCAGTCCGCTGTTCGACTCCTCGACGTTCTCCTGGCCGCTGGTCTTCGGCGCCGTCTCGATCGCGGTGCTGTCCTTCCTCGGCTTCGACGGCATCTCGATGCTGGCCGAGGAGAGCAAGGTGGACAGCCGCAGGCTGGGCAAGTCCATGGTCGCCGCACTCGGCCTGGCGGGCGCGCTGTTCATCGCACAGACCTGGGTGGCCGCGCTGCTCACCCCCAACCGGGCCGAACTGCTCGCCAACGGCGACCCCGCGGGCAGCGCGTTCTACGACATGGCCGAGTTCGCCGGAGGCCACTGGCTCAGCGTGCTGACCGCCGTCGCCACCGCCATCGCCTGGGGCTTCGCCAACTCCCTGGTCGCCCAGGCCGCCACCTCGCGCCTGCTGTACGCGATGGCCCGCGACCGGCAGCTCCCCTCCTTCCTGGCCAAGATCCACCCCAAGCACAAGGTGCCGGTCAACGCCACCCTGCTCGTGGCCGCCATCTCCCTCGTCGTCGGGCTCTACCTGGCCAGCCGCGACGACGGCATCACCCTGATCAGCGGGCTGGTCAACTTCGGCGCCATGACCGCCTTCCTCGCGCTGCACATCTCGGTGGTCGTCCACTACGTCGTCCGCAAGGGCAGCCGCGACTGGTGGCGGCACCTGATCGCCCCGGTGATCGGCTTCGCGATCCTGGTCTACGTCGTCATCAACGCGAGCATCGCGGCTCAGACGCTCGGGATCATCTGGCTCGCCATCGGCCTGGTGCTGCTCGGCGTCTCCTACGCCCGGGGGCGGCGCCCCACGCTGGCGGGTATTCAGGACACGCCGGAGACCGCCGCGAAACCGTAGCGGCCCTCCCTCGCCTCCACTGTTCCGATCACACAAGGACGGACCGCATGTTCGATATTTTCCTCGAGACCGAGGAGGGGTTCACCTCTTCACGGCCCACCCCGGCGACGGGCCCCGGCCGGGCGGAGGCACGATGAACGTCGTCTCCTACCGGCCCGCTCTCGAAGAGCTGAGCTACACCTTCGGCGGGCGCCCGGCCGTCGGCAGGATCCAGCCCGGCACGATCGTCGAGATGTACACCGAGGACTGCTTCGGCGGCCGGGTGCGCTCGGTCGACGACCTGCCGTCGAGCGTCTGCGACTTTCCCTACCTGAACCCGGTCACCGGGCCCTTCCACGTCGAGGGGGCCGAGCCCGGTGACACGCTCGCGCTGCACTTCGTCTCCATCGAGCCGGCCAGGGACTGGGCGGTGTCCGCGACGTTCCCGCACTTCGGCGCGTTGACCGGCACGCACACCACCGCCATGCTCACCCCGCCGCTGGACGAGGTCGTCTGGCGCTACGACATCGACGTGGAGAAGGGTGTGGCCCGCTACCACGCCCGCCGGGGTGACTTCACGATGGAACTCCCGCTGGACCCCATGCACGGCACCGTCGGTGTCGCGCCCGGTGCGTCCGAGGCCCGAATGACGATCACTCCGGACGCCCACGGCGGCAACATGGACACCCCCGAACTGCGCGCCGGGGTGACCGTCTACCTGGGTGTCAACGTCGAGGGCGGACTGTTCGCGGTGGGTGACGGGCACGCCCGCCAGGGACACGGCGAGGTGTGCGGCACCGCCGTCGAGGCGGCGATGAACACCGTGGTCGCGGTGGAGCTGATCAAGGGTGTGAGCACCCCGTGGCCCCGCCTGGAGGACGACGAGCACCTGATGTCGACCGGTTCCGCGCGCCCGCTGGAGGACGCCTTCCGGATCAGCCAGCACGACCTGGTCACCTGGGCCGCCGACCTCACCGGCCTGGACACCCTGGACGCCTACCAGCTGGTCAGCCAGATCGGCGAGGCCCCGGTCGGCAACGTCTGCGACACCAACTACACGATGCTCGCCAAGGTCCCCAAGGCCTATCTCGGCAGGCCCGACGTCTACGAGTCGGCCCACGGGCGGCTGCGCGACCTCGGACGGCGCTACCTGGCCGAGCGCTGACGGCTCGGGGACGGCCACGGTCCGGAGCCGGCGGCCCGGGACGGCTGCGGCGACCTCATCCGGGGGCCATCCGGACCGCACTGCGACGCGGCCCGGATGGCCTCCCGGATGAGGTCTCAGGTCATCCGGCCGACCGGCTCGCCTCCCGGACGATGTCCTCGCAGATCCGGTGGGTGGCCAGGGCGTCGTCGGCGCCGAGCAGGACACCGGAGCGGACCGCGTCCAGGAACTCCAGGCAGACCTGCTCGATGCCGCGCTGGCGGGAGACCGGCGCCCAGTCGCCGCGCCGGGTCAGTGTCTCCGTCCCGGTGTAGTCGATCACGTCGGCGATGTTGACCACCCGGCGCTTGACGTCGTCCCCCATGACCTCCACGGTCTCCTCGACCGCCCCGCTCACCCTGTTCATGATCCCGAACGCGGTGAAGCCGTCCCCGGACAGCTCCAGCGTCACGTGCTCCAGCAGCCCGTCCCTGACCCGGGTCCGGATCCCGGTGTGTTCGACCGTCCCGGGTGCCAGGAACCGGAGCGTGTCGACGACGTGGACGAAGTCGTCGAAGATCGCGGTCCGCGGGTCCTCGGCCAGGCCCCTGCGGTTCTTCTGCATCACCACCAGGTGGCGGGGCAGCTCCAGCAGCGCCGCGTAGGAGGGGGCCCGGCGGCGGTTGAAACCGACGAGCAGCGACCGCTCCATCTCCCGTGCCAGCCGTACCAGACGTTCGGACTCGTCGAGGGTGTAGGCGATGGGCTTGTCCAGGTAGACATGGACGCCCGCCCGGAGCAGCGGTTCGACGATCTTCACGTGGGCAGCCGTGGCCGCGTGCACGAACGCCACCTCGACCCCGGCCTCGATCAGCTCGTCCACCGAGGTGAAACGGCGCTCGACCCGGTAGGCGTCGCCCAGACGGTCGAGAGTGGCGGGGTTGCGGGTGCACAGGTGGAGATCGAGGCCGGGCATCGCGGAAAGGACGGGCAGATACGCCTTCTCCGCGATGTCCCCGAGGCCGATCACAGCGGTCTTCATGGTGGAAGCGTACGGCCTACGCCGCCGCGGCCAGGCGCTCCCGCCACCAGGCGATGGTCGTGGTCAGCGCCTCGTCCACCGGGGTCGGCGCCACGCCGAAGGTGGCCTGGAAGTCGGCGGAGTCGACGACGAAGGGCCTGACGAACTGGTAGCGGACGTGCTCCAGCTCGCCGAGCATCGGCGAGACGGTGCCCGCCGCGCGGACGAACCAGCGCGGCATGACCTTGACCCCCGGGTTCGGGACGCCGGCGAGCGCGCAGAGACGGTCTGCGACCTGCCGGGCCGTCATGGCGGGAGCGGTCGGGACGTGCCAGGCCCGGCCCCACGACCGGTCGTCGGTGGCGGCCGTCACCAGGGCACGGGCCACGTCGGGCACGTAGGTCCAGCTGTGCGGCTGGGCCGGGTCTCCGATGAAACGGACGGGCTTGCCGGCCAGGAGCCGGGGGACGAACCGTTCCCCCAGGTGCGACTGGTCGAGGCAGCCGGGGCCGAAGTAGTCCGATCCCCGCACCTCGGTCACCCGGACCCGCCCGGCCTCGTGCGAGGCCAGGGCGTCGCGCCACATCCGGACCCGCACTTCCGCCTTCTCGCTGGCCGGCCGGAGCGGGTCGTTCTCCCGCATCGGCCCGCTGGGAGGAGCGTAGACGTAGAGGTTGCCGAGCATGACGTATCCCGCGCCGGTGGCCTCGGCGGTCGCCAGCAGGGAGGCCGCGATCGGCGGCCAGTCCTGCATCCAGCGGTGGTAGAGCGGGTTGACGCAGTTGTAGAGCGCGTCGGCCCCCTCGGTCAGGGCGATCAGCCGTTCCCGGTCGGAGGCGTCCGCCGCCACCTTGCGGACTCCCGGCAGATCGGGGCCGGAGCCCGAGCGGCTGACGAGGACGACCTCGTGTCCCTGGCCCGCCAGCAGCCGGGCCACCTCGGAGCCGATCTGACCGGATCCGACGACGACGTGCTTGGTCATGGTCATTCTTCCTTTCACTGATCTCATCCGTTTCACCCCTGCTCGGTCTGCCGGTTGCGCGGAACTCACCGGCTCCATGGGGCTCACTGGTTCCAGACGAGCCGGAGGACGGCGTTGACGAGATAGACGGCGACGAGGAGATCGGTGTTCTTGGCCAGGCTCAGCATCAGGGGCTCCTCGGAGAGGGTCGTTCCGTTCTGAGAGCAATGCTCTCGCAAAAGAGCATTGCCCGTCAAGAGCAGTGCTCTCTTTTATTTTTAGTGCTCTGGTAAGGTGCCTGGCATGAGTTCAAGCCGCACAGCACGGGAACGGGTCCGCGCCGAACTGACTCGCGAGATCACCGACATCGCCCGCAGACACCTGGCCACCGAGGGCGCGGGCGGCCTCTCCCTGCGCGCGGTCGCCCGCGAGATGGGCATGGTCTCCTCAGCGATCTACCGCTACTTCCCCTCCCGGGACGACCTGCTCACCGCTCTGATCATCGATGGCTACAACGCCATCGGCGAGGCCGTGGAGAACGCCGACGCGGCCTGTCCGCCCGGGGACCACACCGGCCGGTGGCTGGCGGTGTGCCATGCCGTACGGGACTGGGCGCTGGCCCATCCGCACGAATACGCCCTGCTGTACGGCTCGCCCGTGCCCGGCTACCATGCGCCGGAGGACACCATCGCCGCGGCGGTCCGCGACACCGTCGTCTACGGCCGGATCATCTCCGACGCCCACCAGGCCGGAGCCCTGAACCCTCCGGACATCTGCCCGTCCGTCCCGGCCTCGTTCAGCGAGGACGCCGATCGTGTCCGAGAGCTCATCCCGGGCGTCTCCGACGACGTGATCGTCCGCGCCCTGATCGTCTGGACGGGTCTGTTCGGCTGGCTCAACTTCGAGCTGTTCGGCCAGTTCAACAACACGATCCTCGACCGCACCACGGCCTTCGACCACTCCATGCGCTGCCAGGCCGCCTTCCTCGGCCTGCCCGCCTGACCTTCCGGAAGCGACCTCCGGCACGGAGGAGGTCCTCCGAGCCCCACGACCGGGTCCTCCGAAAGGGAAAGGCCGACTCAAGATCACGCAAGGCCGAGGCCGGGGTCACGACTTCGGCAGGATCGGTAACGATGCCACTTTCGGCGTGATAAATGAGAGTTAGCGGGCTCTCGACGAGCCACACCCCCGCAGGCGAGAGGCGCTCCCGAGTTCATGGCGGACAGTCCCATTCACAGCGAAGGTGTAACGGTCCACAACCTCTTCAGGAAGAACTCCTTCGCACTGGACTACTACCAGCGGGAGTACACCTGGACCCGTGACGAGGTCCGCACTCTGATCGACGACCTCAGCCACCGGTTCCTGAGCCAGTGGAACCCCCTGCACGAACGCGACGAGGTCAACGGCTACGCCCCCTACTTCCTCGGTCCCTACGTCTACCACGAGAGCGACGGCCGTACCTTCCTCGTCGACGGCCAGCAGCGCGTCACCACGCTCCACCTCCTGCTGATCTACCTCCGGCAGCTGCTGATCGACCAGGAGAAGTGGATCTACGCCGATGAGCTGGAGGGGCTCACCTACACGGCCCGGCACGGCAGACGGAGCTTCAAGGTCGGCAGCTCCGAGGAGCTGGCCCGCGCGCAGCTTCTCAACGCCCTGGTCACCGACTGGAACGACCTCAAGGGATTCACGCTGTCCGACGACGCCCATGTCTCCGTGAGAAATCTCCACGACCGGAGCAGGGAGATCGACGGCGACTTCCCCGAGGTGTTGCGCGGCGAGGCCCTGGTGCCCTTCGTCCGGTGGCTGCTCGACCGCGTGTGCCTGGTCGGCATCCAGGCCCTCGACCAGGAGAACGGACGCGAGATCTTCGTGTCCATGAACGACCGGGGACTCCGGCTGAGCCACGTCGACCTGCTGAAAGGCCACCTGTTCCGGCGGGTCAACCCGCAGACGCGCGAGGAGCTGGGCAGGTCGTGGGCCGACATGCTGGCCCGTCTCACCTCCGCGGAGACGGACTCTCCCGAGGCCAGCACGCCCAGCGCCTACGTCCGCTCCTTCCTCCTGGCGCAGTACGCGCACTTCGACGAGACGTCCACCGACGCCGCCGAGATCGGGCGGGCCGTTCACGAGTGGATCCTGCGCAACGAGATCCAGCTGGGGATCGACCGGCCAGCCGGCGCGCGGGAGTTCATCGGGAAGCTCACGGACGCGTCCGAGCGCTACCGCGTCCTGCTCCGGGCCTGCCGGGAGTTCAGGCCCGAGCTCGCCGCCGTCTTCTTCAACGGCTACAACGGCATCGACAACCAGTTCACGCTCCTGCTCTCCGTCGTCTCCCCCGAGGACACCGACCAGGCGTTCACCGAGAAGTGCTCGATGGCCGCGGCGTTCCTCGACCTCGTCTACGTACGGCGGTGCGTCAACAACCTGCCCGTGCAGCGCCGCGACCTTGACGAGATCATCCACCGGCTGATCCCGGTCCTGCGGATCTGCCGGACGGCCGAGGCGGTCGCCACCGTCCTCGGCCGGGAGGCCTCCCTGCTGGAGCACGACTTCCGCGAGATCGCGTCCTTCGGCCTCCGGGCGAACAACCGCCGCCTGATCCGCTACCTGCTCTCGCGCATGACCGCCCACGTCCAGCGCGCGTGCGAGGGGGGAGAGCACGATTACGAGTTCCTCCGGGGACCCCGCGACTACGAGATCGAGCACATCTGGGCCAACCGTTTCGAGCGGCACACGGACGCCGTCAGGACCCCCGCGGAGTTCGACCTCTGGCGCAACCGCCTCGGCGCCCTGCTGCTCCTGCCCAAGTCTGTCAACGCGAGCTTCCGGGACGACCCCTACGGGCAGAAGCTTGAGCACTACTACGCCGAGAACCGGCTCGCGGCCTCCCTGCACCCCAAGAGCCGCCTGCGCAACACCCCGTTCACCCACTACCTCAGAGCCGCCGGCCTCGACCTGGCGTTCCGGCCCTGCCAGGAGTTCGGCGTCCAGGAGATCGAGCAGCGGCAGAACCTCTACCGGCTCCTCTGCGAGGAGGTCTGGAGCCCGGCCAGGCTCGGCTTCCGGCTGCCGAAGATCACTGTCGTCGTCCCCGAGCCGGCCGCGTCCCGGCGCCGTTCCACGCGCTACGGCGTCGAGCTTCTCGACCTGATCAGGAACGGCTTGATGAAACCGGACGCCAAGATCTTCCGGACGGTCAGAGGCGTGGTCCACTTCGCCACCGTCGAGGCGGACGGAGCGATCAGGCTGGAGACGGGCGAGGCCTTCCACTCCCTGTCCGCCGCCGGGGCCGCGGTCGCCGGGACGAAGGCGTGTGCGGGCTGGGATGTCTGGCGGATCGAACGCGACGGTGTCGCGGTCGCGCTGAAGCGTCTCCGCGACGAGGTCCTCAACCGTGGTCTGCCGAAGGCCGGCTCATGATGTTCAAATGACCGACGGGGGAGGCGCGATCCTGGCAGCGCGATCACCAACGCCTGGACACGCCCCTCCCTCTTTGTCACATTCATCCCCTCGACGTCGTCTTCCCGGAGAACCAGTGCAGCGTTCATCTCCTCGCAGGCAGCTTCCCCGCGATCCCGAGCCTTCGACACCAAGGCTTGTCACCGTCGCCGACGACATTCTCGCGGGCCGCATCGTGCTGCCCAAGTTCCAACGAGAGTTCGTCTGGTCGCGCCAGCAGATCCTGAACCTGCTCGACTCCGTGGCGAGGAACTATCCGATCGGCAGCATCCTGCTGTGGGAGAGCGACCAGGAACTGGCCAGTGAAAGAGCGATCGCGGACCTGGAAGTCGACTCGTTGCCGAGTGGCCGCCACGTCAACTACCTGCTCGACGGCCAGCAACGACTGTCCACAATCTGCGGCGCGCTCTACTGGGAGCCCGACGGCGACCCGAAGAGTCCGTGGAACATCGTCTACGACCTCACCGAGGGCACCTTCCACCACCGGGACGACTTCGAGGAACCCCCGCCGACGCAGTTCCCGCTGCGGTTCCTTCTCGACGGAGCGGAGTTCGTCGTACGGCTGGAGCGGGTCGCCGACGAAGAGCTGAAACAGCGAGCGAGGCTGCTCTACAACCGGTTCGCGAACTACCAGATCGCGACCGTGACGCTACGGGACATGTCGATCGAGGAGATCGGCCTCGTCTTCGAGCGCATCAACACCACGGGGACGGACCTGACCCTCGTGGAGTTCATGAGAGCCGCCACCTGGACGCCGGACTTCGACCTGCTGGACTCGATCGACGAGATCAAGGAGGTCCTGCGCCGGAAACGCTACGGGGACCTCGACCCCAAGGTGATGCTGCGCGCCATAGCCGCCACCGCCGGATTCGGTTACTCGCGCGGCGATACCGAGCAGATCCGAAAGCTGCCCAAGCCCAAGCTGAAAGAGGCGATCGAGAAGACGAAGGAGGCCGCCAGCCGTGCGGTCGACTTCCTGGTGACGGAGATCAGGACCCCCTCGTCCAGGACACTGCCTTACGACACCCAGCTCGCCATTTTGGTCGAGGTCTTCGATCGGATCGCCAGGTCGAGATCCTTGGTGGCCCTCGCGCGGTCCAGAAGCCGGAACTCCATGACCGCGCCGCCCTTGAGGACCCAGCGGCCGGGCCGGAACGTGGACAGGCGAGCCGCCACACGCTCGAAGAGAACCCTGCGGCGGAGCCTGCCGAGGTCGGTGCCGTTGGTGTCGGCCTGATCCTTGAGCCTGCTCTCCAGTGCCTGGCGTAGCGAGACCGCACTGCGGTATCGGGTCACGCCTTCTCCGCCCTCAGAGCGCGCTCGACGCCCAGCTCGGCGCGTTCTCCGAGATACTGAGCCGCGCGAAGAAGCCAGCCACGGGTGGTCTCGCCACGCTCCAGAAGCTCGGCGACAGCGGAATCGATCATGTCCTGGTCCACCGCGTCGGCGGCTGATTCGGCGATCGCCCGAAGTGGCGTGGTCACTCTGAAACCCTCGCGATCCTCGATCTCCTCTGGCCGCAGCTCGGCGTGGTGAAGCACGATCTGCTGGTTTTTCTGCCGGAATCCCGGTCCGACCGTCAGATGAATCTCCTCCGGGTTCGCGATCCCGAGATCATGGACGGCCAGCGCACTGACGTGTGAGACTACAGCCCGCCTCTTGCTCCAGAGCCACCATCGGACGAGATAGTCATGATCGTCACCGGGCAGCACGGAGAACTCGCGGAGCCGGTAGAGCCCCCGATCGATGTGCAGCCAGTTGCCTCGCTGAGCGTGGAAACGCTGAGCCTGATGGGAGTAGCCCGCCTCAACGGCCTGGGCGGCGGTGAAATAACCCCTCTGGCCTGCGGCGAGCTCCCAAAGCTTGTCACGGCGCCTGTTCTGCGGCCACAGCTCCCGCTCGATCAGCATGCCCTCACCCTAACCAACATTAGCTATAAGTCGCCTTTAGTTTCACGTGTTGATCATACGTGAAACTAAAAGTGAATTATAGTTAAGCTGCGTCGTAGACGTGTTCTCCCAGCCTGTCCAGGATCTCCCGGAGCTTCTCTCCTCCACCGAAACGGACCGCCAGCTCCGACGGGCTGCCCAGATCTCTGAGCGGCGGGAGAGTCAGCACCGTGGGCCTCAACTCGACCGGACCGTGCTCGATGTACTTGTCCAAGATGAGCTCCAGGATCTCCCGGGCGTCCTCCGCGAAGGATTCGAGGAACTCCCGGTGCTCTCGGCGCACCCGGCGTGCCCGCTCCCTACGCGTCATGGCGGGAAACTCCCACGCCGCAGCGAGCAGCAGATCGAGCGGGTCGGCGTCATGGTCGCTCATCTGCTCAGCCAGCACCTTGAAGTCGACGCCCTGTTCTTCAAGCGTCCGAAGGATCGTCGACCGCGAACCGGCGCGTGCCCACTGGCCTCGCAACTCCATCGGGCTGAGGTTCAGCTTGCGGACCCGGTCACCGGCGAACACACGGTATTCGATCATCTTGGGCCGGCCGCTGTCGTCGTCCATGACGTAGAGGGTGTCGTTCCAGATGAACACGTCTTGGCCGTCGACATAGTATTTGCGTGCCCGCGTGGTCAAGGTCGAGATCAGCTCGTCGTCGCTCATTTCCTCGGCAGGGTCGAGGATGCCGCCTTCCTGCTCCTCGTAGTCGACGTGAGGCTCGGCGACATGCGAGTGCTCGTCGGTGAGGTCGTCTTCGGCGTTCTCGACCGCGTGTCCATCGTCGTCGATCTTGACCTCATAGCGGCGAACAGGAGGGCCGTCGAACTCCGGATCGTTGAACTTCCTGGTGGCGTACACGAAGTCGATGATGTCGAAGCTGAACTTGTCCTTGTCGGGGAACAGCCTCGTGCCGCGTCCCACGATCTGTTTGAACTCGGTCGTGGAACCGATGGGCCGGAAGATCACAACGTTGCGGACCATCGGCATGTCCACCCCGGTCGAGAGCAGCCTCGACGTCACGGCGATCACCGGTGCGTCGGAGTCGACCTTCTTGAACTCGTCGAGATGCGCGAGGCCAGGGTCGCCGTCCCTGGAGGTGACCCGGACGACGTAGTCACCGCCGTACTGCCGGGACAGGTCCCGGTTGAGGTTGTGCAGCGCAATGCGCATCCGGCTGGCATGGTCGGAGTCGACGCAGAAGACGACGGTCTTGTTCATCCGGCCGGTCTCGTGCAGCAGGTCCGTCAGATACTGGGCCGCGACCTCGGTGCGCTCCTTGATCAGCATGGTCTTCTCAAAGTCAGGCTGGTTGTACTCCCGTTCTGGGATGAGGTTGCCGTAGTTGTCGAGCTGGCCCGGCTGTGGCTCCCAGCCCTCGACATCGATGTTGATGTTCACCCGGCGTACCCGGTAGGGGGCGAGGAACCCGTCGTCGATCCCGTTCCGCAGGGAGTACTCGTAGACCGGCCTGCCGAAGTACTCGTAAGTGTCGGCGTCCTTCTCGCTGATAGGCGTCGCCGTGAGGCCGATCTTGACTGCGGAGTCGAAGTGGTCCAGGATCTTCCGCCAGTTCGAGTTGTCCTTCGCACTGCCCCGGTGACACTCGTCAACGACGATGAGGTCGAAGAAGTCCTTGGAGAACTTCTCGAAGAGCGCGGTGGTGTCACCGGAGGTCTGCCTGCCCTGCCTGTCGAGTGACTGTTGAACTCCTCCCCGGCCTGGGGGCCGGAGACTCTCCCGTCGCGTCGCGGTTAAGCGGCGCGCGGGGGTTGACGCTTCACCGACCGGGTAACCCCGAGGTCTCCACGCCCTGACACCGGCGTTCCGACGGCGTTCTTGATATTGATCGCGGCATTGGTATCGGCATGGCCGACCCAACCGCACGCGGGGTCGGTACAAGCGAACACGGTTCTGTCGCGGCCGGCCGCATCACGGTGACCGCATCGGTGGCACGTCTGTGAGGTGCCCGGGGCGGGAACCTTGACGACCTGTCCGCCCCGGTCGGCACTCTTGTATTCGAGCAGGGTGACGGTCCGGCCCCACGCCTCGCCGCTGATCGACCGATTCAGCCCCGCCTTTTGGGCGACGTTCCTGCCCGGGGCTTCGATCGTGCCCTTGGCGGATTTGACCATGTTGAGAATGGAGAGTTTCTCCACCTTGATCACAGCGAACGTGTCGGCGAGTTCGGTGGTGGTCTGGTGCTGCCAGTCGACGGCTCGGCGCTTGGCTTTCGCGCGCAGCCGGGCGATCTGATCGTAGGTGCGCCGCTCCCGCCCCGAAGGGCGGGTCCTCTTCGGCCGGGCCGCACGCCGGCGAGCCGACGTCTTCTCCAGCCGGCGCAGGTGTTCTTTCTCCCCAGGCGTGAGCCAGGGGGCGTGCTCACGCATCGTGCCGTCCGACAGGGCCAGCGCGACGGTGACCCCCCGGTCGATCCCCACCGTGTGGCCCGGGTGCACGGTAGGGACCGGCGCGAGGAGAATTTGGGTGCGGAACACCACCTGCCAGCCGTGAGCATCCTTGACCAGCCGCGCTCCCGTGATCCGCCCGGCGGGGCCGCCCCTGGTGAGGCCGGGCAGGTCCTTGGTCCACCGAAACCGCACCCGCCCGACCTTGGGCAGGTTGACCGCACCCCACCGCCGGTTGATTCGCTTGATCTGCAGGTCGCGAGCCTGAGGCACATCGACGGCCGGTCGGGAACCGAACCGGGCCTTGAACGTCGGGCGTTTAGCGGGGTGATCAGGGTTGAAGAAGTTCGCCCACGCCTGCCGGTAGGTCTTCAGCACGGCCTGAGCCGCCTGGGCGGGCAGTTGGCCTATCCAGTCGATCTCATGACGAGCCGCCCGGATCGCGGTGTCGCAGTCCTTCAACGTCGCGAACCGGCCCTGCCGGAAGGTGAAGTACTCGTGTAGCAGGTTCCACAGCGTGCGGGCGGTGTGCGCCTGGCCGTCCAGCACCGCCACCTGGGCTGTGCTCAACTCCAGGCGGGCCACATGCGCCCGCGTCTGCTTCACCTTCTCCACACCCTGATCGTATCATTTGGTTTATGTCACCGAGATGGAAACCGAACCCCGATGTGTACACCGGACGGCACGTCGTCTACCACCTCCACGCCCATTTGGTGTTCGTCACCAAGTACCGGAGGGGGCCTTCACCGACCCGATGCTGGTCCGATGCGAACAGATCATGCGGGAGGTCTGTGCCGACTTCGAGGTCGAACTTCGCGAGTTCAGCGGCGAGGACGACCACGTCCACCCGCTGGTCCGCTACCCACCCAAGGTCGCCCTGTCCAAGCTGGTCAACTCGCTGAAGGGGGTCTCGGCGCGGATGCTGTGCAAGGAGTTCAGCGCCCACGTCCGCACGTACCTGTGGGGCGGGCATTTCTGGTCCGGCTCCTACTTCGCCGGGTCGGTTCGCGGGACACCCCTGACCGTGCTCAAGCAGTACATCGAGCAGCAGAAACGGCCGGTCTGATCGGGGTGGACGCCGATTCGCCTGGCGGCGAATCGGCTGTTCTTGCCCCGCTACGCGGGACAGTCCGCTTCACCCCCGGCCTGAAGGCCGGAGCACTACGGACGAAACCGGGTAGATATGCCTGCCAGACTGGGCGATCCCGCGTCCCAGCTTGTGAACGGCTTCGCCGAACCCCTTGACGAAGTATTCGTCTTTCGGCTGGTCTACAAGGATGTTCCGATCGGCCAGATAAAGCACCCGTGGCAGACGGCCCTCCGGCCAGCGCGCCTGCCAGAGTTTCTTGACGATCTGGTAGGCCACCAGGGTCTTTCCCGTGCCGGTTGCCAGGACGAGAAGGACCCGGTCCTGCCCTCTGCCGATGGCTTCGACCGCTTTGTTTACAGCGAGCCGCTGATAATAGCGGGGAATTTTTGGAGTATTGTCCCAATTTTTCACGGAATGGTCGAACGGGGTGGTCAGAAGATCGGTGATGGCCTCATCGTCGAGTCCCTTGGCATGACGAAAACGGGCCCAAAGCTCTTCGGGCGAGGGATAGTCATCGATCTCGATGAGCGTGCCCACGTTGAGGTCGATCTCGTAGATCTTCACGCCGTTCGTGGCATAGGCGACGGGCAGCTCCAGCTTTTTCGCATACCGCTTCGCCTGCTCGATGCCGTCGTCCGCCTTGATGGACGTCCGCTTGACCTCGACGACCGCGACAGGCACGCCCGGCCGGTATTCGAGCACGTAGTCAGCACGTAGGTTCATCCCTCGCCTCGGCCTGCCGCCAGCAGCGAGGATCCTGCCATCCGTGATGACGTACTCGTCGACCAACTGATCTCGGCTCCACCCCGCCCGATCGAGCTGGCGCTCCACGAGGGATCGTCGGGTTTCGTTCTCGTTTGGGCTAAGAGATTCATTGGCCATAGTCAATTTTTACCCAACAAGAGCGACACGAGGCCCAACTCAACCAGACCGTAACGTCGGTCTCACACGTTTTTGTGAACGATAGACGATTTGCAACAAAAAATACTTAATATACTTTTTGGCATCAATTGCCCCCAGACAATAGAGAAACGGCTGATCACTGTCCGATGAGGGAGAGGTCATCGCACCCGGCCGACGACCCCGAGGATGCCGGGCTTGACGAGGTCGACCTCCACGTCCTCCTCAGGGCGCCAGGCCTGCACCTGGACGATTCCCGGCTCCACGAGGTCCAGCCCGTCGAAGTAGCGGCGCAGGTGCTCGGGGCCGCGCGCGGCGATGGATCCCGCGTTGGTCCTGGCGTAGACGTCCGCGCCCCTCTTGATGGTCACGTCGTCGTGGTCACCGGCGTAGATGTGGGAGATGACCAGGTGGCTGCCGGGGGCCAGCGGGCGCAACAGGCTCGCGACGATCCCGGCGACCTGCTCGTCGTCGGGGATGAAGTGCAGGATCGCGACGAGCAGGACCGCGACCGGCCTGCCGAAGTCGACATGGGCCCGGACCTCGTCATCGCCGAGGATGGCCTCGGGCTCACGCGCGTCGCCCTCGACGACGATCGTGTCCGGGTTGTCGGCGAGCAGCGCGCGGGCATGGGACAGGACGATCGGGTCGTTGTCGACGTAGACCACCCGGGAGCCGGGCGCCTCGCGGCCGGCCACCTGGTGCACGTTGTCCTGCGTGGGCAGACCGGTGCCGATGTCGATGAACTGCCGGATCCCCGCCTCCGCGAGGTGCCGCACCGTCCGGCCGAGGAAGGCGCGGTTGGCCAGTGCGACCTCGCGTGTGCCGGGCACCAGCTGGATGATCCTCTCCGCCGCCTCGCGGTCGGAGGCGAAGTTGTCCTTCCCGCCGAGGTAGTAGTCGTACATCCGGGCGGTGCTGGGGGTGTTCGGATCGACTTCCGGCGGAAAGCCGGCGGAGGAGTCCGGCTCGGCGGGGTTTCCCGGAGCGGGCGCACCGTTGATCATGGGACTGCCTCCAGAGGTCGGAAGGGGCGGGGGCCGGCATCCGAGGGATACGGCCGGTCGACCAACGCCTGGAAACGGATGCCTGTCCCCCGGTTGAGGATGTGCAGACCTGGCCATCACATGATCGTTCAGAGGCGCGGACAAATCAAGATCACATGATGGCCGCTCCGTCCTCCGGCTCAGCCGGAGGCGAAGCCGATCGGCGCGGTTGTCTCGAAGGTACGGATCAGCTTCTTGTTGACGAGGCCGGGCGCGGGCTCGTCACCGAGGGTCCTCACCGAAGACGTAGTCGTCGACGAACGCGTTGCGGAACTTGCCCGCGGGGTCGTAGGCGCCGAGCAGCCGCTGGAAGTCCGGCAGCCGCTCGTACAGGGACCGCACGCGTTCCGGGCGCGCGACGAAGAGCTTGCCCCAGTGCGGCCGTGCCTCGAAGGGCTCCAGTGCCTCCTCGACCAGAGCGAGCACCCGGCTCACCGCCGGCCAGTCCTTCTTCCAGGTGAAGTGGAGGGCGACCGCCCCCTGTCCGTAGCAGGGGCTCATCCACAGATCGTCCGCCGCGACGGTCCGGATCTCCGACACCTGCAGGACGGGGGCCACGCTGTCCCTGATCCGGTCCAGCGCGCGGAGCACGCCGATCGTGTCCCGGCGCGGCACCAGGTATTCCGACTGCAGTTCCTCCCCGCTGCTGGGCGTGAAGTCCAGGCGGAAGTGCGGCAGCCGTTCGTGCCACGGGCCGGGCACGCCCCGCTGCCGGGTGCAGTTGACGGCCGGCATCCCCGGCAGGGGATGCAGCTCGGTCTCCGCCAGGGTGGCACCCAGCCACCGCGGTTCCGCCTCCCAGCCGTCGCCGAGGCCGTCGACGCGCCGTTTCAACCACACCTGGTCGATCTGCGGGCCCCGCCAGCCGGTGAACAGGCTCACGCTGTACGCCGCGGAGAAGATCTCCTCGAAGTGGTCTTCCAGGCCGGCCCAGGGAAGGTTCTCGTACAGGTCCTGCCGCACCTCGAACGCCGGGAGGACCTCGAGGGTGACCCGGGTGACGATCCCCAGCGCGCCGAGTCCGACCACCGCCCCACGGAAGCGGTCACCGTCCCGCTCCCGGGTGAGGACGGTGATCTCACCGTCGGCGGTGACCATCTCGATGCCCGCCACCGCGGTCGGCAGGTTCCCGTTGGAGTCTCCCGAACCGTGCGTGGCCGTGGCGCAGGCCCCGGCGACCGAGATGTGCGGCAACGAGCCGAGGTTGTGCAGGGCATAGCCCTTACCGTGCAGCCACCGGGCCAGCTCGCCGTACCGGACTCCGGCGGAGACCGTGACCGTGCGGCGTACGGTGTCCAGATCCATCGAGGCCGGAAGGTTCTCCAGCGAGACGAGGTCGCCGTCGGGGCAGTCGGCGATGTGGTTGAAGGAGTGACGTGTGCCGAGCGCTCGCAGCCGGCCGCTACCGGCGACCACGTCCTGCAGCCGCTCGACGCTGCCGGGGCGGTGGAGCCGTGCCGCGCCGTAGGTGACGTTGCCCGCCCAGTTCGTCTGCCGTCCGCTCACCGGTATGTCCTCTCTACACCTGGCACCGGCGTGCATGCGGCCCCGGTGACGGTGGGATGACCGTCACCGGGACCGCTCACGGTCGCGCCGGGCTCATCAGGCCGACTGTGGGGACCGGCATGGGATTTGATGGTATATGGGCGTATCGCGATGAAGGTTGGGGCTAGGCCGGATAACAGCGGTCAGGGCTGGCGGGTGCCCAGCCGTCCTTCCAGCAGGAGCAGCAGCTCGCCGAGGAGCCCGGCCAGCTCCCGCTGCCGCTCCGCGTCCAGGCCCGCCAGCAACGACGCGTCGTATCCGACCTGCTCGGGAAGCATCTGATCGATGATCGTACGGCCCTGCTCGGTGAGTGAGAGGTGGGAGACCCGCCGATCGCGGTCGTCGGGGCGGCGGATCACCAGTCCGCGCTCCTGGAGGAACCGCAGCCGCTTGGTGACGGCGGCCCCGGAGGCGAAGGTCTCTCTGGCGATCTGGCTGGGGGTGAGTTCCTGGTCAAGCCGTCTCAGCGTGCCGAGGATGTCGAACTCGGGCCGGGTCAGGCCGTGCCCGCGCAGCGGCGCGTCGGTGGCCTGCTGGATCAGCAGGAAACAGCGGTTGAGGCGTCCGATCACGGCCATCGGCGCGGTGTCCAGCTCCGGGTTGACGCGCTGCCACTGACGCATCACCTGCGCGACGATGTCCTCCACGCCCCCGCTTCCCTCAGCCGTCTGTTGATCCACAGCAGACTCTATCCCGGACGGGCCCGGCCAGTCGTGCGAGCGTCCGGTGGCCCCGCTGCTCGGCTCCGGCGATCCGCTCCTCCGGCAGTGCGCGCTGCCACCACTCGCCGGCGGCGACCTCGGCGGCCTCGCGGAGCTCCACCAGGGCGGCGGTGAGCAGGCCGCGGGCCCGGGAGATGTCACCGGGTCCGGGAGAGGTGTAGGCCGCCAGGTCCAGGCGGCCCAGCGCGAGGAGGGTCAGATCGGGGACCGCCAAGGCGATGACCGCGCTGAGCGCGGGCTTGTGCCAGATGTCACCGAACCGGCCGAGCCGGAACGTCCCCTTCAACGGCAGCCGGCGCACGGGCATGCCCGGTCGCCCGCTCATGATCCCCGTTCACATGTTTATCAAGTGTTTTACCCATAAAGTATATAAGGTTGCGGCCACCGCCGGACATGACTCGACCGCGCGTCCGCGGGTCACGCGGAAGGCGCGGTCGAATGGACGGCGTGCCGCCTTGTGGGCTGCTACCGGACGCGTCGCCCCGGCAGGTCGTGCCGGGGCCGCGTGAGCCGTACCGGGTGTGCTCTGCGGGAAGGCCCGCGGAACGCCCTAGCGGGTGGCGCGGTTGACGGCGGAGATGATGGCCTTAAGGGAGGCGGTGGTGGTGTTGGCGTCGATTCCGACGCCCCACATCGGCTCACCCGCGATCTCGCACTCGATGTAGGAGGCGGCCTTGGCGTCGGTGCCCGCACTCATCGCGTGCTCGGCGTAGTCCAGGACGCGGACCTGGACGCCGATCCCGGCCAGCGCGTCACAGAAGGCGGAGATGGGGCCGTTGCCGACACCCTCGACCTCGCGGTTCTCCCCGTGGATGCGCAGGTCGGCGCTGATGGCGTCCTTGTCGTCGCCCCTGGAGACGGTGCGGTGGGCCAGCAGGCCCAGACGACCCCACGGGCTGGCCGGGTTCGGGAGGTATTCGTCGGTGAAGACCTCGAACATCTGGGCCGGGCTCACCTCGCCGCCGAGGGCGTCGGTGCGGGCCTGGACGACGCGGGAGAACTCGATCTGCAGACGGCGCGGCAGGTCGAGCTGGTGGTCCGCCTTCATGATGTAGGCGACACCGCCCTTGCCGGACTGGCTGTTGACCCGGATGACCGCCTCGTAGTTGCGGCCGATGTCCTTGGGGTCGATCGGCAGGTACGGCACGGCCCAGGTGAACTCGTCCACCGGAACGCCCGCGGCGGCCGCGTCGCGTTCCAGGTGCTCGAAGCCCTTCTTGATCGCGTCCTGGTGGGAGCCGGAGAAGGCGGTGTAGACCAGCTCGCCGCCCCAGGGGTGACGCGGGTGGACGGGCAGCTGGTTGCAGTATTCGGTGATCCGGCGGACCTCGTCGATGTCGGACAGGTCGATCTCGGGGTCGACGCCCTGCGAGAACAGGTTCATGCCCAGCGTGACCAGGCACACGTTTCCGGTGCGCTCGCCGTTGCCGAACAGGCAGCCCTCGATCCGGTCGGCCCCCGCCATGTAGCCCAGCTCGGCGGCGGCCACCGCGGTGCCCCGGTCGTTGTGCGGGTGCAGGGAGAGAATGATCGAGTCGCGGTAGGCCAGGTTGCGGTGCATCCACTCGATCTGGTCGGCGTAGACGTTCGGCGTGGCCATCTCGACGGTGGCGGGCAGGTTGACGATGACCTTTCGGTCCGGGGTGGGCTGCCAGACGTCGTTGACGGCGTCGCAGACCTCCACGGCGTACTCCAGCTCGGTCCCGGTGAAGGACTCCGGCGAGTACTGGAAGTAGACGTCCACGTCGGAGGCGTCGGCCAGCTTCCTGCAGAGCTTGGCGCCCTCGACCGCGATGGCGGTGATGCCCTCGCGGTCCTGGCCGAAGACGACCCGGCGCTGCAGCGTGGAGGTGGAGTTGTACAGGTGGACGATGGCCGTCTTCGCGCCCTGGATCGACTCGAACGTCCGCTCGATCAGCTCGGGCCGGGCCTGGGTCAGGACCTGGATCACCACGTCGTCGGGGACGAGGCCCTCTTCGATGATCTGCCGGACGAAGTCGAAGTCGGTCTGCGAGGCGGCCGGGAAACCTACCTCGATCTCCTTGTAGCCCATCCGCACCAGCAGCTCGAACATCTTGAGCTTGCGGTGGGAGTCCATCGGGTCGATCAGCGCCTGGTTGCCGTCACGCAGGTCCACCGCGCACCAGCGGGGAGCGGTGTCGATGACCTTGCCGGGCCAGGTGCGGTCGTCGAGCCGGACCGGGGCGTAGGACTCGTAACGCTTGAACGGCATGGGGCTGGGCTGCTGCTGCGGATACATGCAAGGGCTCCTCGACTGGAAAGTCAATCGTGGCCGACGCGCATGGCTCGCTCCGCGACGAGGGAGCCGGCCTCTTACAGGCCCTCGTCGCGGCAGCTAAGAAGCAGGCCGCGCAGCATGACTAGCACGCTAGCAGACGGCTGCAAATATCTGGGACACGGGCCCACATTGTGAGATCTTCGCCTCGCCGCGGGCCGGCGTGGGAACCCTGGGCGGTCTGGTTCCCGCTCAGGCGCCGTCTCCCCGGTGTGCCGGGTTCAGAACGCGCAACAGGTGGGCGACCTGGGCGGCGACCGCGTCGCGGCCGGCCCCGAGATAGTCGCGCGGGTCGACCCTCTCCCGCCGTTCGGCGAGCCTGTCCCGGACGGCCGCGGTGAACGCCTTGTTGAGGTGGGTGGCGATGTTGACCTTCGTCATGCCGTGCCGTACGGCCCGCGCGAGACCGTCGTCGGGCACTCCCGAGGAGCCGTGCAGCACGAGCGGGACCGGCACGGCGTCGCGGAGCTCGGCGATGAGGCCGAGGTCGAGCACGGCGTCGCGGGTGAGCATCGCGTGTGAGGAGCCGACCGCCACCGCGAGCGCGTCCACACCCGTGGTCTCCACGTAGACGGCGGCCTGCCCCGGCTCGGTGCGCGCTCCGGGCGCGTGCACGCCGTCCTTGCCGCCGACCTCTCCGAGCTCGGCCTCCACGAAGACCCCGCGCCGCCGCGTCCGTGCGGCCACCTCCGCCGTCGCCGACACGTTCGCCCCGTAGGGCAGCGCGGAGGCGTCGAACATGACCGACCCGAAGCCCAGCTCGACCGCCTCGTCGACCAGGTCGGCGCGGGTCGCGTGGTCGAGATGGACCGCGACCGGTACGGCGGCCGCCCGCGCGATGGCCAGGCACGCGGCCCCGATCGGCGCCAGCGCGCCGTGGTAGGCGACGGTGTTCTCGCTGATCTGCAGGATCACCGGCATCCCCGCGTCCTGCGCGCCGGAGACGATGCCCTCGGCGTGCTCGATCTGGATGACGTTGAACGCCCCCACCCCTCGCCCGGCCCGCGCGGCCTCGGTGACCAGCTCGCCGGTCGGTGTCAACGGCACTGACTGTCCTCACTTTCGCTCCGGGCGCGTTCCAGGCGGACGCGGCCCACGTGGTCGAGATAGGCCGCCTGGTCGATCTGTCCCGCCAGGGGGTGACGGACGGCGGCGGCCGACAGGGCGGCGGCCTGGACGAGCGTGCGGGGCCAGTCCCAGCCCGCGGCGAGGCCGAGTGCCAGGGCGGCCACGGCCGCGTCGCCCGCCCCGGTGGGGTTGCCTCCCCGCACCTCCGGTGGCACGGCCCGCCACCGCCCGTCGGGGGTGTCGGCGTACAGGCCGCGTGGACCGTCCGACACCACCACCGCGCGCGCCCCTTCCCGCCGCATCCACGCCGCTCCTCCGGCCGGGTCCGGTGAGTTCGCGGACCCGGTGGGGCCGGACGTGCCGTTCCGAGCGGTCATGGCCCGGCCCAGCTCGGAGATGTTGGGCTTCACGACCTCGGGACCGGCGGAGAGGGCCGCGAGGAGCGCGCCGCCGTCCGCGTCGAGGACGGCGGGCACGCCGTGCCGCTCCGCCTGCCTGACAAGCGCGGCGTAGGCGTCCGGGGGCAGTCCGGGGGGCAGGCTGCCGCTCAGGACGACGACCGTGGCCTCGGGCAGCAGCCCCTCCAGCCGCCGGCACAGCGCCTTCCACTCCGCCGGGGTGACGACCGGCCCCGGTTCGTTGAGCATGGTCACCGTCGCGGCGCCGCTGTCGACGACGGCGACCGTGCGGCGGGTCTCCGCCGCACACGGCACGAACGCGTATGCGAGCCCGGCCTCGTCGAGATCGGCCAGGAGCGCCGTCCCGGCCGCTCCCCCGGCCAGTCCGACGGCCACGACCTCCACTCCCCCGGCCACCGGCCCCACGGACCCGCCGGAGAGTCCGTGCAACAGCCGGGCGACGTTGACGCCTTTTCCGCCGGCGCGGCAGGACACCTCGGCGACCCGGTTGGTGGCGTCGACGGTCAGGGCGTCGAGACGGTAGGTGACGTCGAGCGCGGGGTTGGGGGTGACGGTGACGATCACGTCGGCACCCGCGTGCCGGTGGCCGCGGCGCCCGGATCGGGCCACGGCACGGACACCGGGTCGAGCTCCTCGGTGACGGACGGGGGGAAGGGCATGGCGGCTCACTCGGTGATCGAGGGCGGAGGGGGCGAGAGCTACTCGACGACGACCGCGCGGGACAGGTGCTCGGGCGTGTCGCACTCCAGCCCGCGGGCGCGGGCATAGGCGATCGCGAGGCGATGCACCCGGACCAGCTCGACCTGCGGGTCGGCGGCGGCCACGCGCAGGGTCGCCCCGGTGGCCGCGATCGCGTCGACGACGTCGGCGGGCAGCGGGGCGAGCGACCAGACCAGGCTGCGCGGGCCCGCGCACGCGATGGGACCGTGGCGGTATTCCAGCGTGGCGTAGGACTCGGTCCACAGACGGGCGGCCTCCCGGCACTTGAGCGCGGCCTCGTCGGCCAGGCCCCGGCTCCAGCCGGTGCCGAGGAAGACCAGGTGGTCGTAGTCCGCCGGATCGGCGACCGGCGGCTCGCCGAGCGCCGCGGCGGCCTGGGCGGGCAGCGCGGCCACCTCGTCGCCCGCCGAGGCCCGCAGCAGGGTGAGGGCGGAGGTGGCGAAGCGGGTCTGCACCACGGAGCGCTCGTCGGCGAAGTCGAGCAGGACGTGCCGGTGGGTGACCTCGGTGATCGGGGAGCCGGGGGTGCCGGTCAGGGCGACCGTGGTCATGCGCTCCGACAGCTCCCGTGCCAGCCGTACGAGGTCGCTGGTCGTGCCGGAGCGGGACAGCAGGACGGCCACGTCGTAGGGGTCGGCGTCGTCGAGCTCGGTGGCGATCGACGCGCGGGTCCTGCCCTGGCCGAGGCGCTGCCGCAGGTGGGCGTAGGAGTCGAGGATGTAGTAGGAGGTGCCGCAGCCGACCCCGAGCACGTTGGCTCCGGGCTGGGGCAGGGCGGCGCTCAGGCTCTGGGCGGCGTCGACGACCCGGTGCCAGACCTCCGGCTGGCTGTCGACCTCGGCCTGTGTGTGGCGGGCGAGCGGGGATTCGGTCGTGGTGGTCACTGCGGGACCTCCTGTGGCTCGGTGACGGTGAGAGTCCGGGCAGGCGCCCGGCGGACTCCCGTAGATCACATCAATCAATATCTCTCAAAAACATCCAAATCTTTCACTTCGGGACGGTACGCAGCCCCTCCCAGACTGTCAACATGCGAGGGGCGGACGATTCCCGCCCCTTCCGTCGCGTTAAAATGGCGGCCGGAGCGGGAGAACGAGAGAAGTTGACGCCTTCTGCTTGAAATTGATAGGACCGGTGACACCGGCCGGAGCCGCGCGGAGGCGTCATGCGACTCAACCGTGGCAAGATGCGGCCCCGGCTATCACGATCAGGTCCGCGGGCCGTTCAACCCGCGCCGTCTGATCGCGGAGGAGCCTCTTCTTGAATCTGGTGGACAGAAAGGCCGGTCACCGATGCTGAGCGAGAAGCGGAGAAGCACGCTGCTGCGTCATGTCCGGAGCAACGGATCAGTCAGCGTGGAAGACCTCGCCGAGCTGTTGAACGTGAGTGTCTCGACGGTCCGTCGCGACCTCGACGACATGGACGAGCGCGGACTGCTGCGGCGGGTGCACGGTGGCGCGCTGGCCGTCGACGGCTCCCCGGCACCGGCTGAGACCTCGATGCCGGAGCGGGCCGTCCACAACCTCGAGGAGAAGCGGCGGATCGCCGCGAAGGCGGTCGAGCTCATCACCCCGGGCGGCACGATCCTGCTCACCGGCGGCTCCACCACCGCCCAGATGGTGCCGCATCTGAGTGCGGTGCCCGGCATCACCGTGGTCACCAACTCGATCGCGATCGCCTACGAGATCGGCACGGCCACCGGAGACGTGCAGGTGCTGGTGCTCGGTGGACTCATGCGCAACGCCGAGCTCTCCCTGCTCGGCCACCTGACCACCCAGGCGCTCACCGACATCCACATCGACCAGGCCTTCTTCAGCGCCTACGGGCTCGATCCCGGGTACGGCATGCTCGGCGCCCACCTCGCCGAGGCCGAGACGGACCGCAACATGATCGCGACCGCCCGGCGCCTGGTGGTACTGGCCGATCACAGCAAGTTCAGCCGGCGCAGCGCGATACGCATCGCACCGGTATCCAGCGTCGACACCGTGATCACCGACCATGGCGCGCCCGAGGAGGCGGTGACGGCGCTCCGCGCCCACGACATCACCGTCTTCCAGGTCTAGTGCCGCATGCCTCGGACCGGCGCACCGAGGCGGTGCGGCAGCCGGAGGAGGCGACCTGGTCCGTCACCGGGCTCCCCACCGGCTTCATCGACCCAGATCTCGCCCCGGCCTTCGGCCAAGCCGCCCAGCGCGTCATGGAGTGGCCTTCTGCTGATCGGATACAGTCCGAAAAAAGCCATGACGGGAGAACTCGATGAAGGACGACGACATCCTCACCCATATCCACGAGCTCATCGCCGAGGAGCATGGGCTCCGGCAGCGACTGGCCTCCGGCGGGATCTCCTCCCACGAGGAGAACAACCGGATCATGCAGTTGGAGGAGGCCCTCGACCAGGCCTGGGACCTGCTCAGGCAGCGCCGGGCGCGCCGTGAGTTCGGGGAGGACCCCGACTCGGCGGCGCCGCGCCCGATCGACGAGGTCGAGGAGTATCGCCAGTAAGGAGTCGCATGTCCCGTCCCCTGTTCATCCTCGCCATCGGCGCTACCCGGGCATGTCCGCCGGCAGCGCGCTGGGCGGGGCCGTCCCCGTGCCCACCGGCGTGTGGAGCCCGAGGCGACGGGTCGATCCAGCGCTCTCCGGCCGCTCGCGGAACCGATCTCCTAGTCCTTGGGGCGGCCCTGACAGCGCGGGTCGACCGGGGTCGGCGGCGGGGCCGGGGCGAGCCAGGAGACCACGCTCTGCTCGACATACCAGCCGTACAGGTTCGCCCAGGTCCTGGGCACCTCGCCGAAGTCCGGACAGAGCACCTTCGACTCCAGCCGGTCGTTCCTGACGAAGCTGACGACACCGTCGCGCCCCAGGACGGTGGACATCTGGTCGTCACTGGCGACCAGGTAGCCCACGAGCACCCGCGGCCTCTCGTCCTCGCTCAGCTGCAGCGCCATCAGCGGGAGGATCGGCGCCTTCATCACGACCGCACCCACCAGGAACGGCGTGAGCACCGCCATCGCGGCCGCGATGCCGTGGGTGAGTCCCCGGGCAGGCACCCGGGGGACGGGGCCGGTCAGCAACACCGCGAGCCCCTGCGGGAGCGTGAGAAGCAGCGAGGTGGCCACGTCGTGTGCCGCGAACGCCGTACCGATGGCCGGCCAGAGCACGATGTAGGAGAGCACCGCGACCGTCACGGGCAGCGCGTAGCAGACGACGGCCCACAGCCCCTCGTTGCGGGGGAACCGGTCGCGCACCGTCAGCCCCAGCACGGTCAGCGACAGCATCGCCAGGGTCGGCAGGAACCGCAACTGCCAGGTGAACAGACCCACCACGACGGCCAGGGCCACCACCCAGCCGGGCAGTCGCTCGGCGGCGCGCACCAGCCAGGAGGAGCGGCCCGTGCTGATCCAGTACAGGGTGCCGAGCACCCGGCCGCCGAGGATGAGGGCGGGCAGCACCCAGAGGGTGGTCAGCAGGACCGCGCTGAGCAGGCCCAGCGGGCTGATGTTCTGCAGGAGCAGGAGCAGCGTCTGGGTGTCCTGCCGGCTGGCGTACCACAGCCGCATCACCAGCAGGACGAGGGGGAAGATCGGGAGAAGTGTGAGCAACCACTCCTGGTTCCTCGGCGCGTCCTTGACCCGCGCGGTGCTTTTCAACGGGACGGGCACTCCTGGACGGGGAGCGTACGCTCCCACGGCCACCTGCGCACCGGCGGGGGCGGCGCGCAGGGCTGCTCCGCCAGGGCGACGTTCATGCCGGGGCTGGCCGCCAGCAGCGGGTCGATGTAGGTCTGGTAGGCCTGCTCCCACCTCTGGTCCTGGGGGTCGGCGTAGGAACGGTAGAGCGCGAGGTCGACCAGGGTCCGCAGCGCACGGTTGGAGCCGGCGTTGACGGCCCACATCTCGGTCTTCTCCAGTGCGATGTCGTGATGGCGCAGCTCTTTGGGGGACTCGGTGACGAACCCGGCCAGGATGGCCGCGTCGGTGGTCACCGCGTCGAACGTGTACTCTTTCCGACCGGTCACCGCGTCGAACGTGTACTCTTTCAGACCGGCCATGCAGTCGCTGATCAGGTTCTTGCCGGTGACGGTGGCCCCGGTCACGCTCTCCAGCTCCTTCTCGGAGGTGGAGGTGCCGAGCGTGCAGACCTTCTTGCCGGTCAGCTGCCCCAGCGAGGTGACGCTTCCGGGGTAGTCGGACCTGGTCACCACGGACTGCTCGGTGTAGAGATACGGCGTGGAGAAGCCGACGGCGGAATCGTCCTGCCGGGCGCGTGTCACGCTGAAGCTGGCGACCACGAGGTCCACCCTGACGGACCGGCCCCTGTCGTCCAGTGCCTGCATGCGTGCCCGGTCCTCGGTCTCGATGGCCAGGAAGTCGACCTTGTCCGGCGGGTAACCCAGCTCCGCGGCGATCATGTAGGCGATCTGGATGTCGAACCCGGTGAAGGCACGCCTGCCGGTCTTCTCCTGGAGGGCGATGCCCGGGGTGTCGGCCTTCACCCCGATCCGGAGCCTGTCCTTGGTGAACAGCCCGGCCTGCTCCCGCAGCTCGGCCTCGGTGGGCGGCCCGTTCACCCACACGACGGACGCCCCGACCACGAGTGCGGCCAGGATCAGGGCGACCCACGCCGCGAGCCGGAACCGTCTCATCCGTCGTGGCCGGACAGGTCCGGACGGCATGCCGAGAGCGGGCGGCATATCGTGAGCGGGCGGCGGACCGGGCTCCGGGCCGGGCCGGGCATCATGATCTTCGGAGGGTGCCGGTGGATCCTCCGCCGGCCTTGCCGCGTCCGCAGGCTCTTTGCCCATGACACCTCCGGGATCCCCGTCTGTCTGGCAGGCTATGCGGCCGCCACCGGAATCGGGCGCTTCTTCATCAAGACGAGATCAAACGTCTTACCGGTCCGATGACCGAAATACCCCTTAAGATCCACTATCAGATCTCTGGAAGCAGGGGACGATGGATCGTGTCATTGGGCCGTACCGCGTGGTGCGCGGGCTCGGGCAGGGAGGCACGGGCGAGGTGTTCCTCGCCCGTGACCCCGACGGCCGTCAGGTCGTCGTCAAGCTCATCCACCCTCACCTGGCCGCCGGACCGGCGTTCCGGCAGCGGTTCCAGCAGGAGGCGGAAGCCGCCTCCCGCACCGCCAGGTCCTGTATTGCCCCGGTTGTGGACACCAGGCTCGACGGTGACCAGGCCTACCTGGTCACCGAGTACGTCGACGGCCCGGACCTGCGCCGACGGGTCGAAGGCGAGGGCCCTCTCGCCGGATCGGCCCTGGACACGCTGGCCGTGTCCACCGCGGTCGCCCTGCAGGCCGTCCACGCCGCCGGGGTCGTGCACCGGAATCTGAAGCCGTCCACCGTCCTGCTGGGTCCGCTCGGCCCGAGGGTGATCGGCTTCGGCGTGGCCCATCTCACCGGCCAGGCGGGCGCCCCCGGGTACGTGTCGCCGGAGGAGGCGCGCGGAGAGGAGGTCGGCACCGCGTCGGACGTGTTCGCCTGGGGCGGGATCGTCCTCTACGCGGCGACCGGCCGCACCCCGTCCGGCGGCGGCACGGGGCTGTACGGTGACCGTGTCGGACCCGGCCTGACCGGACTGCACGGCGCCGAGCCCGGCCCGGCAGAGCCGCCAGGTGGCAGCGTCGAGCCGGATCTGACCGGGCTGCACGGTCCGCTCCGCGAGCTGGCCGGGCGCGCCCTCGCCTGGGACCCGGCCCACCGCCCGAGCGTGCAGGACATCCTCAGGATCCTCACCGGCGCGGCCGACCCCGCCACGTCTCTCGCCTCGAGACCCGCCCCGCCGAACCCGCAGGAGGTACGGCCCCCCGCCCTGCCCGCCGTGGTGGAACGCCCCGCGCCCCGGCCGCCGACCCCGGCGGCGGACACCCCCGCGACGCAGTGGAGGCGGTCGGTCGCCCTTCCCCTCGCCGGAGGGGTGGCGGTCGCGCTGGTCGTCGCCGGTATCTCCTTCTTCCTGCCGGACGACGGCGCCGCCGGCGACCGCAGGCCCCCGACGCCACCGGCCGTCGACGTGAGCGGCACGGCCCAGCCCACGGGCTCCCCCTCCGCCCCGACGACCCCGTCACCGTCACCGTCCTCCACCCCGGCGACGGCCAAGCCCACGTCGGCGCGGACCCTGCCGTTCCTGGACGACTTCACCGGCCCCAACAGCGGCTGGACCGTGGCGGCGCGGGGCAGGGGAAAGCACCGGCCGGTCCGCGGCGCCTACCGGCTCGTCGCCTCCTCGGACGACTACCTCCCGGTCATCGCCCCCGTGAGCACACCGGTGGGGAACACGACCATCACCGCGAAGCTCCAGATGCTGGGCGGCAAGGGCACCTTCGGCGTCTTCTGCCGTGGCATGGACAAGGGTTCCCGCCGCTACGAGTTCTCGATCACCAGCGACGGTGACGCCTCCATCGTCAAGAGCGGCGAGGCGCCCGCCACGGTGAAACGCGTCCGCGTGCCCGGTTACGACCCCGCCCGGCTCGTCAGCCTGCAGGCGACCTGCCGGGGCGGCACGGCGGGGACCAGCCTGAGCCTGCGCGTCAACGGCAGGCAGGTCGTCTCCCGGATCGACAGGAAGGGGCCACTCGCCTCCGGCTCCATCGGCATGTTCGCCCACGCCTCGCGCGACGGCTCCGGTGTGGACGTCAGCTTCAACTCCTTCGAGGCGCTTCCCTGATCCGGTGACCGCAGGCGCAGGGCCACGTCCACGTACTGCTCGACCAGCAGTACGGCGAGCCCCGAACCGTGCAGGCTCTCGATCGCCTTCTCGATCTCGATGCGGTGGACCCGCGTGACACGTCCCGCATGTGCCATCGGTGCGGGCACTGCGAGAAGAAGAACCGTCCCGACCGGGACGATTGTTAATTGCGATTTACTGGGATATCACCGCCGTGACAGGACGCCACAGCACAGCCAAGATGCGCACACTTGTACAGACAAATCTGCAGATTTCATGATGCTGAGCAGCGGATATGAGTTTTCGATGCGCGCAAGCTAGCCGACGATCTCCGTACATCTGGCATTTACCGGGACGCTTCACGCTAATTTCTCCCAGATGTATGCATAAGGAGTTCGAATGCGCCGGTTACTCATAGCGGTGACAGCCGTACTGGCACTCGGCCTGACAAGCACTCCGGCCACGGCCGAAGCCGACGGCACGCTGAGCGTCGCCTCGACGTCGGTGAAGGCCGGCGAGCCGATCAGCCTGACCTACTCCACTCCCCGCCCGGACCCGAAGAACTGGCTCGGCCTGTACGCCGACCCGGGTGACGGCCCCGTCAACGAGACCTACGTGGGCCCGTCACTGAAGTGGGCCTACATCCCTGCGGGCAGCGGCACCGCGACGCTGCCCACCGATGGCCTCGAACCCGGCGGCTACGTCGTCTACTCCCTGGCCAAGGACGGCTACGCCTGGCTCGCCCAGCCGGTCAAACTGCAGATCGTGAGCGACGGACCGCTGCACTTCGTCAGCGACACCATGCCCCTGCGCAACGCCCGGGCGCTGAAGCCGTACACCGCGACGGTCAAGGGTCTGCTGCGCGGCGACACCAAGGACCTGACCTTCCGGAAGACCGACGGACCGCGCTGGGCCACGGTCGGCGCGGACGGCACGATCTCCGGCAAGCCCCGTCTCCTCGACGCGCTCCGGCCGGCGGCCGTGAAGATCGAGGCGCGCAACGCCGCCGGCCAGACCGCGTCGACGACCGCCAAAATCGAGGTCAGGGTCCCGGGCCTCAAACTCGTGCCCGAACTCAAGGCGATGAGCTGGAACCTCTGGCACGGCGGCAGCCAGGTGAAGGGCTCCCGTGAGAAGCAGCTGAAGTTCCTGCTCGACCACGACGTGGACGTGGTGGGCATGCAGGAGACCTCCTCCGTCGCCGCCGAGGAACTCGCCGAAGCGCTGGGCTGGGACTACTTCCAGGCCGGCTCCGACCTGGGCATCATCAGCCGCTACCCGATCACCTCGCGCGGCCCGCTGCCGTCCGCGTCCGGCCTGGCCGGGATCAGCGCCCGGGTCCGGGTGGACGAGCAGCGGAAGCAGGACGTCGTCGTCTGGAACGTCCACCTCGGCTACACGCCTTACGGCCCCTACGACGCCTGCTTCGGCAAGATGACCCAGGAGCAGCTCCTGGCCAACGAGGTGAAGTCCGGCCGCACGCCGCAGATCACCGCGATCCTGGCGGCGATGGGGCCCGACCTGAAGGCCGTGAAACGGACCCCTGTCCTGCTGACCGGCGACTTCAACGCCCCCTCCCACCTGGACTGGACGTCCGCGACCAAGCGGTGCGGCTACGACTCGGTGCCCTGGCCCGCCTCGGTCCTGCCGGAGAAGGCCGGCCTGAAGGACTCCTTCCGGGTCGCCAACCCGAACCCGGTCACCGCCCCCGGCATCACCTGGTCGCCGATCTACCCGACCTTCACCGGCGGCTACGGCCACGACGGCCACACGGGCGAGCCCGAGCCGCAGGACCGGATCGACTTCGTGCACTACGCGGGCGGGCTCCGCGTCAAGGACTCCCGCACCCTGGTCGAGGGCACTCCCACCGCCATCCCCAACCACGCGGACAACGCCTGGACCTCCGATCACGCCGCGGTTCTCACCACCTTCCGGGTGGACTGACCCCCACCTTCCCGATACGCCTACCTGCCGGTGAGAGCATTCGCCGGCCTGCTCAAGAAAACCGCTCAAGGGAAAAGGGCGGCCCCGCGCCGCCCTTTTCCGTTTTATGTGTCTCGTGGCACCCGGAAACCGGCTCGACATCGCCGTGCAACACCATGGAAACCGCCGGTTCCTATGGTCTGGTGATGCGGCTCACACCACACGAGCAGGAACGCCTGCTCATCCACGTCGCCGCCGGTGTCGCCCGTGACCGCAGGTCCCGAGGGCTCCGGCTCAACCACCCCGAGGCCACCGCGATCATCGCGTCCTTCCTGATGGAGGGCGCCAGGGACGGTCGGACCGTCGCGGACCTGATGGAGGCGGGGCGGACCGTGCTGTCCCGGCGGGACGTCATGGACGGCGTGCCCGAGATGCTGGAATCGGTGCAGATCGAGGCCACCTTCCCCGACGGCACCAAGCTCGTCACCGTCCACCAGCCGATCCCGTGACCGAGGAAGGGCGAGCGATGAGACCCGGTGAGATCCAGTACGGCGAGGCGCCCATCCCGCTCAACCCGGGCCGCGAGCGCGTCACCGTCCGCGTCGTCAACACCGCCGACCGGCCGATCCAGGTCGGATCGCACTACCACTTCGCCGCCGCCAACCCCGGCCTGGAGTTCGACCGCCAGGCGGCCTGGGGCACCCGCCTCGACGTGCCGGCGGGGACCGCGGTGCGGTTCGAGCCCGGCGTCGAGCGCGACGTGACCCTCGTGCCGATCGCCGGACACCGGATCGTCCCCGGACTGCGCCCCGAGTGGGCCGGCCCTCTCGACGGGAGCCCCCATGTCCGTTGAACGGTCCCGTTACGCCGCGCTGTACGGCCCCACCACCGGCGACCGGATCAGGCTCGCCGACACCGACCTGTTCATCGAGGTCACCGAAGACCTGGCGATGGGCCCCGCGGGGGCGGGCGACGAGGCCGTGTTCGGCGGCGGCAAGGTCATCCGCGAGTCGATGGGCCAGGCCAGGACCACCCGGGCCGACGGCGCGCCCGACCTGGTGATCACCGGCGCGGTGGTCCTCGACCACTGGGGCGTGGTCAAGGCCGACATCGGTGTCCGGGACGGCCGGATCGTCGCGATCGGCAAGGCCGGCAACCCCGACACCATGGACGGCGTCCATCCCGACCTGGTGATCGGCCCGTCCACCGAGATCCTCGCGGGCAACGGGAAGATCCTGACCGCGGGGGCGATCGACTCCCACGTCCACCTGATCTGCCCGCAGATCCTGGACGAGGCCCTGGCCGCGGGGGTGACGACGATCGTCGGCGGTGGCACCGGCCCCGCCGAGGGCACCAAGGCCACCACGGTGACCGGCACCTGGTATCTCGCGCGGATGCTGGAGTCGCTCGACTCCTACCCGGTCAACGTCGCGCTGCTCGGCAAGGGAAACACGGTCAGCGCCGAGGGCCTGCTGGAACAGCTCCGCGCCGGGGCCTCCGGTTTCAAGCTGCACGAGGACTGGGGCACCACCCCGGCCGCCATCGACGCCTGCCTGTCGGTGGCCGACGCCACCGGCACCCAGGTCACGATCCACACCGACACCCTCAACGAGGCCGGGTTCGTGGAGTCGACGCTGGCGGCGATCGGCGACCGGATGATCCACGCCTACCACACCGAGGGGGCGGGCGGCGGTCACGCGCCGGACATCATCCGGGTCGCCTCCTACGGCAACATCCTGCCCTCCTCGACCAACCCGACCCGCCCGCACACCGTCAACACGCTGCACGAGCATCTCGACATGCTGATGGTCTGCCACCACCTCAACCCCACGATCCCCGAGGACCTGGCGTTCGCCGAGTCCCGGATCCGGCCGTCCACGATGGCGGCCGAGGACATCCTGCACGACATGGGCGCGATCTCCATGATCGGTTCGGACTCGCAGGCGATGGGCCGGGTGGGCGAGACGATCATCCGGACCTGGCAGACCGCGCACGTGATGAAACGCCGCCGGGGGGCGCTGCCGGGCGACGGCCCCGCCGACAACCTCCGGGCCCGGCGCTACGTCGCCAAGTACACGATCTGCCCGGCCGTGGCCCACGGCCTGGACGGAGAGGTCGGCTCGGTCGAGACGGGCAAGCTGGCCGACCTGGTCCTGTGGAACCCGGCCTTCTTCGGGATCAAACCCGACCTGGTGGTCAAGGGCGGTGTCATCGCCTACGCCCAGATGGGCGACGCCAACGCCTCCATCCCCACCCCCCAGCCAGTCATGCCCCGCCCCATGTTCGGCGCCGCCCCGGTCACCGCGGCCGCCACCTCGGTCCACTTCGTCGCCCCTCTGGCGATCGAGGACGGCCTCGCCGACCGGCTGGCCGTACGGCGGCGACTGCTGCCGGTGGCCGACGTACGGCGCCGGGGCAAGGAGAGCATGCCGCTCAACGACGCCATGCCCCGGATCGAGGTGGACCCCGACACCTTCGCCGTCCGCGTGGACGGCGAGCTGATCGAGCCCGCCCCCGTCGCGTCCCTGCCCATGACCCAGCGCTACTTCCTGTTCTGATGCGGGCCGCACTGCTGCTGCTGGCCGACTCCCGGCTGCCCGCCGGAGGTCACGGACACTCAGGAGGCGCCGAGGAGGCGGTCAGGACCGGGGCGGTCCACGACCTGCCCAGCCTCGACTCCTTCCTGCGGGGGCGGCTGGCCACCGCGGGCCTGGTGGCGGCGGCCCTCGCGGCGGCCGCCTGCGAGTTCGGCACCGTCTGCGCCGGCGACCGCCTCTCCCCATCTCCGGCGCGTCATCCCGGGGCAGGGGGCACCGAGGAGGGAGACGGCTGGACACCCGCCGGCCGTACCGGATCCTGGGCCCGGCTGGACGCGGAGGCCGACGCCAGGACCGCCTCCCCCGCCCAGCGCGAGGCCGGGCGCACCCAGGGCAGGCTGCTGTTGCGCACCGCCCGGCGGATCTGGCCGTCACCGGTGCTCGACGACCTGGCCGGAGCCGTGCCGCAGGGCACCCATCACCCGATCGCGCTCGGCGCGGCAGCCGCGGCGGCCGGATGCGCCCCCGGGGAGGCCGCCCTCGCGGCGGCCTACACCGCCGTCACCGGACCGGCCACGGCGGCGGTCCGGCTGCTGGGCCTCGATCCGGTCCCGGTCCACCGGCTCCTCGCCGACCTCACCCAGCAGATGGAGCGGATCGCCGCGGGCGCTCCGGCCGGGTGGGAGTCGCTGCCGGCGCACGCCGCCCCCGCACTCGACCTGCTCGCCGAAGGACATGTCCGCGCCGAGCTGAGGTTGTTCGTCTCCTGAACACCCGACGTCACCCCAGCACCTGAAAGGACGGTAACGCCCATGGGCGCCACCCACGACGACCACCACCAGGCGGCCGACCCGCACGGCCGGGCACTGCGCCTGGGCATCGGCGGGCCGGTCGGCAGCGGCAAGACCGCGCTGACCGCGGCCCTGTGCCGCACCCTCGGCCAGACGCTGCGCCTGGGCGTGGTGACCAACGACATCTACACCACCGAGGACGCCGAGTTCCTGCGCGCGGCGGGCGTGCTCGATCCGGACCGGATCGCCGCCGTGCAGACCGGATGCTGCCCGCACACCGCCATCCGCGACGACATCGCCGCCAACCTCGACGCGGTGGAGACCCTGGAGGAGCGGTTCGGCCCGCTCGACCTGGTGATCGTGGAGAGCGGAGGCGACAACCTCACCGCCACCTTCAGCAGGGGCCTGGCCGACAGCCAGATCTTCGTGCTGGACGTGTCAGGCGGTGACAAGGTGCCCCGCAAGGGTGGTCCCGGTGTGACGGCGGCCGACCTGCTCGTGATCAACAAGACCGACCTGGCACCCATGGTCGGCGCCGATCTCACGGTCATGTCCCGCGACGCGGCGACCGTACGGGACGGCAGGCCCGTGCTGTTCACCTCCGTCAGAGAGGAACCGGCAGCGCACGCCGTCGCCGAATGGGTCCTCGGGCTCGTCCAGTCCTGGACCCACGACCACACGCACGCCTGACGCCCATGACGGTGGCCGACCGGCTGGAGCGACCGGCATCCCGGCGCTCGATGACCGCCCGGGCCGCGATCGTCACCGAGCGCGCCCCCGGCGGGCGGACCGTGCTCACCACGATACGGTCGGACCCGCCGCTCACGCTACGCGCGACCGCGCCGGGCCAGGTGCACCTGGTGTCCACCGCCGCCGGACCGCTCGGCGGTGACGATCTCGCCCTCGACATCGAGGTGGGGGCGGGCAGCACGCTGGATGTGCGGTCGGTCGCGAGCACACTGGTGCTCCCCGGCTCCGGACCGGCCGAGTCGCTGATGACTGTCACGGCCAGGGTGGGCGCGGGGGCGTCGCTCCGGTTCGCCCCCGAGCCGACGGTGCTGGCGGCGGGCTGCCTGCACCGCATGATGGTACGGCTGTCGCTCGCCGAGGACGCCCGGGTGTTCTGGCGCGAGGAGATCGTCTTCGGCAGGTACGGCGAGCGTCCCGGCCGCTGCCACTCCCGTTTCGACGCCACGGCCGGAGACGGCCCGCTGCTCCGGCAGGAGTTCGTCGTGGGTGACCCGGCGATCGACGACGGCCCCGCCGTGTACGGCGGCGCCCGGTGCGTCGGCACCGTCCTGACCACCGGACGGGCGCCCGCCTCGATGGTCGGGGACGGCTGGGCGCTGCTCCCCCTGGCCGGGCCCGGCACCCTGGTGTCGGCCCTCGGCGGGGACGCCGTCGAACTGCGGCAGCGCCTGACAGAGGGCGCGTCCCACCTGGACGCCGGCATCACGCCGGTCTGGGCCGGGTCGTAGGGGCACCGGACGGCGGGGTCCGGGCCGGCGGCACGTGGACGGGCTCAGCCGATCGGGCGCGGCCGGGTCGGCAGGCTCGAATGCGGCCGATCGGGCGTGGCCGGCCCGGGCTCAGTCGTAGAAGCCCAGGCGGCGGAGCTGCTTGGGATCGCGCTGCCAGTCCTTGGCGACGCTGATCCGCAGGTCGAGATAGACCCGGGTGCCGAGCAACGCCTCGATCTGCTGGCGTGCGCGGCTGCCGACGTCCTTGAGGCGGCTGCCCTTGTGCCCGATCACGATGGCCTTCTGCGACGGCCGCTCGACGAACATGTGCGCGTAGATGTCGAGCAGGTCGTCTCGGCCCTCCCGGGGCAGCATCTCGTCGACGACGACCGCGATCGAGTGCGGCAGCTCGTCCCGGACGCCCTCCAGCGCCGCCTCGCGGATCAACTCGCCCACCAGCACCTGCTCCGGCTCGTCGGTGAGCCGGCCGCCCTCGTACAGCGGAGGGCTCTCGGGGAGCCGGTCGATCAGCACGCCGGCCAGCACGTCGAGCTGGTCACCCGACTGCGCCGAGACGGGGACGATCTCATCGAAGTCGGCGAGCTGGGAGAGCGCCAGGAGCTGGGCGGCGATCTGCTCACGGGTGGCCAGGTCACACTTTGTCACCACGGCGACGACGGGGGTCTTCTTGACCGCGGCGAGCTTCTCGGCGATGAACCGGTCGCCCTTGCCGATGGGCTCGTTGGCGGGCACGCAGAACCCGATCACGTCGACCTCGGTGAGCGTGGACAGCACCAGGCTGTCCAGCCGCTCGCCCAGCAGGGTGCGGGGCCGGTGCAGGCCGGGGGTGTCGACGATGATGAGCTGGGCGTCCGGGCGGTGCACGATGCCGCGGATGACCCGGCGGGTGGTCTGGGGCTTGGAGGAGGTGATCGCCACCTTCGTGCCGACCAACGCGTTCATCAGCGTGGATTTACCGACATTGGGCCGGCCGACGAAGCAGGCGAAACCGGCATGGAAATCAGCAGCTGAGGAACTCACGTCAACCATTGTCGCCGATGCCGGCCTCAGCTCGGACGCACGGTCCCGCCGGGATCGGCCACGAGCAGTGTCGTGCCGCCCATTTCGCGGACCGCCCGCGCGTCCGCGTCGGCCGGTCCGTCCCCCGCGGTGACCAGCGCCGCCGCCTCCAGGGACTCCGCACCGCTGGAGACGGCCATCGCCACGGCGACCTGCAGCGCCGAGAGCGTCAGCGACGGCAGTGCCACGTTCGTCGCCGCGTAGGTCCGGCCGGTCTCGTCGCGCACGGCGGCGCCCTCGGCGGCGCCGTTGCGGGCGCGGGCGGAACGCGCCAGAACGATGATCTTGTTGTCCTCGGGGTCGAGGGTCGCGTCACTCACAGCGCAAGGGTAGCCAGCGCGCGGCGTCCGGTCCCCATCGACCTGCCCGCCGTCTCACACACGGAGCGATCACGCCGCACGCCGAGCACAGCTTGGAGGAGGGAAACCACCGGTCCACGACCACCGACTTCCGCCCATACCAATCCGTCTTGTACTCCAGCATGGAGCGCAACTCCCGCCAGGAGGCGTCGGAGACGGCGCGGGCCAGGGCGCGCTGCGCGCGGCCCAGCCGGTTACGGTCGGCCCCCGCGGCGCTGTCACCCGCCGCGCAGGTCAGCCGGGAACCTGCTGCCCGGCCTTGGCGAACTGCTCGACGATCGCGGCGCAGAAGGCCGGCAGGTCAGCCGGCGAGCGACTGGAGATGATCTGCCGGTCGATGACGACCTCCTCGTCGACCACGGTCGCCCCGGCGTTACGCAGGTCCGTGCGGATACTCGGCCAGGAGGTGATCCGGCGCCCTCGCACGGCGTCGGCCTCCACCAGCGTCCACGGGCCGTGGCAGATCGTGCCGATGGGCTTGCCCGTCGCCACGAACGCCTTGACGAAGCCGACAGCGTCCCGGTTCATCCGGAGCTGGTCCGGGTTCATGGTGCCCCCGGGCAGGAGCAGCGCGTCGTAATCGCCGGTAGAGGCATCGGAGACCAGCCGGTCGACGGCGAAGGTCCCGGCCGGGTTCATGTCCCACTGACGGGCCTGGATCTCGCCGGGGTGAATCGACAGGATCTCGGTTCTCGCTCCGGCCCCGTGCAGCGCTCCGCGCGGCTGTTCGAGTTCTACCCGCTCGACACCGTCGGTCGCCAAGATCGCAATCTTCTTACCCTTGAGTTCCTGTGCCATGTGTTCCCTCCCGCACTGGTTGGCGTACATGCCGTGGCGCCCGGACGGGCGCCGCATCGGCGGAGAAGGAGCGGCAGACCCCGCTCCCGCTTCCGGACATCGCAGGGAATCACCTTTCATGCTAGTCCCGCCGTTTCGACCGGTCCGATGGGACCTGCCGGTCAGAGGCCGTGCGCCGACGGTCCAGCCGATGAGCGTCCCAGCGGGTGCGGCAGGCGGCTCGGTTGCCCCGAACGACCCGGGCCCCCTCGCGGGGTGGAGTTTTCCTCACCCTTTTCCGGGATATCTCGCCCATGTCGCCAGGCGGTCCCGGTCTCTACGGTGGTCGTATGACCACCACCGGACTGATCACTCCCTGGGACAGGATCCGCGCCCACTGGTCGGCGCGGACCTGGCTCCGCACCGCGCACGTGGTGACGGGTGTCCCGATGGCCCTGCTGGCCCTGGCGGTGGTCGCCGGGCTGACCGTGCTGTCGGTGCTATTGGCGTGGACCGTGGTGGTCCCGTTGATCGCGCTGCTGCTGCTCTTCTGGTCCGTGCCGTTGTTCACCCGGTTGCAGCGGGCCCGGTTCCTCGCCTTCCTGGACGTGGACATCCCCGAGGCACCCCGACGCCCCAGGGAGCGCAACCCGCTGAAGCTGCTGTACCGGGAGGCGCGGGCGAGGAGCACCTGGCGGCAGCTCGCCTACCATCTGCTGGCACCGCTGATCAACGTGATCGGGGGCGTCATGGTCATCGGGGCATGGGCGGGTGGCCTGGTCGCGGCCGAGTTCGCCGTCCGGGGGTGGGTCCTGGCGGAGGGCTGGATGATAACGGTGTTCACCCTGCTCGCGTCGGCCCTGCTCATCGCCGGACCGTGGGTGGCGCGCGGGGTCACCGCACTGGACGTGATCGCCGCTGAGGCCCTGCTCGGTCCCAGTCTCAGTGACCAGCTCGTCCAGCGGGTCGAGACCCTGCAGGAGAGCCGCGCCGAGGTGGTGGACGCCGCCGACGCCGAGCGCCGCCGCATCGAACGGGATCTGCACGACGGCACCCAGCAGCGGCTGGTCTCGCTCGCGATGAGCCTGGGGATGGCCCGGACCATGCTCACCGACGTGCCCGAGCCCGCGCGGCAGGCCATCGCCCAGGCCCACGAGGAGTCCAAACAGGCCCTGAAGGAGCTGCGCGACTTCGTACGCGGCCTCCACCCGGCCGTGCTCAACGATCAGGGCCTGGACGCGGCGCTGTCCGGCATCGCCGCGCGGGCCCCGTTCCCCGTACGGCTCCGCGTCGACGTGCCGGAGCGGGCGTCGCCGACGATCGAAGCGGTCGCCTTCTTCGTGGTCTCGGAGGCGCTGACCAACGTCTCCAAGCACGCCGGGGCCTCCACCGCCGAGGTCACGGTCCGGCGCGCCGGCGACAGGCTCCGCCTGGCCGTCGTGGACGACGGCCGGGGAGGCGCCCGCCTCGGCGGAGGAACCGGGCTGCGCGGCCTGGCCCAGCGGGTCGGCTCGGTGGACGGGACACTGGACGTCGACAGCCCACCGGGTGGTCCGACGGCGATCAGGGTGGAGCTGCCATGCGTGTAGTGCTCGCCGAGGACTCCGTCCTCCTGCGGGAGGGGCTCGTCTGGCTGCTCGGCTCGGCGGGCATGGAGGTCGTGGCGGCGGTGGCCGACGCCGAGGGCCTGCTGCGCGCCGTGGACGAACACGAGCCCGACCTCGTCGTCACCGACGTGCGGATGCCGCCCTCGCACACCGACGAGGGCCTGCGCGCGGCGCTGGTGCTCCGCCGCCAGCGACCGGGCCTGGCGATCCTCGTGCTCTCGCAGTACGTCGAGGAACGCTACGCCACCCAGCTTCTGTCCACCGAGACCAGCGGCATCGGATACCTGCTCAAGGACCGGGTGGCCGACGTCACCGAGTTCCTGGACGCCCTGCGCCGGGTCGCCTCCGGCGGCACGGCCCTGGACCCGGAAGTGGTGGCCCAGCTCCTGATCCGCAGGCACAGCGACCCGCTGGACCTGCTGACCCGCAGGGAGCACGAGGTGCTGGCGCTGATCGCGGAGGGCCGGTCCAACGCGGGGATCGCCGAAGCCCTGGTGGTCAGCGAGGGCGCCGTCGGCAAGCACATCAACAACATCTTCACCAAACTCGGCCTCTCGGGCGCCGACAAGGATCACCGCCGGGTGCTCGCCGTACTGCGATTCCTCAAGGTCTGAAGAGAGAGACATGTCGATGCGTAGCAACGTCCGGACCGCCTGGATCGCCGTGGGCGGGACGCTCACCGCGCTGACCGTGTCCGGTATAGCCCTGGCCGTGTGGCCCGAGGTGAGCCGGACGCAGGCGGACGACCCCTCCTACGACAGCTCCCTGCTCGCCCCCGCCCGGCTGTCCGAGACCTCCGTGCGGGACTACACGTTCCTGCCGCCGGACCTCGTCGTGCTCGCGAGCGGGCAGGCCGACGTCACCGTCGTCCCCGGCCGGACGGGGCAGCTCTCCCTGAAGCGGGAGCTCGTCTGGACCGAGGGCGGGCCCGGCCCCTCCTCGGGCAGGCCTGACCTGTCCGAGTCGTGGAACGGCAGAACCCTGCGGATCCACGTGGACTGCCATGGCAGGGATGAGCCGGGCGACCCCGCCTGCCAGGGTCGCTACACCCTGAGTGTGCCCGTGACCACCGACGTCACGGCGACGACCGACTCCGGAACCGTGTCCGGCCGCACCGCCCAGGGCGAACTGCGGATCCTCCCGTACCGCCGGCGGCAGGGATGAGCGCCGGCCGCGGTCAGGGGGCCGCCCGTTCGACGAGGAACTGGGCGAGCTGCTGGGTGCGTCTGACATCGACGTCCGCCAGACCGGTGTGCACCAGCGAGACCAGGGTGCCTCCGACACGGGCGAAGACCACGTGCATCTCGTAGGGATATCCGTCCAGCCTGCCCCGCAGCCGCTTGGCCTGCACGTCGTCGCCGAGGGTGTCCAGCTTCAGGCTGGACACCCTCAGGGAGGTGCCCATGCCCGGCCGGGTACTCCGGGCGACAGGGCAACCGTCCAGGGCCTCGGTCAGCTCCTCGAAGCGCTGCTCGGCGTCGTCGCCGGTATAGGACGCCAGGCCGACCCCGGCCAGCTCACCCAGCTCGTCGCCCGCGTAGGTCGCGTCCACCCTGACCCCGGGCGCCCGCTGCGGCGTGCGGCCACCCGCCATGGCGAAGACGAGCCGGCAGTCGCGGCCGGCCGGGCGGAAAGGAGACTTCCACGCCTCACCGGGACGGGTGGAGAATCCGTCCGGTAACTCCTGTGCCTTCGGTAACAACCCCCGCAGCCGCGCCAGCTCCGTGCCTGCGTCTTTTCCGGTCTTTCCGGTGTAGCCCGTCCCTGTGCCGCACGCCGCCAACGCGCCGGCCAGAATCCCACAGGCGCCCACCGCAATGGCGGTTCGGATCCCTCGCGTCATGACTATTCCCCCGATGTCACGTGCGAGGAATACTGTCCCCGCCGCTCCACTTTCTTCCCCATCGGCAAAAGCAGCAATCATCGAGAAACGCTTAAGGGTGTTCTCGGCCGCATAATGCGGCCGAGAACACCCTTAAGTGAGCGACGCGGGGACCAGGTGACGGCCACCTTGGCGCTCTTCCCCCCGCGGAGTCGCCCCTGATGCCACAGACCCCTCCCGGCATCGAGGACAATCTCCACCGGCTCCCGCGCGACCGGGTGCCGTGAGTTGAGAATGACAGGCGCCGCTTGCAGAACGGTTGCGGAATGTTTGGAACGCATCAGCGCCGACCCGGCTTTTCACCGGTCCCGCCACAACCCTACGACCGGTTTATCAATCGGCGCCGTTCACCACCGCCCGAGGTTAATCGTGTTCCGACGAGGCCCCGACCGAGTCGGGCTCGGCGGGGGCGGTCCGCCTGACGAGAACCGTGCCGATCCGGTTACGGCGTCCGGCGAGGCTCTCCGCTGTCAGGCTGAGTCCCTCCACCACGGCCTGGGAACCCGCGATCGGCACCCGGCCCAGCGCGTGCGCCAGCAGACCGCCGACGGTCTCGACGTCGTCCACCTCAAGCTCGATGCCGAACAGGTCCGCCAGATCCCCCACGGGAAGCCTGGCCGTCACCCGGACCGATCCGTCGTCCAGCGGCTCCACCCGGGGAGCCTCCTGGTCGTACTCGTCGGTGATCTCACCGACGATCTCCTCGAGGACGTCCTCGATGGTGACCAGACCGGCGGTCCCGCCGTACTCGTCGATGACGATGGCCTGGTGGATCTGGCGGGCCTGCATCTCACGGAGGAGCTGGTCGATGGGCTTGCTCTCCGGCACGTAGGTGGCCGGACGCATGATCGTCTCGACCTGCTCGGCACGGCCGTCGTCACCCGTCTCCTGCACCCGGCGCACGATGTCCTTGAGGTAGGCGATGCCGATGACGTCGTCCTCGTTCTCACCGACCACGGGGATCCGGGAGAAGCCGCTGCGCAGGGCGAGCGACAGGGACTGGTTCAACGTCTTGCCGCGTTCGATGAACACCATGTCGGTACGGGGCACCATGACCTCGCGGACCAGGGTGTCCCCGAGCTCGAAGACCGAGTGGATCATCTCCCGCTCGTCCGGCTCGATGACCCTGCGCTCCTCGGCCAGGTCGACCAGGTCGCGCAGCTCGGCCTCGGAGGTGAACGGCCCCTCCCTGAAACCCTTGCCGGGCGTCACCGCGTTGCCGAGCAGGATGAGCAGCTTGGGGAGCGGGCCGAAGATACGGGTCAGGCCGTACACGAGAGGGGCGCTGGCGAGCGCGATCGGCTCGGCGTGCTGGCGGCCCAGTGTGCGCGGGGAGACGCCGACGATCACATAACTGACCACGATCATGACCGCCGCCGCGGCGGCATAGGCCCAACCCTGGTCGTCGAGCCAGTCGATGAAGAGCAGCGTGGCGATCACCGTGGCGATCAGCTCACAGCTCAGCCTGAGCAGAAGCAGCAGGTTGAGGTAGCGCGGTGGATCGGCGACGATCGCCTGCAGGCGCCCCGCGCCCCGGCGTCCGTCACGGACGAACTCCTCAGCGCGCACGCGTGAGATGCGGGCCAGAGCCGTCTCCGCGCTGGCTATCAGACCGCCGATCACGACGAGGACGATGGCTGAGAACAACCACCCGTTGGCGAAGTTCACCGTTGGGTGCGCACCTCCCGCCACGATTCCAGGAGCTCGCCCTGCAGGCCGAACATCTCCTTGTGCTCATCGGGCTCGGCGTGGTCGTAACCGAGCAGGTGGAGGATGCCGTGCGTGCACAGCAGCTCCAACTCCGCCTCGGCGCTGTGCCCGGCCTCGGAGGCCTGCTTGGCGGCCACCTGCGGACAGAGCACCACATCACCCAGGAGCGCGGGGTCGGTGGGGGCGTCGCCTTCCTGCCGGGCTCCGGAGCCCGGCCCGGGACGCAGCTCGTCCATCGGGAAGGAGAGCACGTCCGTCGGACCGGGCTCCCCCATCCACTGCTCGTGCAGCACCGACATGGCCTCTTCGTCCACGATCAGGATCGACAGCTCGGCGAGCGGGTTGATGCCCATCCGCCCCAGCACGTATCCGGCCAGGGAGACGATGAGCCCTTCGTCGACCTCGACGCCGGATTCGTTGTTGACCTCGATGCTCACTGGTCGCTCACCGCTTCTCGCTCACTACGCGGCCCGCCGCTCATGTTCTCTCCCGAGGGCGCTTTACCACACCCTTGATCACCTGCGACGCGTTGGTCTGCCGCTGCGTCTCGTCATAGCGCCCATAGGCGTCCACGATGTCGCCCACCAGCTTGTGCCGCACCACGTCCGCACTGGTCAGACGGCTGAAGTGAATGTCAGGGATGCCCTCAAGGATCTCCTGCACCACCCTCAGGCCGCTCAGCGTGCCACCCGGCAGGTCGACCTGGGTGACGTCACCGGTGACAACGATCTTCGAGTTGAAGCCCAGGCGCGTCAGGAACATCTTCATCTGCTCGGCCGAGGTGTTCTGTGCCTCGTCCAGGATGATGTAGGCGTCGTTGAGCGTGCGGCCTCGCATGTAGGCGAGGGGGGCGACCTCGATCGTGCCCGCGGCCATCAGCCGGGGGATCGACTCGGGATCGAGCATGTCGTGCAACGCGTCGTAGAGAGGACGCAGGTAGGGGTCGATCTTCTCGTAGAGCGTGCCGGGCAGGAAGCCCAGCCGCTCGCCCGCCTCGACCGCGGGACGCGTGAGAATGATCCGGTTGACCTTCTTCTCCTGAAGGGCCCTTACCGCCTTTGCCATCGCGAGATAGGTCTTGCCGGTGCCGGCGGGACCGATGCCGAAGACGACGGTGTGCTTGTCGATCGCGTCGACGTAGCGCTTCTGGTTCACCGTCTTCGGACGGATGGTCCGGCCCCGCGAGGAGATGATGTCGAGGGAGAGCACCTCGGCCGGACGGTCGGAGGTCATCCGCAGCATCGCGATGCTCCGCTCCACGGCGTCGACCGTGAGCTCCGCCCCTCCCCGGACGAGCTCCGACATCTCTTCGAAGAGGCGCACCACGGTGCTGCTCTCCTCCGGGCTACCGGTGATCGTGATCTCGTTGCCCCGGACGTGGATGTCGGCGCGGAAGGCACCCTCGATGACCCGCAACAGCTCATCGCGCGAGCCCAGCAGGCTGACCATCGAATGATCGTCCGGAATCACCACCTTTGCTTGGGTCCGGCTGGGGCCCTTCGATCGCGGTGGGGACGTTCTGCTGGAATCGTTTGTCTCGGACATAGGCGGGCCTTTCGGCCTGTTCGCCTCCAGATATCGGCGTGGAACTTCTCCGCCATCGTATCCGTGATCGACGCCGTCGCGCTTACCGGTTTTATCCGGGCGGCCAGGTCAGACCACGCCCGCCCAGCACATGTCCGTGCACGTGGAAGACGGTCTGGCCCGCCTCGGCCCCGGTGTTGAAGACCAGGCGGTATCCCGAGCCGGCGACACCCTCCTGCTCGGCGACCGCGTGCGCGGCCTTGAGCACGTCGTCGGCGAGTCCGTGGTCGGCGGCGGCCAGCGCGGCCGCGTCCGGGTAGTGGTCCTTGGGGACCACGAGCACGTGCGTGGGCGCCTGCGGGTTGACGTCGCGGAAGGCCAGCGTGCGATCGGTCTCATGAACGATCTTCGCGGGGATCTCCCCGGCCACGATCTTGCAGAACAGGCAGTCGGCTTCGCTCACCATGCAGGCACCCTATCCTCCCCTGGCGTTGCCAATCGGTGATGGCGCATCGCCAGCAAAGAAAGATCCACCCGGATATGGTGGGTGTGCAAACTTCAACAACTACAGACCATTGCGATTCGCACGATATGGCCGCCTGGCGAGGACACGACTGGGTCATGCCCCCTAATGAACCGGAAGAGCGTAAACCCTCTGGGAAGGCCGAGCGTCCCACTGATGTGACCACCGAGACCCTCGTGGCCGACAGGTCGCTGGGGGCGGTGCCCGTCGGATGGGATGCCGACATGGCCGTTACCGCGCTGTACAGCGCGCACTATCGGTCGCTTGTGCGTCTCGCCGTGTTACTCGTCCGCGATATGGCTACCGCGGAGGAGGTCGTGCAGGACGCGTTCGTCGCCATCCATGGCGCCTGGCGTCGCCTGCGTGACACCGACAAGGCACTCGCCTACCTGCGCCAATCGGTCGTCAATCGATCCCGTTCGGTGCTTCGGCACCGGGCGGTCGTGGAGAAGTACGCTCCCAAGGGCATGCCGGACGCGCCGAGCGCCGAGAACGGCGCGATCGGGGAGTTCGAGCGGTCTGCCGTCATCGAGGCGCTTCGTGGCCTGCCCGCACGTCAGCGCGAGGCACTGGTCCTGCGCTATTACGGTGACCTGTCAGAAGCGCAGATCGCCCACGCCATGGGCATCAGCAAGGGCGCGGTCAAGAGCCACACGGCTCGCGGTATGGCCGCCCTACGAACCTCACTGGAGCAACTGTCATGACCGACTCCCCGGACGAGTACGGCGAGCTGCTCCGCCGTGTCCTCAGTGCGGAGGCGAACTCGGTCGTTCCCTCCCCTGACGGTCTGGAGATCATCCGCGCCCGCGTGGAAAGACGTGGGCTCCGCGGCCTGGTGTGGTGGCGCGCCGGAGCCTCTGTCGCCGGAGCCGTCCTGGTCGCGGCCACCGTCGTCATGGTGGTGCCGGAATTCCGCGAACAGGTGAGCCAGACGGTGAACAGCGGGGAGGTCACCTACACTCAGTCGACCTCGCCCGATCTGTCCGCCACCTCGCGGGCTCCCTCGAACGATGACGACCAGCTCCCGGCCGTCACCCGGCCGGGGTCGGAAACCACGGCGCCCGCGCCGCTCCCCACCCACTCCAGGAGCACCGGACCGACTCCCAGGCCCACGCCGAAGCCGACCTCGAAGCCGACTCCGAAGCCCACGCCGTCCGCCACCTGTCCCACGACACTCCCCGACGGCACGGTGGTCGAGCCGGAGGGGCTTCCGGAGGAGTGCAGGGAGACCCCGACGTCGAAGCCCTCCCATTCCACCGCCCCCTCGGAGAGCCCCTGCCTGGTCGAGGAGTGCCCGCCGCCCGACGAAACGGCACCTCCGATGCCGACGGAGGCGCCGACCACCATCTCCTCCGGCCGCTAGGAGATCACCAGCGGCCGGTGCGCGCCTGCAACACGGCCGCCGCGGCGACCCCCGCCGTCGAAGTGCGCAGCACCGTCGGCCCGAGCAGCGCCGGCACGGCTCCCGCCTCCCGGAACGCGGCGATCTCCTCATCGGCGACCCCGCCCTCAGGTCCGACCACCACGACGATGTCTCCGGTGCCGGGGAGCTCCATGGTGGAGAGCGGGGAGGCCGCCTCCTCGTGCAGCACGATCCCCAGGGCGGCCTCCGACAGGAGCGCGGCGACCCCGGCGGTGGTGGCGGGCCCGGTCACCTCGGGCAGGTGGAAGCGGCGAGACTGCTTGCCCGCCTCCCTCGCCGTGGAACGCCAGCGACTGAGCGACTTGACCGCCCGCTCGCCCTTCCACTGGGTCACGGACCGGGCTGCGGCCCAGGGGACGATCACGTCGACCCCCGCCTCGGTCATCATCTCCACGGCCAGCTCGCCCCGGTCTCCCTTGGGCAGCCCCTGCACCACGACCAGACGGGGGTGCGGAGCCGGCACATCGTAACGGCGCAGTACCTCGACGCGGAGGGAGTCCTTGCCCGCCTCGCGGACCACGCACTCGGCCACGGCGCCCGCACCATCGGTCAGGTCGAGCCGTTCCCCGGCCCGCAACCGCCGTACAGCCGCGGCGTGACGGCCTTCCGGACCGCCGAACGTGAACTCCGCACGGGCCAGATCGGCCGCCTCGGCCAGGAAGACCGGGACCGTCATCGGCCGTTGGAGGCGTGCCGACGGGCGCCTCTGTCAGCGGCCATTGAAAGCGTCCCGTAGCCGGGAGAAGAATCCCTGCTGGCCGGGGGCGAACTTGCCGGGCGGGCGCTCCTCGCCACGGAGCTTGGCGAGCTCGCGCATGAGCTCCTCCTGGGCCGGGTCGAGGCGGGCGGGCGTCTCCACATTGACGTGGATCAGCAGATCGCCGCGGCCGGTCTCGTTGAGGTGCTGGACGCCCCGGCCGTAGAGCGGGATGGTCTGCCCGGACTGGGTGCCCGGCCGGATGTCGAGCTCCTCCGCGCCGTCGAGCGTCTCCATGGTCAGGATGGTGCCCAGCGAGGCGGCGGTCATGGGGATCTGCACGGTGCAGTGCAGATCGTCGCCCCGGCGTTCGAAGATCTCGTGCGGACGCTCGACGATCTCCAGGAACAGGTCGCCGGGCGGGCCGCCACCGGGACCGATCTCGCCTTCGCCGGCGAGCTGGATGTGGGTGCCGTCCTCCACTCCTGCCGGGATGCGGACCTTGATGGTCCGCCGCGTGCGGACCCGGCCGTCGCCGGAGCACTCCTGGCAGGGGTTGCGGATGATCGAACCGAATCCACCGCACTGGGGGCAGGGACGGGAGGTCATGACCTGCCCCAGGAAGGACCGTGTGACCTGGGAGACCTCGCCGCGGCCATGGCACATGTCACAGGTGTCGGGGTGGGTGCCGGCTGCGGCGCCGGAGCCCGTGCAGACCTCGCAGAGCACGGCGGTGTCGACCACCAGTTCACGGGTGGTGCCGAAGGCCGACTCGCTCAGGTCGAGCTCCACCCGGATGGTGGCGTTGCGGCCCCGGCGGGCACGTGACCGGGGACCGCGACCACCGCCGCCGCCGGCCGCTCCGAAGAAGGCGTCCATGATGTCGCTGAACGGGAAGCCCGCCCCGAAACCTTGCGCGCCGGCACCCGAGGCGAACGGATCGGCTCCCATGTCGTACATCTGGCGCTTGTTGGGATCGGACAGCACCTCGTAGGCCTGCGTGATGTCCTTGAACCGCTCCTGGGTCTCAGGATCGGGGTTCACGTCGGGATGCAGCTCTCGCGCCAGGCGGCGGTACGCCTTCTTGATCTCTTCCGCACTGGCGTCGCGGCGCACCCCGAGGGTGCCGTAGTAGTCGCTCTTAGCCACTTAGTTGACCTCTTAGGATGCAGCCAGGATCTGGCTGACGTAGCGTGCCACCGCGCGCACCGCGCCCATCGTGACCGGGTAGTCCATTCGCGTCGGACCCAGCACACCGAGCCGGGCCAGTTGCTTGTCCCCCGAACCGTATCCGGCGGCGACGATCGATGTGCCCTGGAGACCCGTGTAGGGGTTCTCCGAGCCGATCCGCACCGTCAGCGCCGACACGTCGGAGGTCTCACCGAGCAGGCGCATGAGCACGACCTGCTCTTCCAGAGCCTCCAGCACATCGCGGAGTCCGACGGTGAAGTCGGCTCCCGCGAGGTTGGCGGCCCCGGCGAAGACAATCTTTTCATCATGCCGGTCCACCAGGGACTCCAGCAGCACCGACAGAACCGTGGCCGCGAGCGGCCGGTCCTCCGCCGGAAGCCGGGCGGGCAGATCGGCGACCATGTCCGGGACACAGGCCAGCCCGCACCCGTCCAGGCAGGCGTTGAGAGTCGCGCGCAGATGGGCGACCCGGTTCTCGTCGACCACGTCGGGCAGCTCGACCACGCGCTGCTCGACCCGTCCCGTGTTGGTGATGAGCACGAACATCAGCCGGCGCTCGCTCAGCGGGACCAGCTCGACGTGGCGGACCGTGGAGTTGGTCAGCGTGGGGTATTGCACGACGGCGACCTGACGGGTGAGCTGTGCCAGCAGCCGCACCGTGCGCATGACGACGTCGTCGATGTCCACGGCGCCGGCGAGGAAGGTCTCGATGGCCTTCTTCTCCGCGCTCGACAGCGGCTTCACCCGCGAAAGCCGGTCGACGAACAGCCTGTAGCCCTTGTCGGTGGGGACCCGGCCGGCGCTGGTGTGGGGCTGGGCGATGTAGCCCTGCTCCTCCAGCACCGCCATGTCGTTACGGATGGTCGCGGGCGAGACACCCAGGTTGTGCCGTTCGACGAGGGCCTTGGAGCCCACCGGCTCGTTGGTGGACACGTAGTCCTCGACGATGGCGCGGAGCACCGCCAACTTACGGTCGTCGACCAACGCGCTCACCTCCCTGCCCACACCCGAACGTGAAACGCCAGGTCTGGCACTCTGTGTTCCCGAGTGCCAAGTGTACGGCCCCTGCTCGCGGGGTGCGATGACACGACGTCAGGATGGCAGAGCCAAGTAGTCGTCAAGCCGACTGCTATCGCTATACAAGCGGCAAGACCCACAATTTATGACATGTCCCATGATTTTGTACCCCCATCGGGCGCACCAGGTTACGGCGCGCCTCAGCAGCCCTATGGCCCGCAGCAGCAGGGCGCCCCCTCCTACGGCTACGCGCCCCCCGGCTACGGCGCGCCTCAGGGACCCGGACCGAAGGCGAAGATCAAGCCCAGTGTCGGATGGATCGTCGGCGCCTGGCTCGTCTTCGTGCTCAGCGTGATCGTCGGGGTCGCCGGCTTCGCCGGCGGCCTCGTCGGCGCCATCACCGACGCCGCGCCCACCGGCTCGTTCGACGCGGGCAAGACCGTGACGGTCCCGCTCGATCCGGCGGACAGGCCCGCCATCTACGTCTCGGCCGTGGCGGGCACCACGTACGAGTGCCAGATCCAGGGCGATCCGGGAACGGTCAGGCTCCAGCGGCCGAGCGTCCAGCAGACCGTGACCGCGGACGGCGTCATCTGGGAGATGGCTCTGCGGGTGGGGGTGGACAAGAAGGGCGACTACCAGCTCACGTGCACCACCCCCGAGGCGTCGAGCGCCAGGTTCGGCGTGGGCAGGGAACTCGTCACCGGCTCTCTGATGGGCGGAACGGTCGCGCTGGTCGCGGTGCCGAGCGCAGGCTTCCTGCTGGCGGTCGTCGTCACGATCGTCGTACTGGTGAGGCGGAGCGGCGCCCGCAAGCGCCAGGCGGCGGTCTCGCAGTGGGGACCTCCCGGACCGTACAGCGGGTGATCGTGGCTTTTGCTACCGTCCCCTTGATCCATGGCGAGAGAGTGGGCGGTGGCTGATGTACGAGCGTGACGTGCTTGCGGAGAACTGGCGGCGCCCTCTCAAGGGAAAGATCCCCCAGGTCCCCGCCGAGCTCGACCTGGTCGTGGAGGACGTCGACGGCGGCTTCTGCGGCGCCGTGGTGGCCTGCGACAAGGAAGCCGTCACGCTGGAGGACCGGTTCGGGCGACGGCGGCTGTTCCCGCTGGAGCCCGCCGCCTTCCTCCTGGAGGGCAAGGTGGTGACGCTGGTACGGCCCGCCACCGCGCCGCAGGCTCCCCGGCGGAGCGCCTCGGGCTCCATCGCGGTGGAGGGCCTGCGGGCCAGGGTGGCCAAGGAGAGCCGGATCTACGTGGAGGGCGTGCACGACGCGGCGCTCGTGGAGAAGGTCTGGGGCCACGACCTCCGGGTCGAGGGCGTGGTCGTGGAGTATCTGGAGGGGATCGACCACCTGCCCTCGATCGTGGCGGAGTTCGGTCCCGGTCCGGACCGCCGTCTGGGCGTGCTCGTCGACCACCTGATCCCCGGATCGAAGGAGAGCCGGATCGCCTCCCAGGTCTCCTCACCGCACGTGCTGATCGTCGGGCACCCGTTCGTGGACGTCTGGCAGGCGGTCAGGCCCTCGGTGCTGAAGATCGCCTCCTGGCCGGCGGTCCCGCGTGGTCTCCCCTGGAAAGAGGGGGTCATCGCCGCCCTGGGCTGGGATCTGGAGCCCAGAGACGCCTGGCGCCGTATTCTCGGATCGGTCACCACCTACGCCGATCTGGAGCCGGAGCTCCTCGGCCCGGTCGAGGAGCTGATCGACTTCGTGACCGCTCCGAGCGAAGACGACTAACCCCGCCACACCCCATCAGGAGGGGTCATGAGTGACAGTCCCGACGGCCCGCGACAGGAATCCGCGGACGACGAGCACACCGGACACATCGATCAGCCGCCTCGATCCGGTCACACCCAGCCCGGTCAAGGCAACCCGCCGCCTCCCGCCTCGCCGTACGGACAGAGCGGCCAGGGCTACCCGCCTCCCGCCGCCCCGCCGTACGGAACAGGGGGTTACGGCTACCAGGACGCCTACCAGCCGCCCGGGCCGTACGGCGGGTACGGGCCACCGCCCGGGTACGGGCACCCGGCACCGCCGGGGACGTACGGCCCCCGACCCGGCGGCGACGACACCACTATGGCGATGCTCGCCCATCTGCTGGGCCTGCTGACGTGGTTCGCCGGCCCTCTGGTGATGTATCTCGTGAAGAAGGACGAGTCCCCCTACGTGCGCGACCAGGCGGCCGAGGCACTCAACTTCCAGCTCACCCTGGTGATCGCCTACATGGTCTCCTGGGTCCTGGCCTTCGTGCTGATCGGATTCCTCCTGATGCCGGTGGTCTGGATCGGGTCGCTCATCTTCATGATCATCGCTGCTGTCTCGGCCAACCGGGGCGAGAACTACCGCTACCCGCTGAGCATCCGATTCGTCAGCTGAACGCGGACGATCTCATGTCAGATCGCGGACCAGGGCATCGGCCAGGAGACGGCCGCGCAGTGTCAGCACCGCGCGGCCCGTCTTGAACGGCTCCGCCTCCAGCAGGCCGTCGGCCAGCGCCCGGGCGACCACCGGCGGCCGTTCGATCTCCTTGAGCGGGAAGCCCTGGGCGAGCCTGAGCTCCAGCATCAGCCGCTCCACCGCCCTGTCCTGCGGAGTGAGCACCTCGCGCGCGTGCGCGGGCGAGACGCCGGAGGACAGGCGCTGGGCGTAGGCCGCCGGATGCTTGACGTTCCACCACCGGGTGCCCCCGACGTGGCTGTGCGCGCCGGGGCCGACCCCCCACCAGTCGCCGCCGGTCCAGTAGAGCAGGTTGTGACGGCAGCGTCCGGCCTCCGAGGTCGCCCAGTTGGACACCTCATACCATTCGAACCCGGCCTCGGCGAGCATGGCGTCGGCGATGAGGTAACGGTCGGCGGCCACGTCGTCGTCGGGCATCGGCAGCTCACCGCGCCGGATTCTGGCGGCCAGCCTGGTGCCGTCCTCGACGATCAGCGAGTAGGCCGACACGTGGTCGGGCCCGGCCTCGATCGCCGCCGCCAGCGAGGCGCGCCAGTCGTCGTCGCTCTCCCCCGGCGTGCTGTAGATCAGGTCGAGGTTGACGTGGTCGAACCCGGCCTCCCTGGCCTCCTGTACGGCGCGCGCCGGGCGGCCGGGCGTGTGCCGGCGGTCCAGCACCGCGAGCACGTGCTCGCGGGCGCTCTGCATGCCGAAGCTCATCCGGGTGAACCCACCGGCCCGGAGCTCGGCCAGGTAGGACGGGTCCACGGACTCGGGGTTGGCCTCGGTGGTCACCTCGGCGCCGGGAGCGAGCCCGAACTCCTCCTCGATCGCGCCCAGGATCCGGACCAGGTCCGCCGCGGGCAGCAGGGTGGGGGTGCCCCCGCCGAAGAACACGGTCTCGACCGGCAGGTCCACGTCGCCGAGGTTGGCACGTGCCCGCCGTACCTCGTCCACGGCGGTGTCGGCGTAGTCCTTGTGCGAGGCGCCCGGGCCCAGCTCGGACGCCGTGTAGGTGTTGAAGTCGCAGTAGCCGCAGCGGGTCACACAGAAGGGCACGTGGACGTAGAAGCCGAAGGGCCGCCCGCCGAGCCCGTGGAGCGCGCTGTCGGGGAGCCGGCCCGAGGCCGGTACGGGGTCACCGTCGGGAAGTGTGGATGGCACGACACCAAGTCTGCCGCTCCGGCCGCGATGCCCGGGACACGGGTCCGGAAACCGCCCGGCGCCGTCCGGGACGGCGAATCTCCGGCAGACCGTTGACGCGTAGATCACCCAGGTCTACGATCCGTGAAAACTTAAAGGAAAGTTTCCTATAAGTTACTACTCCAAGCAAGTGGAGAAGCCCGTGCGGAGACTCCTCCGGCACATGCTCGCGGTGGCCCTTGCCGCCGGCCTCACGGCGACAGCCCTGCCGGCCCCGGCTCAGGCGCAGACCGCCCCGGACCACGGCGACCGCTTCAAACGGGTCGCGTACTTCATCCAGTGGGGGATCTACGCCCGCAACTACCACGTCAAGGACCTGGATGCCAGCGGTGCCGCCGCCAAGCTGACGCACATCAACTACGCCTTCGGTTCCGTCGGCGCCCAGGGAGACTGTGTCTCCGCCGACGCGTGGGCGGACTGGCAGCGCCCGGCACCGGGGCCGGCGTCTTCGACGGCATCGACCTGGACTGGGAGTGGCCGGGCTCCTCCGGCAACGACGGCAACGTCATCCGGCCCGAGGACCGGCGGAACTTCACCCTCTTCGTCACCGAACTCCGCCGCCAGATGGACGAGCTGGACCGGCGGAGCGAGCTGACCGCCTTCCTGCCCGCCGCGGTAGCGAAGATCGACGCGGGCTTCGAGGTCCGCGACGTCTTCAAGCAGCTCACCTTCGCCACCGTCCAGGGCTATGACCTGCACGGCTCGTGGGAGAACCGCACAGGTCACAACGCCAACCTGCTCACCGACCGGCGCGACCCCAACCCGGTGAAGTACAGCGTGGACCAGACCGTCCGCGACTACCTGTCCCGCGGCGCCCCGGCCAGGAAGCTCGTGGTCGGCGTCCCGGCGTACGGGCAGGGCTGGACCGGCGTCACCGGCGGCAGGAACGGCCTGTACGGCACCTGGGCGGCCGGTAGCGACGACTACAAGAACCTGGTGAACAAGCCGGGCAGGCGCTACCGCGACCTGCTGACCGGCAGCGTCTGGATCTACGACGGAAACGAGTTCTGGTCCTACGACGATCCCGCCACGCTGCTCCAGAAGGCGGCCTACATCCGCCTCAGAGGGCTCGGCGGCTCCATGATGTGGTCCATCGACCAGGACGACGCCAAGGCGTCACTGACCTCGGCGCTCTACGGCGTCCTGCGCTGAGGCGTTTTCCCCCGAGAGCAGGGCGGGGCCGTACAGGTTCCGGGTCACCGGCGGCCCCGCCCACACGTCCGTCGTTCCGGCTCGGGCCGCCCCCGAGCCGGGACGACGGCTACTTCTTGGACTTGTCGGTGGAGGATTCGGTGGACAGCGCGGCGACGAAGGCCTCCTGGGGCACCTCGACGCGGCCGACCATCTTCATCCGCTTCTTGCCTTCCTTCTGCTTCTCCAGCAGCTTGCGCTTACGGGAGATGTCACCGCCGTAGCACTTGGCGAGGACGTCCTTGCGGATGGCGCGGATGTTCTCGCGGGCGATGACGCGGGCGCCGATGGCGGCCTGGATCGGGACCTCGAACTGCTGCCTCGGGATGAGCTCGCGGAGCTTCTTGGCCATCTCGACGCCGTAGCCGTAGGACTTCTCCCGGTGAACGATGGCGCTGAAGGCGTCCACGGCCTCCCCCTGGAGCAGGATGTCGACCTTCACCAGGTCGGACTCCTGCTCGCCCGAGGGCTCGTAGTCCAGTGAGGCGTAACCGCGGGTGCGGGACTTGAGCTGGTCGAAGAAGTCGAAGATGATCTCGCCGAGCGGCATGGTGTAGCGGATCTCGACGCGGTCCTCGGACAGGTAGTCCATGCCCTGCAGGTTTCCCCGGCGGTTCTGACAGAGCTCCATGATGGTGCCGATGAACTCCGAGGGGACCAGCACCGTGGACTTCACCATGGGCTCGAAGACCTTGTCGACCTTGCCCGTCGGGAACTCCGACGGGTTGGTGACGGTGACCTCCTTGCCGTCCTCCATGATCACTCGGTAGATGACGTTGGGCGCGGTGGAGATGAGCGAGAGGTTGAACTCGCGTTCCAGCCGCTCGCGGACGATCTCCATGTGGAGCAGGCCGAGGAAGCCGCAGCGGAAGCCGAAGCCCAGGGCCGCGGAGGTCTCCGGCTCGTAGACCAGGGCGGCGTCGTTGAGCTGGAGCTTGTCCAGGGCCTCGCGGAGTTCGGGGTAGTCGTCGCCGTCGATCGGGTAGAGGCCCGAGAAGACCATCGGCTTGGGGTGCTCGTAGCCGCTGAGCGCCTCGGCGGCCGGGCGCGCGACGGCGGTGACGGTGTCGCCGACCCGCGACTGGCGGACGTCCTTCACGCCGGTGATGAGGTAGCCCACCTCACCGACGCCGAGCCCCTTGTCGGCGATCTTCGGCTCCGGCGAGATGACGCCGATCTCCAGGGTCTCGTGGGCCGCGGCGGTGGACATCATCAGGATGCGCTCGCGCTTGCCCAGGTGACCGTCCATGACCCGGACGTAGGTGATGACGCCGCGGTAGGTGTCGTAGACGGAGTCGAAGATCAGCGCACGGGCGGGCGCGTCGGCGTCGCCGACCGGGGCCGGGATGTTCCGCACCACGTGGTCGAGCAGCTCCCGGACGCCCACGCCGGTCTTGCCGGAGACCTTGAGCACGTCCTCCGGCTCGCAGCCGATGAGGTGGGCGATCTCCGCGGCGTACTTCTCCGGCTGCGCGGCCGGCAGGTCGATCTTGTTGAGCACCGGGATGATCGTCATGTCGTTGTTCATGGCCAGGTAGAGGTTCGCCAGGGTCTGCGCCTCGATGCCCTGCGCGGCGTCGACCAGCAGGATCGCGCCCTCACAGGCCTGGAGCGAGCGGGACACCTCGTAGGTGAAGTCGACGTGCCCAGGAGTGTCGATC